>NZ_CP102578.1:10342282-10651086 GCF_042230915.1 Archangium gephyra | reverse complement strand
GTAGAGCAGCTTCCCCTTGGAGGGCTCCACCGCGATGGAGAGGGCGTCGGCGGACCAGAAGAGCGTGAAGGCCTCCCGGAGCACCTCGCGCACCTGTTCGACGTCGACGCTGGTGCCCCGCTCATCGGTGAAGAGGTTGTCCTTCTCGGCGGCGTTCATGAACTGCTCCGTCACGCCCTGCATCCATTGCGAGGACTCGGCGGAGGCGTAGGCGATGTCGACGCGGCCGATGGCCGCGCGGGGGAAGGCGGGCTTGGGGAGCGGTGAGATCTCTCCCGGGGCGAGCGGCTCCAGCTCGACGCGCAGGCGCAGGCCGGTGCCGGCGTCCAGGAAGGTGAGGCGCACGCGGTCCAGCAGCTTCTCGTAGATGCGCGTTCCCATGCTGCGGCCGAGCGCCGAGACATGGTCTTCCTTGGCGGGCTTCTCGCCGTCGTTCTGGGTGAGGATCCGGTAGAACGAGGAGGGGTCCGTCTTGCGCCAGCGGGCGAGGTCCACATCGATCTCGGCGAGCACGCCGGGAGCGGCGAGGCGATCCTCGTCGGCTTGCGGATCGTACCCGGTGATGTCCGCCTGGGTATGGGGGCCCAGGACGAGGAAGCCCGGGGGGCGGCGGAAGAACACGCCCTTGATGCGGACGGTGTCGTTGGAGTCCGGGAGCGGCCTGGCCCCGCGGGAGGTGAAGGCCTCCAGCGGCGCGGCGTCCGGGTGGACGGGGAAGATCATGTGGCCGCTGGCCTCGGTGGAGCCGGGCTCGCCAGCGCCCATCCGCATCCCGAGCGAGCCCGTGCCGCGCAGGCCCCCCGGGCCGATGAAGCCGAAGGTCCGCTCGAGGTGCTCACGCTGGAGGACGCGAGGCAGCGGAACGTGCAGCTCCGCGAAGCTGGCCTCGACGCGCTCCAGGGGCCCGGTCATCAGGGTGAGGTAGGCCCAGGGGGACTCCGGGGGCCTGGCGGACTCCGGGGGCCTGGCGGACGCGGCGGTCCTCGAGGGCTCCTGGGCGAGCGCCGGCGTTGCGCCGAGCAGGAGGAGCGAAGTCCACAGGACGGCGGTACGAGGGGCGCGAAGCGGCGAACGGAACATGAGAAGGAGCCTTTCGGTGGGGCACCACCCACGGGGCCATCGTAGACGCTCCGGTGGACGCGGGGCAGGGGGGCACCGGGCAGCTGCGGGTAGAGAACAATCACAGAGCCCCGCGCATCCCTCTACCCCTGGGGAACAAGAGGTGTGCCCATGCCAACCGATGCCAGGGATCCCCGGATCCCCGCGCGCGACCTGTTCGAGCAGCTCCGTGACTATGGTCTCGATCCGAATCAGCTCATCCACGTTGCCTCCGAGCTGATCGCGCTCATCACCTGCTCGATCAGGGAGTCCGGTGGCTCTGACGATTCCCCCGAGCCGCGCCTGCCGGCCGATGGCTCGCACTGAGCATCACAAATCCGGGTCCGCCCTCTGTCTTTCTAGAGGAGTCGAGCTTCATGAGGACCGATGCCAGAGGCCCCCGGATCATCGCGCGCAGCATCTTTCGACAGCTTCTGACCGAGGGTTACAGCTCGCAGGAGCTCATTGGCGTCGCCTCCGAGTTGATCGAGCTCATCACGAGCTCGCTCCAGGACGCCAGGCTGGCGGGCGAGCTCGCGGTGTCCGTGTCGAACGACAGTCACAACTCCGCCGAGACCCCCCCGGCTGTCCGGAGGAGGGGCCTGCATCTGCACCGGCCGGAGGTCCGGGAGAGACGGGAGGTGGGATGAGGCCGGGCCCGGGAGCCTGCCGGGTGGGGTCTCAGGGATGCAGCTTCTCGTGCCGGGCGAGCATCTCGACGAACTGGGCGATGCGCCGGGCGCGGGTCTCGGCCTTCTTCGCGGTGTGAACCCGGAACAGCACGGCGTAGCGGTTGGCCGAGTCGAGCGTGGAGAAGAACGCGGCGGCGCGGGGGTTGGTGGCGAGGGCGGCCGACAGGTCCTCGGGCACGGCGGCGCGGCTCGGCGAGTCGTAGGCCGCCTCCCAGCGTCCGTCCTGCTTCGCGCGCTCGACCTGCTCGAGCCCTGGCGGCTTCATCTCGCCCGCCGCGATGAGCGCCAGCGCCTTGTCGCGATTGATCTTCGACCAGATGCTCTTGGGGCCGCGGGGCGTGAACTTCTGGAGCCACGCCGTGTCGTCGTGGCTGTTCTTCTGGCCGTCGATCCACCCCCAGGCGAGCGCCACCTCGAGCGCCTCCGCGTAGGTGACCGACGCGATGCCGGACGCCTTCTTGGCGAGCTTCAGCCACACGCCGCGCGAGGACGCATGGTGCGAGGCGAGCCAGTCCCCCCAGTCGCGGGGACGGGCGAAGGCGATGATCGGAAGCTCCTCCGCGGGTGCCTTCTTCGCCGTGGTCTTCTTCACCGTGGCCTTCTTCACCGTGGCCTTCTTCGCGGGGCTCATGAGCGGGACCTCTTGCGGCTGGGGCGTTCACCCGCGTCGTCGTTGAAGCCCGAGACGCGCATTCCAAGCGACTGGGCCAGGAGCACGGCCGTCTCGACGGGCACGAGGGTGCCCTTGACGCGGTTGTTCGCCGGATCGAGGAAGGCGCCCACCGCGGTGGAGAAGTCCGTCTTGGTGAGGTTGCACCCCCGGAAGTTGCTGCCCGTGAGGTCCGTCCCGGAGAAGTCCGCTTCCGTCAGGTCGAGGTCGAAGAAGTTCGCCTCCAGGGCGGAGCAGCGCCGGAAGGCGGTCCGCCGCAGGCTGAGGCCGACGAAGGACGTGTAGCGCAGGACGCAGGTGTCGAACTCCACCTCGGGGTTGGGCGACACCGTCGTCCAGTCGATGCCCATCAGCTTGGAGCCCTCGAAGCGCACCCCCCTCAGCCCCGTGTACTGGAGCAGGGCGCGGCTGAGGTCGCAGCCGGTGAAGACACAGGACTCGAGCTTGCTCTCCTTCCAGCGGCTCTCCTGCAACTGGCACCGCAGGAAGGTGCACCGGTAGAACTCCTTCTGGCCGAGATCGGCTCCCTGGAGGTCCAGGTCCGTGAACGTCTCATTCTCGAAGGCGTCCTCCGCCGCGAGCCGCTGGGCTGCATCCATGGGCCCATCCTAGGGAGGGCGGCGGCTTTTCCAAGGACTCTTCGCCGCGCGAAAAGGCCGAAGCCGGACGGCCGAGGGGGGGCGGCACGTCCGGCTTCGTTCTCTCCGCTCACTTCACTTGCTGCACTCCGGGCCCGGCCCGCTCAGGCGGCCGAGCTGGACGTCTGGGCGCTGCTGTCCTCCAGCTCCTTGAGCATCCGCTCGCCCTCCAGCTCATCGATGGGGGTGAAGCGCTCGAGGTCCGGGCGGTAGGCGTGCACCCGCGCCTGGCCGATGTCGAACCACCAGCCGTGCAGCCGCAGCGTGCCGGCCGCCAGACGATCGCGCACCAGGGGGTAGGTCTTCAGGTTCTCGAGCTGTTGCAGCACGCTGTACTGGCTGAGCCGGTCATACGGGGCCAGCCCCTCGCCCAGCTTGCCACCGCGCTCGAAGGCGGCCAGGGCGGGGCGGCCCACGTCCAGCCAGCTGCTGAGGTTGGGCGTCTTCTGGTCGTTGTACCCCGACAGCACCGCCTTCATGGCGCCGCAGCCCGAGTGCCCGCACACCACGATGTCCTTCACCGGCAGCGTCAGCAGGGAGAACTCCAGGGCCGCCGCCTCGGACCGGTCGCTCAGGGACAGGCCCGCGGAGTCCGAGGGCGGCACCAGGTTGCCCACGTTGCGCATGACGAAGAGGTCACCCGGGTTGGTGGACGCGAAGAGGTTGGGCACCACGCGGCTGTCAGCGCAGGCGATGAAGAGACAGTCGGGAGCCTGGCCATGCGCCAGCCGCGCGAAGGTGGAGCGGTAGGCGGGAAGGCTGTGACGCTGGAAATCGAGGAGACCCTGAACGAGCTTCTTCATGATTAGGCACCTTCCGAGGAAAGAGTCGTGGCAGCGGAAACGGGAACAGCGGACTTGTTGGCGGCGGTGGAGCCCTTGCGCGTCCACACCTCCTCGAGCGGCTCCATCCACACCTTGCCGCCCGTCTTGCGGTGGTTCTGACACCAGCTCTCCAGGGCCTCGTAGCCGGAGTGGTCCAGCGTCTCCACCGCGAGGTCCAACTCCACCTGGGCGCCGGTGGGCACGGCGGCGAGCGCGGAGGACAGCCGGGGCACGCCCACGAAGGTGAGGGCGCCGCCCACGCGCACCTGGTGGATGGTGCCTTCCTGCTTCACGTGCACCTGCACGCGGCCCAGCCGCCACAGCAGCCGCGCCACCGCCACCGCGAAGCCCAGCGCGATGCCGGCCAGCAGGTTGATGCCCACCACGCCGGCCACCGTCACCACGTACACGGACAGCTCGCCGCGCTTGCGCAGCTCCTGGATGTGGTGCGGGTTGACCAGCTTGGCGCCCACGTGGACGAGCAGACCGGCCAGCACGGTGAGGGGCACCAGGCCCAGGTGCGAGCCCAGCAGGGAGACGAAGAGCAGCATCCACACGCCGTGGAGGATGGCGGACACGCGCGTCTTGGCGCCCGCGGAGATGTTGGCCGCGCTGCGCACGATGACGCCGGTGATGGGCAGGCCACCCATCAGGCCCGAGAGGGTGTTGGCCAGGCCCTGCGCGAGCAGCTCCTTGTCCAGGTTGGCGCGCGGGCCGGTGTGCAGCTTGTCGGTGGCCACCGCGCTCAGCAGCGACTCGGCGCTCGCCACCAGGGCCAGCGAGAGCACCGCGGCCGCGAAGGCACCCCAGTTGGAGGGCAGCGCGGGCAGCTGGAGGCTCTCGAAGAGGCTGCCGCTCAGCTCCACCCGCTTCACGTCCGCGCCCCACACCGCCGCCGCCAGCGAGGCACCCACCACCGCCACCAGCGGCCCGGGCACCTTCTTGAGGCGGCTGTTGGGCATCACCTGCCACAGCACCAGGAGGCCGATGGTGACGAGCCCCAGAATCGTCGCGGGGCCGTGCAGGTCGGCCACCTGTCCCGGCAGCTCGCGCAGGTTGGCCCAGGCGTTGGACTGCGGCGCGCCGCCCAGCACGATGTGCAGCTGGCCCAGCACGATGAGGATGCCGATGCCCGCCAGCATGCCGTGGATGACGGCGGGGGAGATGCCCAGCGCGGCGCGCGCCACCTTCATGCCGCCGAGCGCCATCTGGATGAGCCCCGCGGCGGCCACCGCGGCGCACGTGGCGGCGAAGCCCAGCTCCTGGATGAAGCCGAACACCATCACCGCCAGGCCCGCGGCCGGGCCGCTCACCAGCAGCGGCACACCGCCGAACATGCCCACCACCAGGCCGCCCACCACCCCGGCGATGAGGCCGGACATGATGGGGGCGCCCGAGGCCAGGGCGATGCCCATGCACAGCGGCAGGGCCACCAGGAAGACCACCAGGGAGGCGGGCAAGTCACTGGCCAGCACCGCGCGGAGCGAGCCGACTTCACCGGCCTTCTGCTCGTTGGACTTCATTTCTCTCAGCCTCCACACAGGACAGGAAGGCGCCTTGCCTCCTCTCGGAGACCGGCGCGTGTCCGGCCTACATGGGCAAGCTTCGTGCCACGCGTGTGGAGTGGGCTTCCCTCTGAAGCGGGGCGAGGGAGGCCCGGGGGGACTTCAAAAATTTTGAAGTCAGCCGACGGCGATGAAAGGACTTTGAAGAAAGAAACTTGAATCAGTCCTCGCCGAGCCGGCGCAGGAAGGTGGGGTAGGAGATGCCGAGCGCCCGGGCGGCATCCATCCGGCGCCCCTCCAGGCGCTCGAGGACATGGCGCACATACCGGCGCTCCACCTCTTCCAGGGCGAGCGGGGGGCCAGCCACGACGAAGGCGTTGGGGTCGGCGGGCAGGGCGGGGCCTCCTCGGCCGGGAGCGAGCGCCTCCAGCTCCAGGGCGGGGCCGCTCTCGAGCACCAGGGCGCGCTCGAGCACGTTGCGCAGCTCGCGCACGTTGCCGGGGAAGGGGTAGCGCTCGAGCCGCTCGCGCGCGGCGGCGGAGAAGCCCACGGGGCGGCGGCCCAGCTCCGCGCACAGCTCGGCCACCAGCGACTCGGCCAGCGGCAGCACGTCCTCGCGCCGCTCGCGCAGCGGGGGGATGTCCACCTTGAAGACGCTCAGGCGGAAGTAGAGGTCCTCGCGGAAGCGGCCGGCGGCCACCTCGTCGGTGAGGTTGCGGTTGGTGGCGGCCACCACGCGCGCGGTGCTGCTCAGCTCGGTGCTGCCGCCCAGCCGCCGGAAGGCGCCCTTGTCCAGGAAGGTGAGCAGCTTGGCCTGCAGGGCCAGGGGCAGCTCGCCCACCTCGTCGAGGAAGAGCAGGCCCCCGTTGGCCACCTCCACCAGGCCGCGCCGGGCGGTGCGCGCGTCGGTGAAGGCGCCGCGCTCGTGGCCGAACAGCTCGCTCTCCACCATGGTGTCCGGCAGGGCGGCGCAGTTGACGTGGACGAAGGGCCCCTGCTCCCCGCGCAGCGCGTGCAGGTGGCGGGCGATGACCTCCTTGCCCACGCCCGTCTCCCCCAGCAGCAGCACGGGGCTGCGGGGCGAGGTGGCGATGCGCTCGAGCATCTGCAACGTGTGGCGCATGGCGGGCGAGCGCGGCACCAGCATGCGGTGGCGGCCTTCCAGGGCGCTCTCGGCCCGGCGCAGCCGCTCCTGCAACCGCACGTCCTCGGCGGCCCGGCGCGCGCGCAGCACCAGGTCATCCAGCTCCACCGGCTTGGCCAGGTAGTCGCGCGCGCCCGCCTGGATGGCCTGCACCGCGCTGGCGATGTCCCCGTGGGCCGTCACCATCAGCACCACGGCACCGGGTACCTGGCTGCGCAGCTCGGGCAGGAAGGCCAGGCCGTCTCCGTCCGGCAGCCGACGGTCGAGGATGACGAGGTCCGGCGATTCACGGGCGAGGGCCGCGCGCGTCTCGTGCAGCGAGCGCGCCATGCGGACGCGGAAGCCCTCCTGGGTGAGCACGGAGGCGGCGAGCGAGGAGAAGGTGCGGTCGTCATCCACCAGGAGCAGGGAGGTACTCATCGGGAGGTCCTCATAGGGCGGTCCTCATAGAGCGGTCCTCATGGAGTCCTCTCCAGGGGCAGGCGCAGGGTGAAGCGGCTTCCCTCGGGCAGCCGGGTATAGGAGAGGTGGCCCCCGTGCGTCTCCACGGCGGTGCGGGCCATGGGCAGGCCCAGGCCCACGCCCTTGGCGCGCGCGGTGGCGAAGGGCTCCCACAGGCGCGGCTCCAGCTCCGGGTCCACCCCGCCCGCGTTGTCCTCCACCCGCAGGACGGCCTCGCTGTCCTCGCGCGCGAGGCTCACCCGCACCCAGGGCGAGGGGCGCAGGCCCGTGTCGCGCGCCACCGCGCCCGCCTCCACCGCGTTGCGCACCAGGTTGTCGATGGCGGACACCAGCAGCGCCGGGTCCGCCTGCACGGTGAGGCCCTCCTCCAACGCCACCTGCAGGGGCACGTCCTCGGCCTCCGGCACCAGGCGCACCGACTGCAGGGCCTCCTCCACCAGCAGGTGCAGCTCGCAGGGGCGGCGCAGGGCGGCGGCCCGTGGGGCGCCGAAGGACAGCAGCGAGCGCGCCAGGTGCCCCAGCCGCTGCACCTGGGCGCGCAGGGCGGGCAGGGCCACCTCGCCCGCGCTGGCGGCGGGTCTCAGCAGGGACAGGGCCGCCTGGATGCCGTTGAGGGCGTTCTTCACCTCGTGGGCGATGAGCTGGCTGGCGGCGCCCAGCGCGGCCATCGTCTCCTGGTGCCGCAGCCGCTCCTCGCCCGCCAGCAGCGAGCGGTACGAGCGCCGCAGCAGGAAGGTGAAGAGCAGCAGGGTGCTGCCCAGCAGGGCCACGTGGAAGAGGAGCTGTCCGAGGAAGCGGCGCTGCAGCCGCGCGATGTCCCGCTCCTCGTCCTCCAGCACGGCCAGCAGCAGCCCGCTGACGCCTGGGACCTGGACCGGAGCCGCCGCGCCCAGCATGCGCTTGCCGTCCAGCACGAGGGGACGAGGGGACTCGGCCAGGGTGCGCAGGCGCGCGGCGTGCTCCGCGCTCCACGCGAAGCCCTTCAGGGGGACGGGCAGCAGCAGATGGCCCTCCTCATCCAGCAACAGCGACACGTCCGCGCCCCCCGCGTGGACGCCCGGAAGCGGCCGCGCCCCCGCGCGCAGCTCGCCCACCAGCAGGCCCGTCACCTTCTTTCCGTGCAGGATGGGCACCGCCACCACCAGCGGCCCGTCCGTCCCCTCCAGCAGATCGATGTCCGAGACGCCCTCGGCCAGCACTTGGCGGAACCAGGGGCGGGCCGTCAGCGGCGAGGCCCCGAGCGACATCTGCGGCGGATCGCTCCACACGCGGCGCCCCGAGGGGGTGAGCAGGGCCACGCCCTCGGAGAAGAGGGGCGAGTGGTGGAAGGCATTGTCCAGCATGGCCTCCTCCAGGCCGGAGGGGCCGTCCTCGGGGATGAGCTGGGGGTGCTCGGCCAGCCGGCGCAGCTCCGCCTCCAGCAGCCCCAGGTGCACGCCCAGCGCCTCGGCCTGCACCTGGGCCTGGCTGGAGAGGTTGCCGAGCATCTCCTCGCGGGCGTTCTGCAGATCCTCCCGGTAGCCGAGCAGGGGGCTGGCCAGCGCCACCACGCCGAGCAGCGCCAGCCCCACCGTGGCGGAGCGTCCGGCCCGCTGCTGGGTGCGCGCGAGCTCTCCGAGGGCAGAGGACAGGGAGGGTCCTGGCAGGGGCGGCGGTCGCGGCGGCATGGGGCGCATCATGCCGTCAAACACCCGGGGCGATGCCTTCTTTCCGTGGGTTGGATTCTGATGTACCGGTCGGAAAAAGGAGCCACCCCATGCTGCGCCCGCTGTCCGATGACCTCTTCGTTCTGGATGTGCCCTTCAGCATTGGACCCATGGCGCTGGGCGGGCGGATGACGGTGATCCGCCTGCCGGACGGTGGCCTGTGGCTGCACTCGCCCGTGAAGCCGAGCGCGGAGGCGCGGAGCGCCGTGGATGCACTGGGGCCGGTGCGCTTCCTCGTGGCGCCCAACACCATGCATCACCTGTCGCTCGGGGACTGGGCGGCCGCGTACCCTGCCGCGAAGGTGCTCGCGCCCGCGGGGCTGCGCAAGAAGCGGCCGGATCTGCGCATCGACGTGGAGCTGTCGGACGTGATGGACGTGGGCCAGTCGCCGGCCATCGAGCTGCTGCTGGCGCACGGCCTCCCCCAGCTGGAGGAGTTCGTCTTCTTCCACCGCCCCAGCCGCACGCTGCTGCTCACCGACCTGGCCTTCAACATCCACGAGTCGCCCTCGTGGCTGACGCGCACGTACCTGAAGCTCAACGGGGTGTACGGGAAGCTGGGCGCCACCTGGGTGGTGAAGTCCATGACGAAGGACAAGGCCGCGCTGCGGGCCTGGAAGGAGCGCGTGCTCGGGTGGGACTTCGAGCGCGTGGTGCCCTGCCACGGCCAGGTGCTCGAGCACGGTGGCAAGGAGGCGCTGCGCGAGGCCTTCGCGTGGGTGGAGGGATGACGCTCGCCAGAGGAGGACCACGGCTGCCCGGCCGCCCTCCGGCCTGACTCGGAAGGGTGGGAAGACGGTGGCGCGGATTGCTGACATCATCGCTCCCCTTCAATGCGAATCGACCGACTCCTTGCCGGCCTGTTCCTTGCGAGCTCTCTCGCGTGTGCCTCCTCCCCGTCCCTCCGCGCTGACGCGGCGCCGGTGACGCTCTCGGCCCCCGGGGCCCTGGCGGTCCCTGTGTCCACGGTGCAGGGCGAGGGCGAGCTGCGGGTGATGACCTTCAACATCCAGTCGGCCATTCACGGGCTCGACAAGGTGGCCGAGGTCATCCGCTCCGCCTCGCCCGACATCGTCGCGCTCCAGGAGGTGGACGTCGGCTCGCGCCGCGCCAACGGGTTGGATCAGCCCGCCGAACTGGCCCGCCGCACCGGCCTGCGCTACTTCGCCCACTTCCGCACCACCACCCTCTACGGTGGCGACTACGGCGTGGCGCTCCTCTCGCGCTACCCCCTCGAGTCCGTGGAGCAGCACCCGCTGCCCGTGGAGACGGGCACCGAGCCGCGCACCGTGGCGCGCGTGGCCATGAAGGTGCACGGGCAGGACGTGAGCGTCTACGTCACCCACCTCACCCGGCGGCCCTTCAACGGGGGCATCCGCGTGCGCCAGAGCGCGGCCATCATGAAGCTGATGGACGCGGACCCGCGCCCCAAGCTGCTCATGGGCGACATGAACGACACGCCCGAGTCGGGCTCGCTGCGGCTCTTCAAGCGCGAGCTGTCCGACGTGTTCGCCCTGCGCGGCGAGGGGAGCGCGGACACCTACCCGCTGCCCGTCATCCCCAACCTGCGCATCGACTACGTGCTGGCGAGCAACGGCTTCATGCCCAGGCACAGCAAGGTGCTGCGCGTGAAGGCGTCCGACCACTATCCGGTGGTGGCGGACCTCACGCTGCTCGAGCCCATGAAGGCGCCCTCCGCCGAGGTGGTGGAGCGCGAGCGGCAGATGCCCCCCGCGGGCAGCCCGCAGTAGCCACCAGCGAGGGCGGCCCGGCTCACTCGAGCTGCAGGCCGCAATCGCTGCACGCGCCCCGCACCAGGGGCGCGGCCGTGCCACACGCGGGGCAGGGCAGCTCGCCCTCCTCGGGCACCTCCTGCATGGCCTGTCCCTCGGGGACGAGCCCCTCGCGCTGGAGGCTGTCCCTCCACCTCTGCTGGAGCAGGCCCGCGACGCGGGGCGCGTCCTCGGGGCGCACCAGCACCTGGAACTTCGGCGAGCACGAGGGCTTGCTGCACGCCTCGCGGTGGACGAGCGCGGGCACGCCCTCGGCCAGGCACGCCTCCACCAGCCTCCGGGCGTCCGCCAGGGACGCCTCCACGCACGGCACCACTTCCGCTTCCGCCAGGGCCTTCTCTGCGTCGTGAGGAGTCATCGACCGCAGTGAAGCGCAGCCGGGTGCACGCGTCCACGGTCTCGGCGTGCGGAGCGCGCTTACCCGCGGGGCCGGGCCTTCGGCATGTCCGGCATGGCCGAGGCGATGAGCTTCTCCAGGATGCGGAAGAGGGCGCGGCGGTCGGTGGCGTCCAGGTGCTCCAGCATCCGCCCCAGGCCCTGGAGGACGGTGCGGTCGAGCTTGCGGTGCAGCCGCGAGCCGGACGCCGTCAGCCGGCAGCGGATGACGCGGCGATCCTCGGGGCTGCGCTCGCGCTGCACGTGGCCCTCGCGCTCGAGCCGGTCCACCACGCCGGTGACTGTCTTCTCGGTGATGCCCAGCCGCCGGGCCAGCTCGCCCATGGTGAGCGCCCCGTCCTGTCCCAACCACACCAGGGCGTGGATTTGCGGCGCGGTGAGCTCCTCCATCCGCTCGCAACTGCTGGCGAGCGGGTCCCGGAGCGAGTGCAGTCGGCCCAACGAGAAGAGCAGCCGGCGCAACCGGTCGACGTCCGTGGTGGCCTCTTCCGCCGTGGCGCTGTTCCGTGACACCGAGCTTCCTCGTCCCGGTCCGGGTCGTTCGATGGCGGACCCGCCCTGCCGCGCCAGAAATGTTGGCTCCCCGCGCGGGGATGGAAAGCCGTCCCCGGGCGTCAAGGGACGCGGCCCGGGCCCGGCGCGCCGGAGGGCGAGCGTGCATGCGGGGAGCACTTGAAACGTCGGAGGGAGGGACGAGACGTGGCGGGCTCCTTCCAGTTGGCACCATCGGATGGCGTGCCGAAGTTAGGCCGGTCAAGAGATCTCACGTGGTTCACACGACTGGAGACACCATGGACGCCATCGCACTGTTGAAGCAGCAGCACCGCGAGGTCGAGGAGCTGTTCGAGAAGTTCGAGAAGGCCGGTGAGGGCAAGGACGAGGTGCGGATGGACCTGTTCGCGCGCATCGCCGACAACCTCGCGGCGCACGCGACCATCGAGGAGAAGCTCTTCTATCCGAGCGTCTACGTGGGCCCCACGGCGGACAAGCTCCAGGAGGCCGTGGAGGAGCACCTGGCGGTGAAGCGGGTGATCGCGGACCTGCTCGACATGGACCCCTCCGACACGCAGTTCAAGGCCAAGATGAGTGTGCTCCAGGAGCTGGTGGACCACCACGTGGAGGAGGAGGAGAAGCAGCTCTTCAAGGACGTGAAGAAGCTGATGGGCAAGGAGGAGCTGGCCATCATCGGTGAGCAGATGGAGGCCATGTTCAACGAGCTCATCCAGACCGAGCCGCGCATGCAGGTGCCCCGCGAGACGGACGAGGCCGCGCCGCTGGCGTAGTCTCCCTGGCCGGACCGGACGCGCCCCCTGGAGCTCCTCCCGAGGACTCCACGGGGCGTGCGTCGTCAGGACGGGGCCGCTCGCATAGAGTGCGCGCCGGAGGACGACCATGGCCCGGAGTACCATTACCCCCGCACTCACGCTCACCCTCGAGCGCGTTCGCGCGCACTGGCACCGCAAGCAGGGACTCGCCGAGCCCCTCCAGGCGTCCGTCGAGGAGGTGGTGGCGTCCACCGGCTGGCTGCGGACGCTCGGGGGCGTGGACGCGTACCTGGCGGCGAGGGCCCGCGTTCCCGGGCTGAAGCGCCAGCAGCTCGACGAGGCCGTGGAGCAGTCCCGGCTGCAGGTGGTTCCCGCCGTGCGCGGCTGCATCTACGTGGTGCCTCGCCCGGAGGTGCCGCTCGTGCTGCGCCTCGCCGAGGAGCAGCACGGCAAGCGTGCGGAGCGCGAGTACGAGAAGGCGGGCATCGCCCTCACAGAGCTGGCGGACGTGGGTGAGGCCGTGCTGAAGGCCCTGCGCAAGGGGCCGCTGTCCACGGACGCGCTGCGCAAGGCGCTCCCCGAGGGCACCGTGCGGAGCCTGGGCGACAAGGGCAAGAAGGTGGGCATCTCCTCGACGCTGCCTCCGGCCCTGCGCCACCTCGAGTTCGAGGGCAAGGTGGAGCGCTCGCTGGAAGGCGGGCGGCTGGACACCGAGCGCTACCTCTGGCGGCTCCCGGCGAAGAATCCCCTCAGCGGCGCGAAGGTACCCGCGGTGGCCGTGGAGCGGCATGCGCGCATCGCCGCCACCTTCTTCCGCCAGGCGGGGCCCGCCACTCTCGAGAGCTTCACCACCTGGGCGGCGCTCTCCCAGCGCGAGGCCCGCGCGGCCATGGAGACGCTGCCGCTCGTCCCGGTGGCCGTGGAGGGGCTCGCGGTCGAGTGCTGGGTGATGGAGGACGAGCTCGCCGTGTTGCGCGAGAAGGTGCCCATCTCCTCGTCGCTCTCCCTGCTCGCGTTCGAGGACTGCTACCTCGCCTTCCACGGCGGCCCCGCGCTCTTCACCGACCCGAAGCACCACGCGCGGCAGGTCCCCGTGTGGGGCAAGATGAAGGGCGGCACGCTGGGTGACGCGCGCTACCTCTTCATGCGCCCGTTGCTGGACGGGGACAGGCTGGTGGGCTTCTGGGAGTACGACATGGACGCGGGGGCCGTGGTGTTCGGCACCTTCGACGCGTTGGCGCCCAAGCGCCGCAAGGCCATCGAGGCCCTCGCCGGGGACATCGCCGCCTTCCTGCGCGACGACGTGGGCCACGCGCACAGCTTCTCGCTGGACAGCGACGACTCGGTGCGCGATCGCGCGGCGCTCGTCAAGGCGATGTGAACCAGCGCTGGTCCACGGTGGCGAAGCCCGCGAGCAGCTCCCCCGCCAGACGTGGGGCCACCCGCTTCTCGGGGCGGCGCAGGTAGTCGTTGAGCACGCGGCCCTTCGCGTCCCGGCGCAGGGCGGGCTGGTGCAGGTGCAGCTTCGCGCGCTTCACGCCTCCGCCCGCGCGGTGCACGAAGGTCACCGTGCCGTCGCTGTCCACGCGCTCGACCACGCCGATGTGCGTGAGCCCGTCATTGCGCCGCCCGTCGCGGTTGCGGTCATACGTCTCGCGGAAGAAGACGAGGTCCCCCGCGCGAGGGGTGTCGTGGAGCGAGCCGAGGCTCCTGGCCTTGCGGTAGATGGCGGCCACGCCGTTCTCGCCGGGGAGGGTGCGCTCGGGCAGCAGGCTCAGGCCCCGCTTGCGGTAGGCGAGGTTGGCCAGGCCGGAGCAGTCATCGTTCACCGAGTGGCTCACCCTCCTGAGCGAGGGAAGCCCCACCCAGAGGGAGGCGCGGAGCGCGGCGCGGCGCGCGAGCGTGCCGGAGACGTTCCGGGTGCGCTGGCTCGAGGAGGCGCGGCGAGCGGCCTCGGCTTCGGGTCCCCAGAGCATGACACCCATCAAGGCACACAGCAGGAAGGCACGGTGCATGCCCGAAGCCCTTCAGCAACCGGCGTGCCCCCGGCGTTTTGCGTGTGTGCTGTCCACCGGGTGACGGCCCTGGACCGTTGCTGTGTCCCGTACGGGGAAGATTCTTGCCCAACCTGATGGCGTCAGCGGGCGCTTCCCGGGTTCATGCTTCTTCGTCGGGCAGGAGCGTGAGGAGCAGCTCGTCGTCGGGGCCGAGCGGACGCCAGCCGGGTGATGGAGGAGAAGCACGAAGCGCCGCCTTGGCTTGCTCGACACTGTGCTCATGAGTTTCCGGCGTGTAGGTCCCCCAACGGGCGAGCGCCACAGCAACCTTGAAACGGCTTGCATCATCCATCACGGTCGGCCAACCGTCAGGTAGGTTTTCGGACAGTTCGCGCACGAGTTGCCCGCGCACCAGACGTGTGACCTTGTGGCTTCGCTCAGCCTCGGCCACCAGCCCACTGAACACCTGCACTGCCGCGATGTCATCGGGACCAAGCTCATCCGCCAGTTCCAATAGTGAGGCGGTGGGGCGCGCCTCGGCGAAGGCGGTGAGCGAATCATAACCGCGCTGGCGCACCCTCTCATATAGGCGCGCTTTCACGTTGCCCTCCCAAGCACCCCCATTGCTCATGGTCCTCTCCACCGGACAAATCCCATCGGGATTCTGTACTCCTTCATGTACCTCGCGACGATGTCCAGGGCCTCGTTCCGCGTCAACATCCGGCCGGCTTCAACCTCGGCGTCGCGCAGCACCTTCATGATCATCCGGTTCCATTCGCCGGGCCATGTGCGCCCCAGCTTCCAGTTCCCACCGCCGTGGATGGCCTGGTGGTGTGCCTGCTCCAGCTTCACGCAGAACTTGTCGATATCCATTTCGCCGGTGAAGCCGCGCTTCTCGAACCACTCACGGAACTCTTCCGGCATGACGTGGTGCCGCGGTGGCTCGGCCATGCCCGCCCCCGCCTTGCCCGTCACGCGCATGCCCCGTACCTCGGGCCCGTCGCCCAGCGCCTCGCGCACGCCCCGCGGCAGCTCGCCGTGCGCCATCATCACCTGCCCGGCCTGAATCCGCACTGCGGCGCTCACGGCCGGTAGTGACAGGACGCCCGCGCGCACCAGCCGTTGCATCATCTCCACCCACTCGGCGGAGACGACAATGCGCGTGCCCATCATCACGCCGTTGGAACCCACCATGAAACCCACGCCGAGCGTGACGGGAGTGGCCGCGCGCAGCGCGGGCAGCGTGAACTTCAGCGCCGACATCATCGTGAGTGCCTCCACGGAATCCTTGAGCACCAGCATCTTCTGGAGGTTCTCAGCCCCCCTGCGCACGGCCGCATGCAGGGCCTCGAACTCGCGGGTGAGGTGGCCCACCAGGGCGGGCATGTCCTGCGCCGCGGCCTCCACCTGCTCCGGCTCCAGCGAGGAGAGCGCCGTCATGGCCGGCTCGAGCATCTTCTGCCAGCCGTCCATCCTCATGAACAGCGTCTCCACGCCGTAGAGGCGCCGGGAGAGCGTGGCGTCGGTGAGGCGGAGGAAGTCACACCAGACGGCCAGCAGGAGCGAGCCCATCATGGCGGCCTCCAGCCGTGGGCCAGCCAGGCGCAGCAGGGCCAGCTGCATGTCCGGGTCCTCCACCTGTGCGGCGGCGGTGGCCAGCCGGGTGGCGGCGGCCAGCTCGGCGTCCATCCACCGCAGCTGACGTTCCCCATAGTCGACGTAGGAGACGAAGATGCCGTTGCCTACGCCGGCAATGCCCGCGTCGCTGGCCTTGAGGCGGGACAGCTCGCTGGAGATGTGGCGAGAGGAGGCGGAGACCTCCTCCACGGCCCGGACGAACGCCACCTGGGTCGCGAAGGCGCTGTGCTCCGCCGGCTCCCCTGCGCCGCCTGGGCCCGCCGCCGTCACGGCCTCGCGCGAGCCCCGGCGGCGGTGCAGCCGCTGCGGCCCCTCGGGCTCGGACTCCTCGCCCGGGTCTTCAGCCCAGGCCGGCGCGTCGGCCTCGCCCCGCGTGTAGCGCAGGCCCGTCCCCCGGCCGGGCTGTGGTGTCAGTGATGCGCAGCCCGTGCACAGCAAGCTCAGGGCGAGCAGTCCCGTCCACCGGCTCCACGGACGCGAAGGGCCCTGGGCGCCTGGCCGGGTGCCCTGGCCCGCCTGTCCCAGGGCGGAGGGCTTGGGGGGGTCCTCCTGGGAGCGCAGCAGCAGGACGGACAATGCGGAAGTCATCGGCGCCTCCAGCGGATGAATCCGCTTGTAGCGGGTGCTCCTGACGAACCCGGGCATCCCTGGCAGGGCGGGACAGGAGCACCTCTCCAGGTAACGCCCCGCGCCAGATGCTCGCTCCGCGGTGCCAGCGGGCGGGATGTTGTGAACCAGACGACAGGCACACGCCCCGCGTCGAGGCGTTGGCGGCGGGAGGTGTCCGCCAGCCAGCATGTACGCGACATGAAGGCCGTCCGCCGCGTTCAATCTCTTCTCCCTCGGTCGCACCCTCATGAGTGGGTGATTAACCGTCGCTCCTTACCCCTACAGGGACGGCGCCGATGAACTCCACTCCAGCTCAGGACTCTCTCCCCATCATCCGCGCGGTGGAGCGACTGCTTCCTCCCCACTATGCCTCCCAGGACCAGATCATCGGCGCCCTGAGGGACATGTGGGCCACGCGCCACTTCAACATCGAGCGGTTGGAGGAGCTGCATCGCTCGGTGCAGGTGGATGGGCGCTTCCTCGCGCTGCCCATCGAGCAGTACCCCTCGCTCGTCACGTTCCAGCAACGCAATGACGCGTGGATCCAGGTGGCCACGGACCTGGGCGAGCAGGTGGTGCGCAAGGCGTTGGAGCGCACGGGGCTCACTCCCCAGGACGTGGACCACGTCTTCTTCGTCACCGTGACGGGCATCGCCACGCCGAGCATCGACGCGCGGCTGATGAACCGGCTGGGCATGCGCCCGGACATGAAGCGCACGCCCATCTTCGGGCTGGGCTGCGTGGCGGGCGCGGCGGGCACGGCCCGGGCCTCGGACTACCTGCGGGCGTGGAAGGGCCAGACGGCGCTGCTCATCTCCGTGGAGCTGTGCTCGCTCACGCTGCAGCGCGAGGATCTGTCCATCCCCAACATCATCGCCTCGGGGCTCTTCGGAGACGGGGCGGCGTGCGTGGTGCTCCAGGGGGGAGATCGCTCGAGCGCGGGCCCTCGTGTCGTGGCCACGCGCTCGGTGCTCTATCCGAACACCGAGCGCATCATGGGCTGGGACGTGGTGGACTCGGGCTTCAAGGTGGTGCTGTCGGCGAAGGTGCCGCAGCTGGTGCGCGATTTCATCCGCCGGGACGTGGACGGCTTCCTCGCCGAGCACGGCCTCACGCGCAAGGACGTGAAGCACTGGGTGGCGCACACCGGCGGCCCCAAGGTGTTGCAGGCCTTCGAGGAGTCGCTGGAGCTGGCGCCGGACACGCTGGCGAACTCCTGGGCCTCGCTGCGCGAGGTGGGCAACCTGTCCTCGGCCTCGGTGCTCTTCGTGCTGGGCGACATGCTGGAGTCCGGCAAGGCGCAGCCGGGGGACTGGGGTGTGATGATGGCCATGGGACCGGGCTTCTGCGCGGAGCTGGTGCTGCTGCGATGGTGAGCGCGCTCGGCGGGTATCTCGGCTTCCTGGGGCTGCTCGCCGCCGAGCGGCTGGTGGAGCTCGTGCTCTCCAATCGCAACGCGGCGCGGGCCTTCGCGCGGGGCGGGGTGGAGACGGGCCAGCGGCACTACCGGGTGATGGTGGTGTTCCACTCGCTCTTCCTCGTGGCGTGCGGGGCCGAGGTGGTGGGGCTCGCCCGTCCCTTCCCGGGGGCGCTCGGCATGGGCGCGCTGGGCGTGGCGCTGGTGGCGCAGGCGCTGCGCTACTGGGCCATCGCCTCGCTGGGCGAGCGCTGGAATACGCGCATCATCGTGGTGCCGGGCCTGGAGCCGGTGACGCGGGGGCCGTACCGCTTCCTGCGCCATCCCAACTACGTGGCGGTGGTGCTGGAGCTGGCCGCGGTGCCGCTCATTCACGGGGCCTGGGTGACGGCCCTCGTCTTCTCGCTGGGCAATGCCCTGCTGCTCCGCGTGCGCATCCGCGCCGAGGAGGAGGCACTGGGCGCCGTCTACGCCCAGGCATTCGCTGACAGGCCCCGCTTCATTCCGGAGGTGCCCCGTGGTTGAGAACGAGCTCGTCGTCCTTCACGAGATACGCCGCATCGTCTCCCAGGAGCTGGACTGGCAGGGGGCGGTGGAGCCCGCGCACCACCTGATGAGGGACCTGCAGCTGGACAGCCTGGGGCTGACGGTGCTGGCGGTGGAGCTGGAGAACCGCTTCCGCATCCGCCTGTCCATGGAGGACTCGGTGGGGGTGAACACCGTGGGGGACCTGATGCGCCTGGTGGCCGCGCGGGCCGCTGGGGAGTCCCCGGTGGCGTGCGCCGCGGGAGGTGCCCCGTGAAGGGGCCGGCGCTGCCGCCGCTCAAGCACACCACCGTCAACGAGGCGCTCGCCGCCGCGGCGCGGACGCCGCATGGGCTCGTCTTCGTGGACGCGGGCGAGCGCGAGACGCCGCTGTCCTGGGCGCAGGTGTATGGACGGGCCCGCCGTTGCGCCGCGGGGCTGAAGCGCCTGGGGGTGGCTCCTGGCGAGCGCGTGGCGCTGCTGCTGCCCACCTCTCCGGGCTTCATGGATGCCTTCTTCGGCGCGCTGCTGGCGGGCGCGGTGCCGGTGCCGCTCTACCCGCCGGTGCGGTTGGGACGGCTGGAGGAGTACCACCGCTCCACCGCGCGCATGCTGGAGGTGTCGGCCGCGGTGGTGGTGCTCACGGACGCGAAGGTGCGGCTGCTGCTGGGCGAGTCCGTGGCGGCGGCGCGCCCGCGGCTCGGCTGCCACACGGTGGAGGAGGTGGCCCGCGAGGAGGGAGACCTGGCCGTGCGTGTCTCGCCCGAGTCGCTCGCGCTCATCCAGTTCTCCTCGGGCTCGACGGTGGACCCGAAGCCGGTGGGGCTGAGCCAGGGCAACCTGGTGGCGCAGCTGGCGGCGCTGGAGGCGGAGCTGCCGCGGCCGGTGGACCGGGAGCCGGTGGGCGTGTCGTGGCTGCCGCTGTACCACGACATGGGCCTCATCGGCTGCCTGCTGTCGGCGGCGTACTACCCGGGCAGCATGGTGCTGATTCCCCCCGAGGTGTTCCTCGCGAGGCCCGCGCTGTGGCTGCGCGCGCTGTCGCGGCACCGGGGCTTCGTCTCGCCCGCGCCCAACTTCGCCTACGGGCTGTGCCTCAAGCGGGTGAAGGACGCGGACATGGAGGGGGTGGACCTCTCGGGCTGGATGCACGCGCTCAACGGCGCGGAGCCGGTGTCGGTGGAGACGCTGCGTCTCTTCTCCGAGCGCTTCGCCCGGTGGGGCTTCCAGGCGGGCTCCCTGCGGCCGGTGTACGGGCTGAGCGAGGCGTCGCTGGCCGTCACCTTCCCGCCGGCGGGACGGGGGCCACGGCCGCTGGGCGTGGACGCGCGGGTGCTGGCCACGGAGCGGCGCGTGGTGGACGGCTCGCGCGAGGTGGTGTCCGTGGGGCGTCCGGTGCCGGGCTTCGAGGTGGAGGTGCGCGACGAGCTGGGCCACGTGCTGGAGGAGCGGCGGGTGGGGCGGGTGTTCGCGCGAGGGCCCTCGGTGATGGCGGGGTACGTTGGCAACCCGGAGGCGACGGCGCACGCGCTGGACGCCGCGGGCTGGCTGGACACGGGAGACCTGGGTTTCGAGGCGGACGGTGAGCTGTTCCTCACGGGCCGCGCGAAGGACCTGGTCATCATCCGTGGCGCCAACCACGCGCCCCAGGAGTTCGAGGAGTGCCTGGAGGCGGTGGAGGGCCTGCGCACGGGCTGCGCGGTGGCGCTGGGCTTCACGCCCGAAGGGGAGAACGACGAGGCGCTGCTGTTGCTCGCCGAGCAGGCCCCGGGCGCGGAGGTAGCGGGCCTGGAGGAGCGGATTCGCGAGGCGGTGCTGGCGGGCACGGGCGTGAAGGCGCACACGGTGCGGGTGCTGGAGCCGGGGACGCTGCCGCGCACCTCGAGCGGGAAGCTGCGCCGGAGCGAGGCGCTGCGGCGCTACCTGGCGGGCGAGCTGACGGCGCCGAAGAAGGTGGGCACGGTGGGGCTGGTGGTGGAGATGGCGAAGAGCGCCCTGGCCTTCGCGCGCTCGGGACGAGACGGGTGAGTGCCTGGGACGTCGCGGTGGTGGGAGGAGGGCCCGCGGGGCTGGCGGTGGCGCTCACCACGGCGAAGCGGGGCCTCCACACGGTGGTGCTGGAGCGCGCCGCCGTGCCGCCGGACAAGGCATGTGGTGAGGGCTTGATGCCCTCGGGCGTGGCGGCGCTGGAGCGCTTCGGGGCGCTCGCGCTGTTGGGGCCGCGCGACTGCGCCCCCTTCGTGGGCATCCGCTACGTGCAGGAGGACGGGAGCGGCGCCGAGGGTCGGTTGCCGGCCCCCGGAGGCCTGGGCGTGCGGCGGGTGGCGCTGGTGACGGCGATGGCGGCGAGGGCGCGGGCGCTCGGCGTGGAGCTGCGCGAGCACTGCGCGGTGGTGGGCCAGCGGCGCACGGCGGACGGGTGGGAGGTGGAGACGGCGGACGGGCCGCTGCGGGCGCGGATGCTGGTGGCGGCGGATGGGCTGGCCTCGCCGCTGCGGCGCGCCGAGGGGTTGGAGCTGGAGGTGGCGGGGCCGAGACGCTTCGGGCTGCGGCGCCACTTCCGGATGAAGCCCTGGGCGCCCTTCGTGGAGGTGCACCTGTCCGACGGCGTGGAGGCGTACGTGACGCCGGCCGGTGCGGAGCGGGTGGGGGTGGCCTTCCTGTGGACGGACGGGCTGCCGGGGCGCATCGGCTTCGAATCGCTGCTCGCGCGCTTTCCCTCGCTGGCGGAGCGGGTGGGGGGCGCGGAGCCGGACTCGAAGGCGAGGGGCGCGGGGCCGCTGGCGCGGGCGGCGCGGGCGCGGGTGGCGGACCGCTTCGCGCTGGTGGGGGACGCGGCGGGCTACGTGGACGCGGTGACGGGCGAGGGGCTGTCCCTGGCCTTCACGTGCGCGGAGGCGCTGGGAAACCTGTTGCCGGATGCCCTGGTGAAGGGCGCGGCGCGCGAGTCGCTGCTGCCCTACGAGCGGGTCTTCCAGCGGGCGTTCCGCAAGTACGCATGGCTCACGGGGGCCATGCTGATGCTGGCGCGCAGGCCCGCGCTGCGCCGTCCGCTGGTGCGCTGGCTGGGCACGAATCCGCGCGTCTTCGAGCGGATTCTCGCCCACGCCATCGTGTAGCTCAGTTCTTCGCGGTGACCGAGCCGACCGGCTCGATGGCATCCACCCGCTGCTTCAGGGCCGGGTCATCCGCCACCGCCAGGCCCAGGGTGACATAGGAGAGCTGGTGCGCGCGCCCGCCGGGAGGAGGCTTCACCTCCACCTCGGACTCCAGCTGCCGCAGGCGGCCCTCCAGCTCCGTGATGGTGCGGGTGAGCTCGCCGCGCGTCTGCTCGTCCGGGGCGCTGGCGAACCGCTCCTGCGCCTTGAGGATGTTGTCCTCCACCACCCGCAGCTGCTTGAGGGCGCGCGAGCCCGAGCCCAGGTCCTTCGAGGGCCCCCGTCCGTCCACGCTCAGCTCCAGCCGCGTCACGTGCTTGCCGAGCTCCCCCGCGGGGAAGACGGCGGCGTGGCTGCCCACCAGCTCGCCAATGCCCATGCCCCTCGCGTCGTGGGACTGCACCACGAAGTCCACCGCGTCCCCGGCCACCAGGGCCAGCTTCACCGCCTGCTGGTAGGGCACCGCCGCCAGCACCACCACCACGTCCACCTTCTTCGTCTTGCGCAGCTTGCGGGCCTCGGCCAGCGCGGCTTCCACCGGAGGCAACCCCTTGAGCCCGGGCTCCCCGGCCGGCGCGCCCTCGGGGGACACGCCCACCACGCCCACCTTCAGTCCTCCGGCCTCCACCACCATGGAGGGCGCGAAGGGCGCCTTGCCGGCCTTGTCCACCAGGTTGGCCGACAGCAGCTTCATCTTCTTGCGCGGCCGCGTGAGCGTCTGGAGGTAGGGCAGGCCCTGCGACAAATCCCGCTCCCCCACCGCCATGGCCACCGTGCCCTGCGCCTCCATCTGCTCGAGCACCAGCTCCGCCTTCTGCTGGACGATGGCCTCCTCCTGGGGCTCCTTCTCGCGGAAGAGCGCGTTGCCCGCGTCCATCAACACCGTGGGCAGGCCCCGGGCCCGCTCCGCGTCGATGACCGTCTTCCTCCGGGCCAGCCCGCCCTGCGGCTCCTGCTTGCAGCCACACGGGGCGATCTCTCCCCGGTTGTCTCCGGTGAAGAGCAGCACCAGCCGCTTGGGCGCCGCCAGCGCCCCCAGGGGCATCAGCAGCAGCACGGCCATCACCATCCCTGAGAATCGCGCCTTCACTTCTTCTCCTCGCACGCGCATGGGCCCACGGGGCCTCGGTGTCCTCCTCGATGCTACGCCAGACTCTTCCGCCCACGGGCCCGCCGGCGCCCTTCCACCCCCGCCCCCGCCTCGCGGATGAGTAGTTGCGAGTGCAACCATTGACGCGTCAGGCATTTGTTGCAGGTGCAAATTTTGACGCGGAAGGTAGTGGTTGTCGCTGCAACGAATGCCGCGCGGAGTCAAGTAAAACCGGCTTAAAAATGAATAAAGGGTTTGATCATTTTTTTGGATTACCCTAAAAGAAACATCCCCTTCGGTTGGTTTCCTCCCAATTGGGAAAAGGTGGATTCACATGCGGACGATCAAGTCGATTCTGGTGTTCGGTGCGGTTGCGGCGATGACGGGCTGCGGCCCCGTGGACGAGGCGGAGCAGGTTGCCGCCGAGGGTGTGGAGGCGCAGGTCGCCGACCCCCGCAACTGCGGCGCCGAGTCCTTCGACGAGGAGCAGGTCGCGCAGATCGAGTCCCGCTTTGAGATGCTGAAGGCGCGTCAGGCGATGGGCGGCGACGTGCACGCCATGGCCGTCTCCATCCCCGTGTACTTCCACATCATCAAGAGCAGCGCGGGCGGCGGCGGCGTGACCACCACGCAGATCAACAACCAGATCACCGTCCTCAACAACGCCTACGCGCCGTCGGGCTTCAGCTTCTATCTGGCCGGCACGGACACCACCAACAACGACTCGTACTACACCTGCACCGGTGGCACGTGTGAGACGAACATGAAGAACGCCCTGCGCAAGGGCACGGCGACCGCCCTCAACTTCTACACCAACAACATGGGCGGCGGCCTGCTCGGCTGGGCCACCTTCCCCTGGAGCTACGCCTCCAGCCCGAAGATGGACGGCGTGGTGGTGCTCCAGAGCTCGCTGCCCGGCGGCTCGGCCACCAACTACAACCAGGGCGACACGGGCACCCACGAGGTCGGCCACTGGATGGGCCTGTACCACACGTTCCAGGGCGGCTGCACCAGCACCAACGACAGCGTGAGCGACACCCCGGCCGAGTCCACGGGCGCCTCCGGTTGCCCCACCGGCCGTGACAGCTGCACGACCTTCGCCGGTCTGGACCCCATCACCAACTTCATGGACTACTCGTACGACTCCTGCATGAACACGTTCAGCGCCGGCCAGAACAGCCGCATGAACAGCATGTGGACCTCGTACCGCGCGGGTAAGTAAGCCGCCCCGTTCCGAGACATCTCTCGTCCCGGACTTGAGCAGCGGGTCTCCCATGAACGTGGGGGCCCGCTGTTTGTCTTTGCGGGCCTCGCGGCGCGTCCCACCCGGCGGGACTCGGGCGGCTCCTGGCTGCCCGAAGCCACCCGGACCCCTTCACCCCTTCAGGGAGGAGCGCCCTGGGCCACCCAGTCGACGAGGAGCTGCTTCTCCGCGGCGGTCAACGGTGCGCCCTTGGGCATGGCCGAGCCCGCGCAGGCGGGGTTGGTGCTGGTGGCGAGCACCTTGTCGAGGAGGACGCTCTGGGAGCGCTGCGGACGGCAGGCCAGCACGCGCACCGCCGGAGCGCAGCCGGGGGCCGAGCTGGGGACGCCGACGAGCTCGGCGCGGGCCTTGCCGGAAGAGAGGTCCAGGGCGGCCGCCGCGCTGGAGGTGTTGTGGCAGCCGGCGCTCGCACAGTCGCGGGTGAAGAGGGGCTGCACGTCAGCGGCCAGCGTGACGGCCCGCGAGGCCACCCCGAAGGACACCGGGCTGGAGGCTCCGCCCCCCGGCGACGGGTTGGTGACGACGACGGCCGCCACGTTGCCCGAGGGCGCCGAGGCCACGAGCGAGGCCGGAACGGAGACCCGCAGCTCGCTGGCTCCCACGGAGGTCACCGTCACCGGGGTGCCGTTGAAGGTGACGCTCGAGCTGGACAGGAAGCCCGAGCCGCTCAGCGTGAGGGTGAAGCCCGCGGCCCCCGCCACCGTGCCACAGGGGGACAGCGAGGACAGCGTGGGCACCGGGTTGGGCGCGCCCACTCCCAGCGTGAAGGGGTTGCTCGTCTCGCCGGTCTCATTGCGCACCTGCACCGGGTAGTCGCCCGCGGGCGTGGCGGGCAGCGGCACGGTGAGCTGCGTGGAGGAGCAGGAGGAGGGCGTGGCGGTGCCTCCATTGAAGAGCACGGTGGTGCGGCTGGCGGGAGGTGAGCAGACGTAGCCGGAGCCCGTCACGGTGAGGGTGAAGTCGGCATCCGCATCCACGCGCGCGGGAGTCAGCCCGGTGATGGAGGGGACGCTGGTGGTGACGGCGGCGAGCGTGAGGGTGTTGCTCGTCCCCCCACCGGGAGCCGGGTTGCGCACGGCGACGGAGTGGCCCCCGGCCGTGGACAGGGTGGGAATCCGCGCGGTCAGCGAGGTGGCTCCCCCATAGGCCGTCGTCACGTCGGCGCCGTCGAGCACCACGACCGAGCTCGCGAGGAAGCCCGAGCCGGTCAGCGTGAGGGTGAAGGGCGCGCCCTGGGTGGCCACGGAGGAGGGGGAGAGGCTGTCCAGCTGGGGCAGCGGGTTGCCGGTGCCCGCGTCCGGCGGGGGCGTGCCTCCTCCCGTGGGCGCCGGGGCTCCCGAGCAGATCCACCCGGCGACGTCGCGCAGTGCCGCTGTGTCGAGGTAGGGCCCCCCCACGGGCATGCGCCCCTGCGCCTCCGGGAGGAGCTTGAGGTAGAGCTGGCTGCGCTCGGGCCAGCCGGGCTTCACGCGCAGCCGCGCCTGGTCCCCGGTGGTGGGCTGGTTCACGGTGGCCTGCCACAGCTCCTGGGCGTTGTGAAAGGACAGGCCTCCCGCGCCACTCTCGTGGCACCCCGCGGTGCAGCCCGTCGGCTGGGTCGCCACGAAGTGCGCGGCGTACACCTCGTCCAGCGTGCGCGGGGCGGTTCCCTCGCACAGGGGGCTCTTGGGCTCGGGGAGGACCACGGCCTCGGGCAGCTCGTCCGTGCATCCGCCCGACAGGACGAGGCACGCGAAGAGGATGATCTGAATGACTCGGGGGCCGTGCTGATTCCACCCGGCAGGGGTGGGGAGGGCGTTGCTCACCTTCGCTCCTTGATGTGTCGCCAGGAGACCCAAGGGGGTCCGGACTGGTCACACCAGGGCGAAGGCCCGGCGCCCACCTGGCGCCAGAAAGACAACCGGCGCGGCCACCCAGGAAGGGGAGCCGCGCCGGCGTGAGGACCGCGGTGCTACCGGGGATTACTGACCGGAGCTCACCGTGTAGGTGGTGCCGGAGTAGGCCGAGTAGCCCTTGATGAGGACGTAGTAGGTGCCCTGCTTGGCGCCGTTGATGGTGCAGCTCTCGGTGGCGGTGGCGCCCGCGGACATGCAGTCGTAGCTGGCGGTGGTGGGGGCGCTGCCGAACTTCACGTACATGTCGGCATCACCCGTGCCGCCGGTGGTGGCGAAGCGCATGGCCGTGGCGCCAGCGGGGGTGACGTGGGTGTAGTTGGTGCTGCTGCCCTTGGCACCCGAGAGGTTGTTCACCGTGGTGAGCACCGTCCAGGTCGGGGGAGCGGAGACGCCCACGGCGACCCAGGCCTCGTTCACCGCGGCGGCGGCCGTCGAGCCGTAGAGGTCGGCGGCGGCCTGCGCCGTGGCGCCGCGCGCCTCGGAGAAGGTGCTGCCCGGCGTGAGGTACACCGTGTTGGCGCGGTAGAAGATGGCCGCACCCTTCTCGATGCTGCTGTACAGGTTGGCATCGAGCGCGGGCACCACGTTGCTCGTCTTGCCGCGCGGGTGCGTGCCACCGGTCACCATCAGCTTGAAGGCCAGGTTGGCGATACCGGAGTTCCAGTGCACGCCGCCGTTGTCGGAGGTGCCGGTGTAGCGCGTGGGGTAGTAGTCGTAGTCACCCGCCAGCGCCGGGTCGTTCATGTAGCGCAGGGCGTCGCCCGCGGTGGCCGGGGTCCAGCACTCCTCGCCAATCTTCCAGGTGTTGGCGCTGACGGCGCCGTCACGGAAGGCCTCGATGGAGGCGCCGAAGATGTCGGACATGGCCTCGTTGAGGGCGCCGGACTCACCGGAGTAGACGAGGTCGGAGGAGGTGTCGGTCACGGCGTGGGTGAGCTCGTGGGCCACGACGTCGAGCACCGTCAGCGGGCCGGACTGGGAGCCATCGCCATCGCCGTACACCATCTGGGTGCCGTCCCAGTAGGCGTTGACGTAGTTGCGGCTGTAGTGGACGGACGAGGTGAGCGTGCCACCGGTGCCGTTGTAGCTGTCACGGCCGAACTTGTTGAAATAGAAGTCGTAGGTGAAGCCCGCGTTGTCGTGCGCCTGGTTGGCCACCGCGTCGCTCACGGGAGCCTGGCCCTCGGAGCGCAGCAGGGTACCGGGGAGCGTGGTGCGCGTGCTGGCCGTGTACGTCTTGCGGTTGCGGCTGGTCTTCAGGTTGTCGAACTGCTGGACGAGCTCGCCCGTCTTCGCGTCGATGAAGAGGTTGGGCATCGAGGGCTCGCCCTTGTCCGTGACGGACTCGAGCTGCACGCGGTACGTCAGGCGCACGTTGCCGTTGCTCTCGGGCAGGAGCTGCAGGTCCACCTTCGGGTCGGCCTTCAGGGCGCGGGAGCCGCCGACCTGGGCGACGGCGATCTGGGAGGCCTCCTCGGCGCGGAGGCCGGGGGTAGTGTCCACCTTGAGGTCGCGCACGAGACGGTCCGTGACGGAGGCGACGGAGCCGTTGGCATCGAGGTGGAGGATGGCCTGGGCGCCAAAGACGGGCACGCCGCGGAAGCTCTGGGTCACGCGCTCGTGGGTCAGGCCCTTCTCGTCACGCACCGCGCGCTTGAACGACACATCCCCGGCGCCACTGAAGAACTCCGGACGCTGAGCGCGGAGCTGCTCCAGGCCACGGCCCTGGGCGTTGACGGAGATGTTGCTGTCCTGGGTCCCCTGGGCGTCCTGGGTGCCGACTTCGGTGCTGTCGACGCTGCAGGCGCTCCCGAGGAGCATGAGGGGGAGGATGGAGACCAGACGAGGGGTGCGCATGACGGTTCCTTCCGACTCGACGGTTGTGTCGAGCACTTCCTTACTTTCCGATAAAATCAGTTCTCCTGTCAAGCTGTAATTTTCCGTTATTGTTGTGAAGGTGTGAGTAGGTGACGGTGCGTTCCCGAGCCACAAAAGCAAGACGCCGGAGCGCTCGAGGCGCTCCGGCGTCGGGACTTCAGGACTTCAGGCGCGGACTACTTGCCAGCGCGGTAGGTCGCCCAGAACGAGTCCATGCGGGCCACCTGGCCGGCGGAGAACCGGTCCATGCAGTAGTCGTCGGTGTAGTCCATGAAGTTGGTGATGGGGTCCAGGCCGGTGGTGCGGCAGGTGTCGCGGCCGGTGGGGCAACCGAAGGCCGAGGACTGCTCGGCCGGCGTGTCATCCACGTAGTCGTTGTTCTTCTGGCAGCCGCCCTGGAACGTGTGGTACAGGCCCAGCCAGTGTCCCACCTCGTGGGTGGCCGTGTCGCCCAGGTTGTACGGAGCCGCGGAGCCGCCGGGCAGCGAGGTGTTCAGGATGACCACGCCGTCATCCTTGGGGGCGCCCGCGTACCAGTTGGGGAACGTCGCCCAGCCGAGCAGACCGCCACCGGGCGAGCTGAAGTACATGTTCAGGTCGTCGGCGGTGCCCTGGCGCAGCGCGTTCTTCATCGCCGCCTCGGCCGTGGTGTCCGGGCCCGCGGTGTACCAGGTGCTGTTGGTGGTGCGGTCCGTGCTCACCAGGGTGAAGCGGAACGGGGTGTTGGCGTAGGCCGCGTTGAGCACCGCGATCTGATCGGCGATCATCGCATCGGAGATGTCACCGTTGGACGCGCCCGTGCCCTTGTTGATGACGTGGACGTAGGTGGAGATGTTGATGGAGCCCACCGCCGCGAGCGACCCGCGGTACTGGCTGAGCATCGCCTGCACGGACTCGGTCTCGCTCTCGGCCGGGGTCGGCGTGGCGCAACCGCTCTTGACGACCTGCTGCGTGGCCGGCTGCTGCTCCTCGGCCGGCTTCTGCTCGGCGCTGGTGCAACCGCCCAGCGCGAGAACGGCACCCACGACGACCGCGAACTTTCCACCCATCGAAACCACGCTGCGGGACATTTCCAGCTCCTCGGAAATAGTTGCTACATCTTCTATCTCAAGGATAAGCGACGAGCAATGGCCCCATTGCTTTGGCTGAAAAATTCCAGTTATTAGGAATTGAGGAAATGGAGGGGAGCCGGGCCGGACGGGTAATCCGGGGGAAGACCGGGACGGCCCGTGAAGGCGCGGCGCACGAAAAGCAAAACGCCGGAGCGCTGTGGGGCGCTCCGGCGTCGGACTTCAGGGCTTCAGGATTTCAGGCGCGAATCAAATCCCGCGGTACTGGATGGTCAGGGCGTCCATGCGGTCCGCCTGGCCAGCCGAGAACGTGTTCATGCAGGAGTCGTCGGTGTAGTCCATGAAGTTGGTGATGGGGTCCAGACCGCCACCGGAGCAGGTGTCGCGGCCGGACGGGCAGCCGTAGGCGGCGGAGGACTCGGGGGCGGTGTCGCTCACGTAGTCACCCGGGTCCACGCAGCCGCCCTGGAAGGTGTGGTACGCGCCGAACCAGTGGCCGGCCTCGTGGGTGAGGGTGTCGCCCTCGTTGTAGGGAGCCGCGGAGCCGCCGGGCACGGAGCTGTAGAGGATGACCACGCCGTCCATCTTGGGGCTGGAGGCGTAGCTGGAGGGGAAGGTCGCCCAGCCCAGCAGGCCGCGGCCCATGTTGTTGGAGTAGACGTTGAGGTCGCCCGCGCCGCCCTTGCGCAGCGCGTTCTTCATCTTCGTCTCGCAGCCGCCGCCAGCGCAGGTGTACCAGGTGGAGTTGGTGGTGCGGTCCACGCCCGCCAGGGTGAACTTGAACGGCGTGTTCTTGTACGCGGCGTTCAGCACGGAGATCGACGAGTCGATCTGCGTCTGGGGGATGTCACCGTTGGCGATGCCCGTGCCGTTGTTGATGACGTGCCAGTAGACGTTGACGTTCACCGAGCCCGCGGCGCGAGCCTGGGAGTGAACGCGGCCGGCGATGGCCTGCTCCACGGAGGCCTTCTCGGCCTCGGTCAGGTCCACCGTGGCGCAGCCGGTCTTGGTGACCTGCTGCGTGGGCTGCTGCTCCTCGGCCGGCTTCTGCTCGGCGCTGGTGCAACCACCCAGCGCAAGGACGGCGCCCACAACGACCGCGAACTTGCCACCCATCGAGACGACGCTACGGGACATTTCCAACTCCTCGGGAAAAGTTCTCCAGTCTTATACCCCAAGAATTGGCGGCGAGCAAGGGAGTGAGCGACTTTCATGAAATATTCTAGTTACATGGATGTGTGGAAACCTCCGCAAGCCGGGGGGAAGGGGTAATTCAAGGAAGAACCGGGACTGAGGGTGAAGCGGGCCGCACGAAAAGCGAAACGCCGGAGCGCTCGAGGCGCACCGGCGTCGGGACGGCGGGGCTTGCTCGACCTGTCATCCCCGCCCTCAGTGGACGATGGACTGGCGGGCCGGAGGATTCACCAGCAGGGAGAGGTTCTCGAAGGCCTCGATGTTCTGGCGGATGTAGGCGCGCTTGATTTTGCCGCTGGTCGTCTTGGGGACGGTGTGCGGGGCAACGGGGATGACGCGGTTGGGGCGCACGCCGGAGCCCTGGTAGACCATCTCCTCCACGTGCTTGCACTGCTGGCGCAGCACGTCGAGCTTGGTCTCGGTGGTCTCGCAGACGATGACGATGTCCTCGGTGCCTGTCTGCAGGTTGTTGACGCCCACGGCGGCCACGCAGCCGGCGCGCACCCCGGCCACCTGGGCGGCGGCGCTCTCCATGGTGTACGGGTGGTGGTTCTCGCCCGCCTTGATGATGAGATCCTTGCTGCGCCCGCAGATGAAGAGCTGGCCGTCGGCGAGGTAGCCCAGGTCCCCGGTGTGCAGCCAGCCCTCGCGCAGCACGGCGTCCGTGGCCTCCGGGTTCTTGAAGTAGCCGCCGAAGAGGGACGTGCCGCGCAGGAGGATTTCGCCCTCGTGGCGCTCGCCCAGCTCGCGGCCCTCGTCGTCGACGATGCGGAGGTCGATGCCGCGCAGCACCCGGCCCACGCTGAGCACGGTGAGCGCGTCCGGGCCGCCCTCGTGGAGCGGGACGGCCTGCCGCTTCGAGGCCAGCGCCGAGCGGGAGAGGGTCTCCATGCGCAACGGATCGTTCCGGTCGCGGATGGAGATGCCCACCACCATCTCCGCCATGCCGTAGGCGGGCCGCCAGGCGTCCGGCTCGAAGCCGTGGGGCTGGAAGCGCTCGGTGAAGTGGCGCACGGTGTCGGCGTGGATGAACTCGGCGGCGTTGTAGGCCCGCTCCCACGCGCTCAGATCCAACCCCTCCACCTCGGCGTCCTTGATGCGCTTGACGCACAGCTGGTAGGCGAAGTTGGGCGCGAAGGACGAGGTGGCGCGGAAGTAGTGGATGGCCCACAGCCAGCGCGCCGGCTTGAGGAGGAAGCCGAAGGGCGGCAGCAGCGCCGTGGGAATCCCGTGGACGAAGGAGGCCAGGGTGGAGGCCACCAGTCCCATGTCGTGGAACAGGGGCAGCCAGCACACCATCAGGTCATCCGAGTCCCACTGGCTGATCTCCCCCATGGCCGCGCAGTTGGCGAACAGCGCGCGGTGGGAGATCTGAACGCCCTTGGGCGCGTCCGTGGTGCCGGAGGTGAACTGGATGAAGGCGGTGTCGTCGGCGTGGGTGGTGGGCGGCTCGAAGGCGGGGGCCTCGCCCTCCAGCTCCTTCACGGTGGCGACGAAGGGGGCCGCGTCGGGCGCCTGGTCGAGCAGGGCCTCGTGGGCCAGGTCCGCGAAGTCCGGGTCGATGAGCATGGCCCGGGCGTCCAGCAGGCGCAGCTTCACCCCCAGCCGCTCGCCCCAGGCGCGCACGGACACCTTGGAGGAGGGCAGCTCGATGAGGCAGGGCGTGGCGCCCACCAGGCCACAGGCGAAGAAGCTCTCGAGGAACTCGGGGCTGGTGTCGAAGGAGAGCACCACCTTGTCGCCCTGCCGCACGCCGCGCGCGTGCAGGTTGGCGGCGATGCGCAGCGCGTTGTGGTGCAGGTCCCCCGCGGTGAGGACGGTGAGCTTCTCCTCCAGGTCCGCGAAGTAGAAGAGGGGCTGCGAGGGCCGGGTGCGCGCCCAGTGCACCACGGCCTCGGCGAGCGTGGCCACCGGGGCCACGTGGGAGCGGGTGGGCCCCCGCTGGGCAATCTCCCGGCTGGAGTGGCGCCCCACGCCGGGGCCCAGTTGCACGGACGCCGTCTGGCGGCGCAGCGGTTGCTGGCTCATCGCTGTCTGTCCTTTGAGAAGAACTGGGAGAAGAACCGGCGGTGGAGCGCCGGCCCGGACTCAGAAACGGACCAGCATGCCCTCGACGGTGAGGCCGGGGCCAAAGCCCATCATCACCCCGTACTCGCCGCGCTTGGGCTTGTCCGTCTTCAACGCCTCTTCCAGCACCAGCAGGGCGGTGACGCAGCCGCAGTTGCCGAACTCGCTCAGCACGTGCCAGCTGGCGCGCATCGCCGACTTGTCCAGCTTCAGCTGCCGGGCAATCGCCTCGAGAATCTTCGGGCCGCCCGGGTGGATGAGCCAGTGCTTGATGTCCGCCTTGCCCAGCTTCTCCGGGCCCAGCAGCTTCTCGAGGAAGGCGTCGATGTGCTCGGCGAGCACGAAGGGCACGTAGGGCGACAGGGTCATCTTGAACCCGTCGGTGTACATGTGCCAGCCCATCAGCTCGTTCGTCTCGTAGAGCTGCTCGGTGTGGGAGCGGATGAACTGCACGCCCTCGCCATCCGGGGCGCTGCCCATCACCAGCGTGCACGCCGCGTCGCCGAAGAGGCCCATGATGACGGCCTGCTCCGAGTCCGCGTCATCGCGGAACTGCAGCGAGCTGTACTCCGAGGCGTTGGCGATGACGTACTCGTCCGGGCGCGCGGCGATGCTGTCCATGGCCGTGCGCAGCACCGGGAAGGCCGCGAAGCAGCCCATGTGCCCCACGAAGGTGCGGCGGATGTTCGAGTTGAGCCCCAGCTTCTTCGCCGTGAAGAGATCCAGGCCCGGGCCCGAGTAGCCCGAGTTGGTGGTCATCGTGAAGGCGCCCACCTTGGAGCGCTCCAGGGTGCCCAGGGCCTTCTCCACCGACTGGCTGGTGACTTCCAGGCCCACGCGCTCGAAGACGCGCACGCGCTCGCTCAGGCCCTTGTTGCCGTCCTTGAGCTCCACGCGCGGATCCCACGCGAAGTGGCGCCGGCGCACCCCCGTGTTCTTGATCATCCGCTCGGCGTTGGGCAGATCCTTGTACCAGTGCTTGAGCAGCCCCTCGTACATCTCCTCCTGGGTGAGCGAGAGCGGGGGCGTGGCCGAGGCAATGGACAGCAGGGTGGGGCGGCGGGGTGCTGCCTGCGTCATGCAACCTCCACGTCGAGCCCGGCGGGCCCGGCGCTGGAGAGGTGGGTGGCGCGGCCCTCGGGCAGCTCGGCGGGGACGTCGCGCACCAGCCGCTCATCGATGAAGTCCACCAGGCTGCCCACGGTGTCGTGCCCGCGGCGCGACGCCTTGATGTACCAGGGGGTGAACTCGATGTCGGCCACTTCGTCCTTGAGCCGGGAGATCATCGACTCGAGATGGAAGGAATCCATGCCCAGATCATACGTCATCGAGGCGAACTCGCTCACGTCGTCCGGGAACAGGCCATTGTTGGTGGCCAGGATGATGTTGCGGACGTTGTCGAGAATCTCCTGCCGGTGCATGTGGACCTCCCCGCTCAGGGCGAGTCAGCTGGTGGCCCCCCCGTGCAACGATGACAGAATATTACAGGTATGAGCCGTATCCGGTCAACCTGTAATTTTCGTGTAGACCTGGAATGTAGGTCTGACGCGATGTGTCACTAGCACGGTCCCCACGGAGGCGGTAGTCCGTCGTGGCGGGAGTCATCCTGTGCATCGCGGGAAAGAACGAAAAGCCCGGGAATACCCGTCCTCCGGGGCGGAGGGGGGGCGGGGCTATTCGACGTGGTACTGGCCGGCGACCTGGCTGACCTGGGCGGAGACCTTCTGGAGGGTCTGCGCGGCCTCCTGGGTGGACTCCAGCCGCTCCATGGCCTGGTCCATGCTGCGCGACAGGTCGGCGATGGCGTTGAAGATCTGCTTGAAGCCGGCGTTCTGCTGGCTCACGGCGGCGGTGATTTGCGTCACGGCCGAGGAGCTCTCGTTCACCATGAGGGAGAGCTGGCGCAGGCTGTCGCCGGACGTCTTCACCTTGCCGAGGCCGCCCTCCACCTGTTCGGCGCTCACGTCCGTCATGGCGACGGCGTCGCCGATGGCGTTGCCCACCTCGTCGAGGATGTTGCTGATGCGGGTGGTGGAGCGGATGGACTGGTCGGCGAGGTTGCGGATTTCGCGGGCCACCACGGTGAAGCCCTTGCCGTGCTCGCCGGAGCGGACGGCCTCGATGGCGGCGTTGAGCGCGAGCATGTTGGACTGGTCGGCCAGGTCCTTCACCGTCTGGGTGATCTCCCCAATCTGCACGGCGCTGGTCTGCAGGCGCTCCATCTTGCCGCGGATGGCGAACACCGAGTCGCGGATGGCGCTGAAGCCGGCGATGGTCTGCTCGATGGCCATGGTGCCGGCGCGGCTGAGCTCCTCGGCGTGGCGCACCACGTTGAGCACCTCCTGGGCGCGCTGGGCGGTGATGTCGGAGGTCTGTTTGATCTCCTGCGCGGTGACGTTGGTCTCCTGGATGGCGGTGGCCTGGGTGGTGAGGGCGCGGCGCTGGGCGTCGTTGGCGTTGCGCAGGGTGGCACCGGCCTCGACGAGCTGGTTGGCGGACTGCTGGAGGGTGCGGGGCAGGGCGCTCAGCTGCACGACGATGGAGTTGAGGCCGAAGGCCAGGTCGCCGATCTCATCGGTGGAGATCCACTGGGGCGGACGCACCTTGCCGATGGAGAGGCCCTCGATGGCTTCGAGCACGGAGAGCGAGCCGCGCTCCTGGCGGCGCGCGAGCATCCACGCGGTGATGGTGGGGATGGTGAGCAGCAGGAAGGCGAGCACCGCCACGGGCACACTCAGCTCGGAGAGGAGCGAGGAGGACATGCCCTCCATCATGCGGGCGGCGTCGAGCTGGCCGGCGGCCTGGAGCTGCTCGATGTAGGAGCGCTGGACGTTGTTGGACTGCACGGCCACGGCGACGCCGCCCAGGAGGATGAGCGAGAGCACGCAGACGGCGAAGGCGTAGGGGAGGAACCAGGACTGGCGCACCCAGAAGAAGCCGCCGCTGATGACCCGCAGGTGGGGGTGGCGCTGCTGCTCCTCGAGGGCGAGCGGCTGCATCCACCGCTCCATGACGATGCCGGCGGGGAACGCGAGCAGGAGCCCGACGGCCAGCCCGACGAGGCCGCCCCACACGGCCAGCTTGAGCTCCTTGCCGAACCACAGGCAGACGCCGGTGGAGAAGAAGGCGGCGCCGGCGGCGTAGGTGCCCACCAGGTTGTAGAAGGCCAGGCGCCAGGGCAGCTTGAGGATGCGCACCAGCCGCAGCCCGGGCTGCTCCCCCGTGTTGGTGCGCAGCGCGCTGCCGACGAAGGAGTGGATGATGATCAGCGGGAAGAGGACGGCGAACAGGAGCAGCGTCGGCGGCAGGAGCCAGAAGAGCGCGCGGGAGACCTGATCTCCCTCGAGGCCGAGCACCATGCCCAGCAGGTAGGCCACGAAGGGGGCCAGGGGCAGCGCGCAGGCGCGCATGAGCGCATCGATGCGGCTGGGCAGGGAGCGGTTGGTGTGGCTCGACGGTTTTTTGCGGAGCACCATGTTCGAGGCCCGGGGCGGAGCGGTGACGCGGGGCCCGGACGGGACGCTATCACCTTTCCTCCACCCCGGGGGCCAGGAGCCCTGGAGGATGGAGGAGGGCGGATGGGCTCGCCCGCCCTGAGGGGTTGGCTGGCCGCCTGCCCGTACGGGGCGTCACAGCTTCATGCGCTTGAAGACGCGCTCGGGGATGCCGCGGATGGCGAACATGATGGGGCCCCAGAAGCCGGGCAGGTACACCTCGTCCTTGCGCGCGTCGGCCGCCCGGACGATGCCCCGGGCCACCTTGTCCGGGGTGGCGAAGAGGGCGTTCTTCTTCATGTCGGCCGTCATCGGCGTGTCCACGAAGCCCGGCTTCACCGTCACCACCGCCACGCCCGAGCGCGCCAGCCGGTTGCGCAGGCCCTGGAGGAACACGCTCAGCGCGCCCTTGGAGGCGCCGTACACGTAGTTGCTCTGCCGCCCCCGGTCTCCGGCCACCGAGGAGATGACCACCAGCGTGCCCGCCTTCTGCGCCTCGAAGCGGTTGGCCAGCGGCGTCAGCAGGGACACCGCGCTGAGGAAGTTGGTGCGCAGCACCCTCTCCGCCTCCGCGTACGAGCGCTGGGCGGCCTCCTGGTTGCCCAGAATGCCATGGGCGAGCAGCGCCCCATCCAGGCCCCCGAGCGCCGTGGCCGCGCGCTCCACCAGCGCCTCGTGCTGGGCGAGGTCGTCCAGGTCCAACGCCTCGGTGTGCACGCTGGCGGCGCCCCTGGCACGCGCCTCGGTGGCGGCGGCCTCCAGCCGCTCGGGGTTGCGGCCCACCAGGTACAGCGACGCGCCCCGGGCCGCCAGCAGCTGCACCGTGGACTGCGCAATGGCGCTCGTGGCGCCGAGGACGATGACCTTCTTCATGGACTCCCTCATGTCGCGGCCAGCAGCACGCCCATGGCGATGAGCCCCACCACGTAGCTCACCTTGTCCTTCAACGCGAAGACCAAGGGGTCTTCATTCACCAGGCCGCGGTGGGCCAGCAGCCACACCCGGCCCACCCAATACAGCATCACCGGGCACAGCAGCCACAGCCGTTCCGGGGACGGGTAGAGCGCGGTGACTTCCTTGCTGGTGATGTAGAGCGCGAGCACCAGCACGGACAGGTAGCCGCTGGACACCCCGAGGATGGCGAGCTGCTCGTAGTCCCCGGCCATGTACCCCCGGCCCGGCGCGGCCGCCTCGTTGGCCTGCCGCAGCCGCCGCACCTCGCTCAGCCGTTTGACGAGCGCGAGCGAGAGGAAGAGGAACATGGAGAAGGTGAAGAGCCAGCTGGACGTGGGCACGCCCACCGCCAGGGAGCCGCCGAAGATGCGCACCGTGTACAGCCCGGCGAGCACCAGCACGTCCAGCATCATCACCTGCTTGAGGTAGAACGAGTACGCGAGCGTCACCGCGTAGTAGGTGCCCAAGAGGGCCAGGAAGGCGCCCGGCAGCAGCAGCGCCACCGCCGCGCCGGTCCCCAGCAGCAGGGGCGCCAGCCACAGGCCCGCGCTCACCGCCAGGTCCCCCGAGGCGAAGGGCCGCCGCCGCTTGGTGGGGTGCTTACGGTCCGAGTCGAGGTCGAGCAGATCATTCAGCACGTACACGCTCGAGGCGCACAGGCTGAAGGAGATGAAGCCTAGCACGGCCCGCAGCAGCAGCGGCACGTCCAGCGCCTTGTGCGCGGCCAGCAGCGGCACGAAGAGGAGGATGTTCTTGGCCCACTGGTGCACCCGCAGCGCCTTGAGCAGCGTGCGCACGAGCGGCTTGGCGGGCGGGGTGCGGTGCACGTGCTCGTGGGGGCCGTCGAGCGCCTCGCCCTGGGCGTGGAGGGCGTCGAAGAGGCCCAGGTGCGCGGCCACCGCCTCGGCCACCTTCCGGTCCGCGGCCGTGGTGAGCACCACCCGGCGGCCCCGCGCCCGCTCCTCGGCGAGGCGCGAGAGCAGCACCTCGTCATAGGGCAGCCGTGTCACGTCCAGCTCCACCCGCCGCGCCACCTCCGCCCGGAGGAAGGCCGGGCCCCGCACGCTCCACCCCAGCACCGCCGGGACGAGGTAGGGCTGGCGCTTGAGCAGCCTCAGCAGGCTCTCGTGCAACGTGTCCGTGCGCGCCAGCACCCCGTCCAGCTCGACGGCCAGGGGCAGCGGGTCCTGCGACACGGGGGCGGTGGAGGCGGTGGGCAGCATCGTCGGGCAGGCCGCAGGGTAGCGCAGCGCAAGTGCCTCGCGCCCGGGTATGTGGACCGTCCGTCCACGGGCGGATGGATGGCCGCGCGGGGGGCGGCCATGCTCACTCGGGCCGGGCGATGATGAGCGTCTGCAAGGGCAGGTGGCGCACGGGTTTCATGCTGTCGATGCGGAAGCCCGCGTCGTCCAGGAAGCCCTCCATCTCCGCCGGGGTGTAGGCCGCCGCCTTCGAGGTGAGGAAGTAGTGCAGGCCGATGAGCGGGGCGGCGCTCGGGGGCTTCTCCACGTCCTCGCGCAGGTACTCCAGCACCGCCAGCGTCCCCTTGGGCGTCATCGCGGTGCGCACCCGGCGCAGCAGCGCCACGTTCTGCGAGGGCGACAGGTGGTGCATCACCTGGAAGAGGAGCACCCCGTCATAGGGGCCTCCCAGCTCCGCGCTGAGGATGTCCCCCTCCTTGTGCGTCACCAGGTGCGACAGGCCGGCCTGGGCGATGATCTCCCGGCCCACCCGCACGCTGCCCTCCAGGTCCAGCACCGTGGCCTTCAGCCCCCGGTTGTGGCGGCACAGCTCCGCGGCGAACCAGCCATGCGCGCCCCCCAGGTCCAACACGTGCCGCGCACCCCGGGGCAGGGGAATGGCGCGCACCACCTCGGGCGCCGACAGCCGCGCCATCTGGTGCATGGCGTGGATGTAGGAGCGCCAGCGCGGGTCGTCCGGGGCGAAGCGGTGGATGTCCACCGACTCGCCCGTGCGCACGGCCTCCTCCATGTGGCTCCACCACTCCCACTGGGTGTAGTTGAAGTCCAGGAAGCCCCCCACGTACTGGGGCGAGCGCGGGTCCAACCAGCGCCGGGCCCGGTCCGCCATCCGGTAGCGGCCCTTCTTGCGCTCCACCGCCTCACACGCCTCCAGCGCCTCCAGCAGCGCGCGCGTGCCCTCGGGGGACAGCTTCAGCCGCGCCGCCAGCTCCTCCACCGTGGCCGAGCCGTCGGCCAGCGCCGCGAACACGCCCAGCCGCTCCCCGGCCATCAGCGTGCGCGAGGCCATCATCCCGAAGAAGGCGTGCGCCAGCGGCTGGGGCGCCAGGTTCAGCCAGTCCGCCACCCGCTCCAGCAGGTTGTCCGCCTTGAGTCCGAGCCTCATCGTCCCTCCCGGCCGCGCCGCCACACCGCCAGCACCAGTCCCAGCCCCACCACCGCCAGGGAGTCCTCGGGGCCCAGCAGGCAGCCCACCCGGTCCGCCTGGCGAATTCCGGTGTAACGGCACACACCCTGGGTGCAGCTGAAGCGCGCCGCGCAGTCATTGCCGCTGCGGCAGGCCCCTCCGGGCCGGCCCGTGGAGTCATCCCCCTCCGGGTTGTCCCGGTCCGCGCCTCCACCCCCCACCGAGGCGTCCGGGACGTCATACACGCTGCCCGCGTCCCGGGTGCCCGCGTCCTGCTGGGCGTGGACCGCCAGGGGCAGCAGCAAGGCCAGGGGGAGGACGAGGCGCGACACGATGAGACGGGTCAGGTGAGCGGACTTCATGGGGCGAATCTCGAAGCGGAGGGGGGCCCCAACCTATCCGCCCGGCCGCCGGGATGCATCTTCCGGTTCAATCAAGCTCTTACGAAGTGACGGGCTTTTGGTTAGGGTGGGCGCGCGATGGCTCCCCGAATCCTCGTCGTCGATGACAATCAGGAGCTCCTCACGCTCCTCACCCAGCTCTTCGAAGATGCAGGCTACGAGGTGGTGGGCGCGATCAAGGGCAAGCAGGCAGTCGAGGTCTCCCGCGCCCAACCCCCCGCGGTGGCCGTGCTCGATATCCTGCTGCCCGACATGATGGGCTACCACTTGGCGGACGCGCTCCGGAAGGACCAGCCCCAGCTGCCGCTCATCTTCATCACCGGCGTCTTCAAGGGCGGCAAGCACGCCATGGAGGCCCGGCAGAAGTACGCGGCCGCCGGCTACTTCGAGAAGCCCTTCGAGGCCGCCAAGCTGCTGGAGGCGGTGCAGAAGCTGGTGCCCACCCAGAAGCAGGCCCCCTCTCCCACCTCCATGCAGGACGCCTTCGACGTGGAGCTCGACATCGACGTCGAGGAGGAGGGGCCCCAGGACGCGATGGAGCTGACGGGCCGCATCAAGGTGACGGGCGGCGACAACCTCACCGCCGAAATCCGCGGCGCCAACCTCACGGCCACCCCGCTGCACAAGGTGGCGGCCACCCTGGTGCGCCCGCCCGTGCCGGGCCGCCCGCCGGACCCGCTGCCCGTGGGCGCGGGCGGTCCGGGCCACCGCCGCGGCGAGCTCAAGGACAACCTGCCCTCGCTCCTCACCGCCTTCTACCTGTCGCGCGAGACGGGCGAGCTGGGCGTGCAGCGCGGCAAGGTGCGCAAGGTCGTCTACTTCGAGCGCGGCACCCCGGTGTTCGCCCTCTCCAACCTGCTGGCGGACCGCTTCGGCCAGTTCCTCGTGCGCGTGGGGAAGATCAAGCCCGAGCAGCTCGAGGACGCCGCCGCGGTTGCTACCGCGAACAACCGGCGCACCGGCGACATCCTGGTGGAGCGCGGCCTGCTCAAGGACACCGAGCGCCTGTACTACGTGGGCCAGCAGGTGAAGGCCATCATCTACTCGCTCTTCTCGTGGGAAGACGGCACGTACGTGATGAGCTTCAAGGAGAAGGCCGCCGCCGAGTCCATCAAGCTGGACGTGCACCCGGCCAACCTCATCGTCCGCGGCATCAAGAAGCTCTACAAGTCCGAGCGCCTGCGGCGCATGCTGCGGCCCGAGGATCGGCTCATCCCCGCCGTGGCCCCGGCCTACCAGCTGCACGAGGTGGAGCTGGAGCGGTGGGAGGCGGAGCTGCTGCCGAAGATCGACGGCAACCGCACCGTGGCCGAGCTCCTCGCGTACGCCAACCGCCCCGACCAGATCGTCTACGGCTTCCTGGTGTCGATGATGGCGCTGGGCATCCTCGAGCAGCGCACCTAGGGTTGCGCAGGCCCCCTCTCCCCCTGGGAGAGGGCGGGGGGGTGAGGGTCGTCACCCGCGTGCCTGACTCAGAGGCGGCTGGCGATCCAGAACAGGCCGAGCACGGCGGAGGCCCCGGCCACGAAGCGCTGGAGGCGCTCGGCCAGGGTGGTGCCCACGCGGGCGAGGCCCTCGGCGAAGAGCAGGCCCACCGCGCCCATGCCCACCAGGATGCCGAAGGCGAAGCCGGGCAGGTACGTCCACCCCGAGGACTGCATGCTGCCTCCCACGAGCAGGGGCGGCAGGGCCAGCAGCAGCGAGCGCACACCACTGACGGCCATGAGGGCCCCGGCGGCGGTGCTCACCTGGTCGTGCATATGGGAGTGCGGCTCGTGCGTGTGGCCGGGCAGGTGCGGGTGGCCGTGGCGCAGCACGTTGGGGAAGAGGAAGGCGGTGACGGCGAGCGCCACCAGGACGGCGCCGCCGAAGATCTCCGCCCAGCGCTCGAAGGTCTCCGAGAGGCCCACGCCCGCCAGGAGGCAGAAGGTGGCCACCCCACCGAGCACCGCGGCGTGCCCGATGGCGAAGCGCAGCGCGACGAGGAAGGTGGCGCGGCGCCGGGACGGGCCCAGGGTGCCGAGCGTGGCCATGGCGGCGCAGTGGTCCGGCCCCACCGCGTGGAGCAGGCCCTGGCCGAGACCGAAGAGGAATGCGAAGAAGAGGGGCGACACGGGGAGCACCCTATCCGCCCTTCGTGTCCGAGGCCAGCAGGAGGGTTGCACGTGTCTCCCATCTACCGAAGCCGCCGGACCCTGGTGCCACTCCTGTTGGGCGCCCTGCTGAGCGTGGGGGCCTGCAAGAAGGACGAGGGGCCGGAGCTGCTCGCGCGCGCCGAGGCGAAACACGCCGAGCTGGTCGAGCGTGGCGTCCCTCCGAAGGATCCGGCCTGGGAGGCGGTGCTGGGCGAGCTGAGGAAGGTACCGCCGGACTCCAAGGCCTACGCCGAGGCCCAGCGGCGGCTCTCCCGGCTCGAGGAGCTGCGGAGCACCCCGCTGCCGCGCCGGCCGCTGTCGAGGCCCGGCGTGCCGGAGGGCGGGTCTCCCTCGCTGGACGAGCACGGCCACCCCATGCACGCGCACCCCGGGGAGACCGACGGCGGAAGGTGACCGGAAAAGTGGGGCTTGCGAAGACGTACGGATGGGTTATCCAAGCGAGCACCCATGCCCATTCCGCAGACCGGCCACCCGGCCCCCGACTTCCAGCTGCAGGACCAGAACGGCAACGACGTGAAGCTCTCGCGGCTGCGAGGCAAGAACGTCGTCCTCTACTTCTACCCGAAGGATGACACCCCGGGCTGCACGCAGGAGGCGTGTGACTTCCGTGACGAGCACTCGGCGCTGCAGGCGGCCGGGGCGGTGGTGCTGGGCGTGTCGCCGGACGACACGAAGAGCCACCAGAAGTTCGCCACGAAGTTCTCGCTGCCCTTCCCGCTGCTCGCGGACACCGCGCGCCAGGTGTGCGACGCCTACGGCGTGTGGGGCGAGAAGTCGCTGTATGGCCGCAAGTTCCTGGGCGTGACGCGCGCCACCTTCCTCATCGACACCGAGGGCAAGGTGGCCCGGGTGTGGCCCAAGGTGAAGGTGAAGGGCCACGTGCAGGAGATCCTCCAGTCGCTCGAGGGCGGCGCGCCAGCGGGGCAGGACACCGACACCGAGACGCCCGAGCCGGCCCGGAAGAAGGCGGCGCCAGCGGTCAAAGCCGCGGCGAAGAAGGTCGTGGCGAAGAAGGCGGCTCCGGCGGGCAAGGCCGTGACGAAGAAGGCCGCGCCGAAGAAGCCAGCCGCGCCGAAGAAGCCAGCCGCGCGCCGGTAGTCCCCTGGCGATAGAGCGAGCATCCCTCCCCTCGCCCTCCGGGAGAGGGACGGGGTGAGGGTGCCACGGTTCCCTGCTTCCAGCTCCGTGTGCACGCGAGCAAGCAGCCCTCGCCCGCCCGCTCGCGGCTACCCGTCTTCCCCCTGCATGCCCACCCCTGTCCTAGGCAAGGCACGACGACAGGGAGGCGGTCATGCGGAAGACGGGGATGAAGGTGGCACTGCTCGGCGGAGTCGCTGGCGCGGCGCTGCTCGCCGGGTGCGGGAGCAACCCCTACGACTACGGGCGCAAGTGGTCCCTGACGGCCCAGGAGGACTACTACTCCGAGCAGGCCCAGGGTCAGGACGTGGCCGCCCGGGAGCGTTCCAACATCGGCACGAGTGCCACGCCGTTCGAGACCGACGAGCAGGAGCGGGGCACGGGCGGCGCGGGTGCGGCGGAGGCGCGAAGCCAGGGCAGAACGGTGGCGCAGGACAACCTCTGGTTGCAGCAGGACATGCGCGTCCCGTTCCCGCCGCCGGAGATCGATGCCGCCCGGGAGCTCGGGACGGGCAAGCCGTTGAAGGTGGGCCGCAATGGGGCCTGGGTCCAGGGCACCCGGGGAGTCGAGCTGGGCTCCGGCCTCGCGTCCTCGGTGCACACCTCTGGCAGCTCCTACGCGCCGCGGGAGCAGCCGACGGGCACGCCGCTCCCCACGGCCCCCGCGGGTGAGGGCGAGCAGTCGACCAAGGGCCAGATCGGGCAGCCACCGGCCGCGGATGACCAGTAACGCGGGCCCGGTTCTCCTGTTGGAGGCCAGCCTGGCGGGCGGGCGCTCGACAGAGACCCGCTCGGTAGCCCGGAAGCCGCCGGGTGCCCATCCCTGATGGCGCGGCGTGCTCCGCCCTCGCACCTCGCGAGGGGCGAGAGCGCCAGACGTGTTCCCTGGAGACGGACATGCACGACAGCGGTTTCAAGCGGTGGGTGGTGTTGGGGGCGCTGGCCTCGGCCTCGTGGCTGGTTTCGGCGTGCGGCGCTCTTCCGAAGCAGGGGGACACCTATGAGGTCGCCCCGGGCTTCGCGCGGAGCCCGGCGCAGACCGGCTACAACGGCACCATCCGGGACCTCCCCACCAGCATCGACCCGCGGACGCCCGAGGCCCAGGGCACGCTGGGCCGCTCCCGCCTGCTGGACCCTGGAGAGCGGGCCCTGCTCGAGACGCAGGGCGGCGCCATGGGTGGCAGTGGCTCCACGCCGCCCGCGCCGGGCCCCGAGGGCGGCCCCCTGTACGAGGAGATGGGCGCGGAGGGCAGCACCCTCGCGCCCTCGCGGGAGCTTCCCGCCGCGCAGGGCAACGTGGGCAATGACCGTCCCACGAACCCCAATACTCCGGGGGGCGCTCCGGCCAAGCGGGACGCGCGCGGCAAGTAGGCCGTCACCCGGCGGGGCAGTCACCGTTCACACGCATTCATGAGGCGCCCCTCCTCGCCCTTCACGCGAGGAGTGGGACGGGAGACGGCTCACACGAGCCGTCGTGGCTCCGGGCAGACGGTGACGTCCGCTTGGACGGAGGAGCGGACATGCGCGGACACATTCGCAAGTGGGTGGTGGTGGGGGCACTGGCCTCGGCGTCGCTGCTGTTCCCGGGGTGCGCGGACACGAACCGGGGGGCGGACACGGGCGCGCAGGAGCCGATGATGGGCACCGGTGGCGCGGGCGGCGCGGGCATGGAGGGCCAGGAGGGCATCGGCGGCTCCGGTACCGGCGGCACGGGCGGGGCGCACAAGGGAACCCATGGTGCCACGGGCGGCGGAACCACGGCCCGGGACGCGGGGACGCCGGGCCCGGCGGATGCGGGCACGGGCGGCGCGGGCATGGAGGTCCAGTCCGAGAGCGCCCCCACGAAGTAGGCGGGACGCCTCGGGCGGGAACTAGCGGGACGCCAGCATGACCTCGGTGGGGTCCTTCCCACTGAAGCCGCTGGCGAGCCCCTCGGCGAGCGCGCGGTGCTCGGCGTCACCGAGCGTGGCCATCCGGTCCTCGGGGCCGTGGGCGAAGCGTGACTCGAGGCGGGCCAGACGCCGGTGGGCCTCCTCGATGCGCGCGCGCGGCACGCGGCCGGACTCCACCGCACGCACCAGCGCCTCGATGCAGCGCCGCTGCACATCCGCCTGGTGGCAGACGAGGAAGAGGTCCACGCCGGCCAGGGTGCCCTGCACCGTGGCCTCCTCGACCGAGTAGTGGTCCGCGATGGCCTTCATCTCCAGGTCATCGCTCACCAGCACGCCGTCGAAGCCCATCTCCCGGCGCAGCACGCCGTCGAGCACGCGGTGGCTCATGGTGGCGGGCACCTTCGGGTCGAGCGCGTCGAAGAGCACGTGCGCCGTCATGAGCGAGGCGAGCCCCGCCTGGGCGAAGGCGCGGAAGGGCACCAGCTCCACGCGGCGCAGGCGCTCCATGTCGTGAGGCAGCCGCGGCAGCGTCAGGTGGCTGTCCGAGGTGGTATCGCCATGTCCCGGGAAGTGCTTGCCGCACGAGGCCACACCGCCCGCCTCGAGGCCGCGCCCCAGCGCCACGCCCATGCGGGCCACCTCGTCCGGGTCGCGGCTGAAGCTGCGGTCGCCGATGACGGGGTTGGTGGGGTTGGTGTCCACGTCCAGCACGGGCGCGAAGTCCCAGTCGAAGCCGATGGCGCGCAGCTCGTGCGCGAGCAGCCGGCCCACGCGCTCCACGAGGGCCACGTCGCCGCGCTGGCCGAGCTCGCGCATGGGAGGCAGGGCGGTGAAGGGCGCGCCCCGCAGCCGCGCCACCCGTCCCCCCTCCTGGTCCACCGAGAGGATGAAGGGCCGGCCCGCGCGCGTCTTGATGTCGCGGCACAGGGCGGCCGTGTCCTGCGCGGTGCCCACGTTCCGCTTGAAGAGGATGGCGCCGAAGATGCCGTCCGCCATCAGCGAGGCGAAGTCGTTGTCGATGCGGAGGCCGGGGAAGCCCACCATGAAGAGCCGGGCACAATCCCGGTAGAGAGCGTTGCTCATGGGCCGTACCTTCTCACGCCGTCCACGCCACGGGGAGGGAAGAGCATGACGGATGCTCGCCTCCACACGTGGCTGCCTGCCCATCCGTCAGGAATACCGCACTGGGACGGAGGGGAGCCGGGAGAGCTAGCCCATGACGGGAAGCAGCAGGGCGGAGGGATGGGCCGGGTCGTGGAAGATGGCCTGGTCGGCGGCGGCGAGCGTCTTCGCGGTGCCGAGCGGCTCGCCGGTGCCGGGGTTGCGCGCGAACCGGGGATGCGCCCCGCTGGAGACCTGGAGCCGGACGCGGTGGCCCGCGAGGAAGCGGTGGGCGGTGGGCCACAGGTCGATGGTGATGCGCAGGGTGCCGTCGGGCCCGGGAGCGGGTTGGCCGGGCACGAGGCGCAGCAGCCCGTCGCACAGGTTGACGGAGCTGCCCGAGGGCTCCACGTCGCACAGCCGGGCGAAGAAGTCGGTGTGCGGCAGGCTGGAGCGGACGAAGAGCTCGGCCTGGACGGGGCCGATGATCTCCAGGTCCTTCTCCAGGGGCGCGCTGGTGTACGTGAGGACGTCCGGCCTGGACTCCAGCGCGCGGTTGTCCCTCGGTCCCGCCTCCCGCGTCAGCAGCGCACCGCCCAGGGAGGGCGTGGGGTTGGCGGGGTCATAGCGGTAGCGGTCGGGCTCCGAGGCCGTGGGCGTGGCGGGAGCGAGGCCCCGGTCCGCCTGCAGGTGCCAGCGGTGCGTCTGCATGCCCGGCGGAGGCCACTCGGAGAAGTCGCGCCAGGTGTTGGCCCCCATGACGAAGACGCGCACGGGCGCCTCGCGCAGCTGGCTCCGATCGCCCTTGAGGTGGGCCTTGTGCCACACCAGGGACTCGCGCGCGGCGACCACGAAGCCTTCGACGGAGACGTGCGTCCAGGGCCCGATGGTGAGGTAGGGCGCGCGCCCGGCGCGGTGGAGCGCGGCGTAGTCGCCCACCTGCCAGGGCAGGAAGATGTCGTACCAGCCGCCGATGAGATGGACCGGTGCGGTGACCTCGGCGCGCGAGCCGCTGAAGTCCGCGCGGTTCCACCACGGATCGCCCGGAGCGCCGTGCTCAAGCCAGTCCTGGAAGAAGGGCACCCGCTCTCCCGTGGCGAGCGCGTCCACCTCGTTCAGGGGCAGGTGCTGGAAGAGGGGCTTGAGCTTGCGGGCCGCGCCGAGCCGGGTCATCAGGCCCCCCAGCCCGGGCTTCTCCTGGTGGCGGACGAGGTGGACCCAGGACAGCGTGGTATCGAGCGAGTAGGCACCGCCCGCGTAGGTCTGGCTGCGGAACTCGGACGCGGTCTCGTGGGCCACCATGGCCTTCAAGCCGGCTCCCGCCTCACGGGCCAGCGCCCACTGCACGAAGCCCAGGTAGCTGGCGCCATGGGTGGCGAACTCGCCCGAGAACCAGTCCTGCCGCTTCATCCACTCGACGGTGGCCAGCCCATCGTCGCGCTCGTTGCGGAAGGGGTCGAACTGCCCGCCCGAGCCGAAGGTGCCACGCACGCTCTGGACGAGCACCTGGAAGCCGCGCTCGGCGAAGAGCCTCCCGTACTGCATGCCGAAGAAGCCCCGCCGGCCGTAGGGCGAGCGCACGAGGAGGGTCGGGAGCTTGCCGCCCTGGCGGGGGGAGTAGCGGTCGGCGAGCAGCTTGAAGCCATCGGGCATGGGAATCTCCAGGTCCCGCTCGACGGTGACGTCGTAGGTGTCCGCCGGGGGGAGCTCGAGGAGACGCGCGAGGAAGCGGCTGGCGAGGGTCATGGCCGCTCATGATGGCACCACGGCCCTCCAGACATCACACCTTAGGAGAGGGCGACTCATCTCTATAAGAGGGGCGCGAGGTTGCCATCCAGGTCAGGCGCTCTGGAAAGAGAGGATGCCAGCGTGAGTACAGTTCTCCTGGTCGATGACGAGCCGGACCTGATGGAGCTTTACACCGACGTGCTGGAGGTCATGGGCTATCAGGTCGTCCAGGCGCACGATGGCATGGAGGCCCTGGAGCTGGCCCGCAGGCAGCGGCCGGACCTGGTGGTGACGGACTGGATGATGCCTCGTCTGGACGGAGTGGAGCTCTGCGGACGCCTGCTCCACGAGCCGGGGCTCGAGGGCATCCCCATCATCCTGCACAGCTCCCGGCGGGCTCCCCGCATCCCCGGCGTCCGCATGGTGCTCTCCAAGAGCAGCCCGCTGGAGGAGTTCGAGGACGCCGTAGCGCAGGTGATCGACGAGGCCCACCTGGAGCAGCTTCCCGCCCCCACGTCCCTGACCTCCTCGGAGATCCACCACTGACGGACTCGCCGTCAGCGGCTCCCCGCGCATGTCCATCGCGAGCGGATTGTCGGCCTACTTGCGCAGCAGGGTGCCCTCGAAGAAGAAAGCGAGGGCGGCGGCCACGATGAGCCACGTCCACAGGGGCACGGGCGGGCGCTCCGCGTCCGAGCTCGACGCCTTCACCGTCTCCTCGCCGAAGTGCGCGGAGAGCGCGTCCTGCGGCAGCCGGCTCAAGTCACTCTCGGCCGGGTCGAGCGTCGCCGCGAAGGCCAGCGCGGGCACCGCATTGCCATCCGCGCCCAGCACCGAGAAGTTGCCCGGCTGCTCCACCGGCCCCACCAGCACCGTGCCGTCCGGCTGCGCCTTGTGCGGCACCTCGGCGCCGTCCGGTGCCTTCACCACCGACACCGTCTGCGAGCCCTCGGGCCGCAGCGAGAGCGTCTCGCCCACGCGCACCTTCTGCTCCTCGCGCTCCTCCAGCGAGCCCGCCAGGTACGCCGCGAAGCGCTGCATCAGCGGCAGGAAGCTGGTGCGGATGGGGAAGTCGCTCCAGTCGCGATCCACCGTGCTGGTGAAGAGCGCCACCCGGCCCTTGCCCCGGCGTGCCACCGCCACCGCCGGAGCGCCGTCCTCGTACGTGGCCAGCACCTGGCTCGCGCCCTGCGTGGCCCCGCTCCCGTCCGCCTCCAGCAGCATGTACCGGTAGAAGCGGGCCCCCACGAGGCCCTCCTCGGCCCGGCCCGTGAAGGGCGCGAAGAGCGGATGCTCCACCTTCACCTGCGCCAGCTTCGCCGCCTTGCCGTCCGCGTCCGGATCGTCCCGCTCCACGCTGGTGCGCACCAGCCGCAGGTTGCGCGGCAGCAGCGCGCCCAGCCTCGTGTTGTACGCCTCCGGGTCCACGTGGTCGCCCACACTGATGAAGAGGCCGCCACCGTTCTCCACGAAGGTGCGCAGCTTCGCCGCGTCCGCCTCTTCCGGCGCCGTCACGTTCAGCAGGTACACTAGGTCATAGCCGGCGAGATCCTCGCGCCACCCGGCCGCCGTGTCCCGCACCGCCACCTGCACCGGCGAGCCCGGCGCCGACAGGGCCGCCTCCATGAAGAAGGCCTCGTCCCGGTAGCGCGTGGCGTGCGGCGAGCCATTCACCACCAGCGCCTTCAAGGGCCGGGGCACCGCGAGCACGAAGGCCCGCCGGTCATCCTCGGCCAGCCCGTCCGGCGTCAGCGTCCCCTGGCCCACCACGGTGCCTCCCTGCTGGAAGCGCACCGTCAGCGACTTCTGCGCCGTGCCGTTGGCCGGCACGTCCACGAAGCCCTTGCCCACCGTGCTTTCGCCCACGCGCACCGCCGCCTCCAGGTCCTTCAGCGGCTGGTCCGAGAAGTTCTTCACCGTGAAGGTGAAGAGGAAGGCACGCGGGCCGGCCTGCAGCGCGGGCTCCACCTTCAGGTCCACCAGCGCGTGGTTGGGCAGGGCGTCCTTCCCGTTGGCCGCGTCGCGCAGCACCACCTCGGGCCGTACCGCCTCGCCCGTGGGGCCCTTCACCGTGGGCGTCGGCGCCTCCAGGCGCATGGAGCCGGCCGTCAGGTCCGACACCACCACCAGGCGCTTGCCCGCCATGGGGCTCTCCTCCAGCGAGCGCGCCGCCAGATCCAGGCACCGCGACAGGTCCGCCGCCCCGTACGTGGGCTGCGCCTCGTCAATCAGCTGGCGCAGCTTGGAGCGGTCGAAGCCCGGCGCCGCGGGCGGCAGGGCCGAGCCCGTGCACACCAGCACCGTGGCCGGCTCCTCGGGCCGCAGGTCCGCCAGCGCGTCGCGCGCCTCGTCCCGGCCGCGCTCGAAGAGCGAGGTGCCGTCCGACCAGCGCATGGACAGCGAGGCGTCCAGCACGATGGCCGTGGCCGCCGGGCCCTTCACCACCGTGGCCGCCGCCGTGTCCTGCTTCAGCTCCGGCCGCGCCAGCGCCACCGGCAGCGCGAGCAGAATCAACGTGCGCAGCGTGTACAGCAGCAGCCGCTTGAGCTTGAGCCGGCTCGCGGTGCGCTTCTGGCTGCGCAGCACGAAGGCCAGGGGCCCGAAGGGGTGGGGCCTCGGCCGCCGCCGGTCGAAGAGATGGATGAGCAGCGGGATGAAGGCCGCCAGCGCGCCCAGCAGCATCCACGGGTGTGCGAAGGTCACCGGCGCCTCCCGCGCTTGCCCAGGTAGCGCAGCAGCACCTCATCCAACCGCTCGTCGGTGCGCACCAGCTCGTAGTCCACGTCCGCCTCCGCGCAGGCCGACTTCACGTTCGCCAGGAAGGCCCCGAACTCCTCCAGGTAGCTCTCCTTGATCTCCCGCGGGTTCACCTCGATGCGGCCCTCGCCCTCCATGTCCAGGAAGAGCGTGGGGTCATCGAAGGGGAACGTCAGCTCGGCCGGGTCCACTAGGTGGAACACCGACACGTCGTTCTTGCGCTGCCGCAGCGCCAATATCCGCTTGAGCGCGTCCTGGTTCTCGTCGAGGAAGTCCGACAGCACGACGACGGAGGAGCGGCGCGGGAGCACCTCGGCGAGGTGGTCCGCGGCGGAGATGAGGTTGGTGCCGCCGGTGGGTGCGGTGTGCTCGAGCGCATCCAGCAGCACGTTGAGGTGGCCGGCCGAGGCGCGCGGGGGCACGTCCTGGAAGCGGCCGTTGGTCATCACCGCGAGGCCGGCGGCGTCCTGCTGGCGCACCAGCAGGTAGCACAGCGCACCGGCCAGCGTGGTGGCGGCCTCCAGCTTGGAGAGCGCGCCGCTGCGGTAGCCCATGGAGGCGGACGCATCCACCACCATCACCGCGCGCAGGTTCGTCTCGTGCTCGAAGCGCTTGACGTAGTACTTGTCGAACTTGCCGTAGGCCTTCCAGTCCAGGTGGCGCAGCTCATCGCCGGGCGCGTACTCCTTGTGCTCGGCGAACTCCACGCTCTGGCCCTGGTGGGGGCTCTTGTGGAGGCCGGACAGCACCCCCTCCATCACCGCGCGGGCGCGCAGCTTCACGCCCTGCAACCGGGCCAGCGTCTGGGAGTCGAGCACCATGCCCCGGCGCTATCCCTTCACCAGCGCGACGAGCTGATCCACCAGCTTCACCGAGGTGGTGCCCTCGCTCTCGGCGGTGAAGTTGGGCAGCACGCGGTGGCGCAGCACCGGGCGGGCCACCGCCTTCACGTCCTCCACCGAGGCCACGAAGCGCCCATTGAGAATCGCGCGCGCCTTGGCCGCCAGCACCAGGTACTGGCTGGCGCGAGGGCCCGCGCCCCACGAGACGTTCTTCGCGATGAAGTCCGGCACGCCCGGCTCCTTGGGCCGCGTGTGGCGCACCAGCTCCACCGCGTAGCGCACCACGTGGTCCGGCACCGGCACCCGGCGCACCAGCTCCTGCAGCGCCAGAATCCGCTCGGGCGAGAGGATCTTCTCCAGCTTGGGCTGCGAGCCGCCGGTGGTGGACTTGACGATCTCCACCTCCTCCTCGGCGGTGGGGTAGCCCACGTCCACCAGGAACATGAAGCGGTCGAGCTGGGCCTCGGGCAGCGGGTAGGTGCCCTCCTGCTCGATGGGGTTCTGCGTGGCGAAGACGAGGAAGGGCAGCTCCAGCGGGTAGGTGCGGCCGCCGGCGGTGACGCGGTACTCCTGCATGGCCTGCAGCAGGGCGGCCTGCGTCTTGGGCGGGGTGCGGTTCACCTCGTCCGCGAGGATGATGTTGGCGAAGAGCGGCCCCTTGAGGAACCGGAAGGCGCGGTGCCCGGTGGCCTTGTCCTCCTCCAGGATGTCCGTGCCGGTGATGTCCGAGGGCATCAGGTCCGGGGTGAACTGGATGCGGTTGAAGGACAGGTTGAGGACGTCGGCCAGTGTGGAGATGAGCAGCGTCTTGGCCAGGCCGGGCACGCCCACGAAGAGGCAGTGGCCGCGGGCGAAGAGCGCGATGAGCAGGTGCTCCACCACGTCGCGCTGCCCCACGACGCGCTTCTCGATCTGCCCGAGAATCTGGGCTTTGGCCCGGGCGAGCTCCTCGACGGCCTGAAGGTCCTCGCTGGTGGCTTCGGGTACCGGTGTCGGGGCGATGGGGGCGGCGTTTTCCATGAGGAGGATTCTCTTAATCTCGGGCGGCGCGGGGTCCAAGGGGTTCGCACGGAGGCCCCGGCTCGAACGTGGGATGCCAACCGTTCCAGGGGGCTCCTATTCCTGCCACAGGACGTTCGTCCGCTCCAGGACACCCTGCGGCCGGTTCCCTACCCCCCAGGGGGGTTCGGGCGGACCCGAGGCGGGGGGGATGCCGGAAGGAATGACCCCATTACCTTCCCCCGGTTCGTCTCTCCGGGCCCCAGAGGCCGGGAGGAACGGGGGAGAAGCGCATGCACCGAGAGTCAGGAGTACACACCCGCCGTCCTTGGACGTGGCTCGTTCCCGCCACGCTGCTGACGCTGGGCACCGGCTGTGGGGGAGCGGAAGGTGACCCCTCGGGTACGACCTCCCAGGCCGAGGCCCCGTCCGGGGAGTCGGGGAGCGGTACCAACCCGGTTGCCTCGACGCCCTCCGAGCCTCCTCCCGCCCTTCAGCCGGAGACGGGGGTGCCTGCTCCGGAAGCGGGCGCGGAAGTGGGCTCGGAAGGGACTCAGGCCCGCCCCTGGTTCCTCCGGCTCGGCGGGCCGCAGGACGACATCGGGACGGGGCTCGCCGTGGATGGGGCGGGAGACATCTCCCTGGTGTGGCTCTCCACGCCGCGCGAGGACGAGGAGCGCGAGGCCGTGCCCGGGCAGCGGCGGGGCCTCACGCTGGCGAAGTACGGCCCGGATGGGGTACCGCGGTGGGTGCGCGACTTCTCGCGGATGCGCGTGGCCTCGCCGCGCGTGGCGGCCGCGCCCTCGGGGGACGTCTTCCTCGCCGGCAATGCCTTCCTGTACCCGTTGGACTTCGGCCTGGGCGAGGCCAACGATGGCTTCCTCGTGAAGTTCTCCGGCGAGGGCCAGCCCCTCTGGCAGCGGCGCGCGGGACAGAAGGTGTACGGGGTGGCGGCGGATGGCGAGGGCGGGGTGCTCGTCACGGCCGAGGAGTGGACGCCGGAGGGCCCCGTGCCGGTGCTCGCCCACCATGACGCGCAGGGGGCCTTCCTCTGGACGCGGCAGCTCGACCGGGTGGACGAGGGGACGCGGCTGCACGCGCTGGCGCTCGCGCCCTCGGGCCGGACGCTGCTCGCCGGACGCCTCGTGGGCACGCTCACGGTGGATGGCCGCACCTTCGGAAGCGCGGGTGGACAGGGTCTGCTGCTGCTCGCCTTCGAGCGGGATGGGCGGCTCGCGTGGGGCAAGGAGCTGCGCGGGGTGGAAGGCCACGTCACGGGGTTGAGGCCGGAGCGGGACGGGGGCGCGGTGCTGGTGGGCGAGCTGCGGGGCTCCCTGTCCTGGGGCGGCACGCGGCTCTCCGGCGCCGAGGCGTTCGTCCTCGCGGCGGGCCCGGAGGGTGCCGAGCGTTGGGCCCAACCGCTCGCCTGCGACGCGAAGCCGGCCGTGCCCTCGGTGGCGTTGGATGATGCGGGCCAGGTGGTGGCCATCTGCGGCGGCACGCTGAGCGCGTATGCGCCGGAGGGCTCGCAGCGGGACCAGCGCACGCTGCCTCCCGGCGAGTGCCCCGAGGGTGACTGCCCGGTGGCGGGCACCACGCTGGACTTCATCCCGGGACAAGGCTTCACCCTCGCGGGCTACCAGCGCCACGGCGCGCGCGCGGGGAACGCGTGGGACCAGGAGGCCTTCCTGCGTCTGCTCGCTCCGTGAGCCATCCTTCGGCCCGTCCCCATTTCCCCAGAAAGCGGAGAGAACCTGGGGGGTCTCCCATGCGGAGGCCCTCCGGGCACGTCCTGCGCGGGTAGGAGGCGTGGGACTGGGTCGCCCATGTGCGTACCTGCAGTGGGAGCGCGGCAGGCAGGGGAGCGGAGCAGGAGAGAAAGACTTGAGCGGGGCAGTCTTACCCGCGACAGTCAGACGCTATGGATCAGGGACGGCGCGCCGCGGACCGCAAGGCCGTGGGTCTGCTGGTAAAGCTCAAGCACACGGATATCGGCAACTTCGTCGAGGAGTTCGCCGTCAACATCAGCCCCGGGGGCATGTTCATCCGTTCGCGCGAGCCGCAGCCGGTGGGCACCCCGGTGAAGTTCGAGGTGCGCATCGCCGATGGGCTCCGGGTGATGAAGGGCTCGGCGGTGGTGCGCTGGGTGCGCCCGCCCGAGGACCTGTCCGGGCCACCGGGCATGGGCATCCAGTTCACCGAGTTGGACCCGCCCTCCCAGTCGCTCGTGGACCGGATGCTGCAGCGCAAGGGCGAGGCGCCCGTGAGCGCGCCTCCGGTGGCCGCCGCGGCCGCGAGACCCCCGGGCGCTCCCGCGGTGGCGCCGATGCAGGGGATTCCGTCCGTGGCGCCCGTCGCTCCCGGCTCGCGGCCCGTCCCCGGGGCCCGCCCGGCCGAGCCCATCGTTCCGCCTCCGCCTCCGCCCATCACCGCCGTCGACATTCCGATCGACGAGCTCGTCGCCGCCACGCTGCCGCCGGAGCGCCCGCGAGCCGAGGCCCCGCCCGCCGCGAAGCCGCCCGCGCGCCAGAGCAACAGCATGCAGGAGTTCGATCTGGCGGACCTCTCGGCGGCGGCCACGCCCGGACCCGCCGCTCCGCCACCCCCCGCGCGCGCCGGACAGGCCAGCAGCGCGGTGGAGCTGGAGCTGGAGTCGTCCGACGACGACGAGCCGCTCGAGTTCGCACGGCCCGTGGCGGGGCAGCCCTTCAAGCCCGCGGCGAGGAAGCCCGCGCCGCCGCCGTCGGGTGCCCGCCCCGCGGCTCCGGTGGCACCGCCCGCCGCACCCGCACCGCCCAGGGCCCCGGCACCGCCAGTGGCACCGCAGCTCGCTCCGGCGGTGGCGAAGCCAGCGGCCCCGCTGCCTCCCGAGCCCAAGAGCTCACCGGCTCAGGTGCGCACCGTCTTCCTCACGCCGCCAGCGAGCATCGAGAGCAAGGGCCCGGTCATCGGCATCGACCTGGGCACCTCCAACTCGTGTGTGGCGGTGGTGACGAACAACAAGCCCATGGTGCTGCGCTCGCGCGAGGGCTACAACACCATCCCCTCGGTGGTGTCGCTCTCGACGCAGGGCAAGCTGCTGGTGAGCCACCGCGCGAAGAGCCAGGTGCTGCTGCGCCCCGAGCAGACCATCTACGGTGCCAAGCGCCTGGTGGGACGTCCCTTCGACAGCGCGGTGGTGAACCAGGTGCGCGAGCGCTTCCATTACGAGATCCTCGCCGACGCGCGAGGCCGGGCGGCGGTGCGGATGGGCGAGCACGTGCTGTCGCTGGAAGAGGTGCAGGGCATCATCCTGCGCGAGTGCAAGGAGTTGGCGGAGCAGCACCTGGGGCAGAAGGTGGAGCGCGCGGTGGTGACGGTGCCGGCGTACTACTCGGAGCCGCAGCGCGAGGCGGTGCGCCGGGCGGGGTGGATGGCGGGGCTGAAGGTGGAGCGCATCCTCAACGAGCCCACCTCGGCGGCGCTGGCGTACGGGCTCAACCGCGAGGTGACCAAGCGGGTGCTCGTCTATGACCTGGGAGGCGGCACCTTCGACGCGACCATCCTGCGCATCGACCGGAACGTGTTCGAGGTGCTGGCGACGGGAGGAGACATCTTCCTGGGCGGCATGGACTTCGACAACGTGCTGGTGGACCTGTTGCTGGAGCGCTTCCAGCAGCAGGAGAAGGTGAACTTCCAGGGAGACCGGATCGCGCTGTCGCGGGTGACGGACGCGGCCGAGCGGGCGAAGGTGGCGCTCTCGGAGTCCAACTCGTACGACGTCCACATCCCGATGTTGATGATGGACGAGGCGGGGCAGCCGAGGGATCTGCACGTCACGCTGACGCGGGCGGAGATGGAGCGGGCGTGCCTGCCGATGGTGATGCGCACGCTGGACGTGGTGCGGGACGTGCTGCTGGACGCGAAGATGAGGCCGGGGGAGGTCGACGACATCCTCATGGTGGGCGGGCAGGCGCGGATGCCGCTGGTGCGCGAGAAGCTGAAGGAAGTGTTCGGCAAGCCGCCGCACGCGGGGGTGAACACGGACGAGGCGGTGGCGCTGGGAGCGGCGCTGTACTCGAACGCGGTGGACAAGGTGAGCAGCGTGGTGCTCATCGACGTGCTGCCGATGACGATTGGCGTGGCGATGCCGGGAGGCGGCTTCACGCGGGTCATCGAGCGCAACACGGCGCTGCCGGCGCAGCGCTCGTTCGCGATCTCCACGACGCGGGACAACGAAGAGGTGATGGAGCTGTCCGTCTTCCAGGGAGAGGACACGCACATCTCGGCGAACGAGTACCTGGGGACGGTGAGGCTGGAGGGGTTGCCGAGGGGGCCGAAGGGCTCGGTGCGGGTGGCGGTGACGCTGCGGCTGGATTCCGAGTGCGTGCTGCACGTGACGGCGCAGGAGTACTCGACGCGCAAGGAGATGAAGGCGACGTTGGCGACGCGCTACACGCCTGAGGAGCTGAGGCAGCGGCTGGGGGTGGCGTCGGACGCGGCGCGGGCGGCGGAGGAGCGGCGGGGCCAGGACCTGAAGGAGCGCTCGGGCCGTTTCTGGGGCTTCCTGAAGAAGGTCGTGGGCAAGGCGTAACCCCGCCCAACGACTCCGCTCAACAACTCCGCTCAACAACTCCGCTCAACAACCCCTCTCCCTTCGGGAGAGGGACAGGGTGAGGGTATCTCGTCCCCGGGTTGAGCCGGGACGGGGCTGGAGCCACCCGGGCTCCAACCCCATACGTCTGTGTTAGCGGTTCTGGTACCAGGCCCAGCCGAGCCACTTGGGCGTCAGCGAGCAGCTCCACTTGCGGACGCGCACCGTGTAGTTGCCGGCCACCGAGGGGGTGAACTCACCGATCTCGTAGGTGTTGTCCCAGCTGGCCGAGCTGGCCACCACGGTGCCGTTGGGCGCGAGCACCTGCAAATCCAGGTCGGCGCTCGGGCGGTTGGCGTAGCTGGCGTAGCTGGTGTTGGTGTCCCAGGTGATGACGGCGCGGGCCGGGCGGTTGGCCCACAGCGGCATGGTGGCGACGGTGATCCACGTGGGCGAGGCGCAGCTGTAGCCGATGCCACCCCAGTTGCCGTCCACCCCACGGGCGATGTCATCCGCCTGCGTGGCCACCACGGAGCCAGCACCCTCCAGCTCGCTCAGGCGCGTGGCGCCCTCCACGTTGTGCACGGCGGTGGCCATGAGGATGGCCTTGACGCTCTCGGGCCACACCTGGAGCGCGGTGCGCCGCTGCATCAGCTGCGCCGTCACGCCCGAGACGGCCGGGGCCGAGAAGCTGGTGCCCGAGACCGTGTGCAGCCACGGCGAGGCGCCGCTCAGGGTGGTGATGTTCTCACCGGGACCGGCCACCTCGGGCTTCTCGCGGTCGCCGTGGGTGGACACCGGATCCTGGCCGCTGGTGAAGCTGCTCATCACGTCCCCGCTCCAGAGGACGGTGTTCTGGTCCTTGAAGCTGCCCACGCTGACGACGTTGTAGCCGCGCGCGGGGCTGCCGACGCGGGCGCTCCAGCCGCTGTTGCCGGCGGAGACCACCACGGTGCGCCAGCGGTTCTGCACCAGGTCGTCGTAGTAGCGGTCCAGGCTGCCCGGCTGGGTTCCGGCGTTGCTGCCGAAGCTGAGGTTGAAGACGCGGGCGCCCCAGTTGGAGGCGCGGTTGGAGGCCGCCGTCAGGCCGCTGGAGGAGCCCCAGCAGTCTCCGCCCACGTAGATGGAGGCGTTGGGCGCCATGCCCTTGTGCGTGGTGTGCCGGCTCGCGATGACGCCCACCACCGAGGTGCCGTGCCAGTGCAGGCAGCTGCCCAGGGTGTCCTGGACGATCGGCGGCATGTACGGGTTGGTGGTGTGGGCCCGGCCGCCCACCTCGATGACGCCCACCCTCACGCCCGAGCCCGTGATGCCCCCGTTCTGCACCAGATCCGACTCGATGGTGGCGCGCGCGACATCCAGGGTCTGCTCGGCGAGCCGCGCCGCGTCCACCTCGGTGATGTCATCCCAGCGCGCCACCTCGCGGACGAGGTCCGGCTTGAGGGTGACCTCCACCACGGGGGACTCCTCGTCGGCCGTGGCCTGATAGCCCATGGCGGCGAAGCGCTCGATCAGGGGCTTGGTGGCCGCGGCCACCACCTCGCGGCGCCAGGACTGCTGCTGCTGGTAGAGGCTGTCCACGTCGGCGGGCAGCGGATCCTTGCTGGCGTCGGGGCGGGTGGCGCCCTCTCCCAGGCCGGCGGGCTCACGGGCCCAGATGGCGACCTTCACCTCCGAGTCCGGGGGCAGCTTGGCCAGGTCCTCCAGCAGGCCCGAGGAGATGCGCCCGTAGCGCTGCACGTAGTAGGCGTCCTCCTGCTCATCCAGCTTGAGCGCATCCACCTCCACGGCGTTCGGATCCAGCGCCACACCGGCCGTCTCGCCCTTGGGGCTGCTGCCCTTGAACTGGTAGGTGGTGAGGCCCTGCCAGGGATAGGCGATGGTGGCCGCGCTCAGGAGCTCGATATCCGCGGGGCTGGCGCCGGTGCGCTCGGCGATGAGGGCGCGGGCCTTGTCCTGGATGGACTGCGGAATTTCACTCGTCTGGGCGAAGGCGCTGGTGGACAGCGTCAGGGCAAGGGCCAACGGAAGCCGCTTCATGGGGGGTTCTCCAAAGGCAGAGTGATGCGTTCTGGCAGCTCCCTCGGGAATTGCAGGGAGCGTGCCGGAGTGCCTTCAGAGAGGAGGAGGCGGGCCGCGTAGCCGCGAGGGCAACACCCGCGGAGGGGGCGCCGTTGCCTCGAGGTCCACGGGCCCGCGGCGCCGCTCTACGGCGAGGCGTTGGAGGCGGTGCCGCCCGCCATGAAGGCCTTGCTGTCGGGGCGGAAGAAGGTATGGCGGAGCTTGTCGCCCAGCTCATCGAAGGCGCGCAGGGCCATGGTGTTGTAGACGACCTCGTCGGTGGGGTTGCTGTACGCGGTCCTGAACTGCTCTGGCGGCTTGACGGTCAGGCTGAAGCGCAGGGGCTTCTCGTTGGGCAGGCGCATGTCCACGTCGAACTCGAAGGCGATGCCCACGAACATCCGGTTGTCCGTGGACGAGCCGTAGGCCGCACCCGACCAGCCCACCGTGTAGAGGATGCCGAGCGTGGGGACGGAGTCAGCGGAGGCGTCCTGCTGCGCGGAGAGCGCCGGTCCCTTCTCCAGCGCGAGCAGGTCGGTGGGGAAGATCTGCTTGAACGCGGTGCCCATCGCCGCGGTGATGTTGTTCTCCAACGGGAGGAGGCGCTCGTCGGTGAAGTGGGGGGAGACCTTGGCGGCGGGCCTGCCCTCCTTCTTCGCGGCCTTCGCCAGGAGCTTGTCGGCCTCCTCGAGCGAGGAGGAGGACTCCCGGCGGAAGCGCACGAGCACCTTGGGACTCCCGGTGGCCTCGAGGTGGGCCAGCAGCTTGCCCACGAAGGGGACGAGCGCGGGGTTCTTGGTGGAAGCCTGGCCCTGGAAGTCGGTGAGGGCCTGGACGAAGAGCTGATGCATCCGCTCCTTGGCTTCCGCGTCCACCACGGAGTTGGGGTACTTCGCCTGGAACTGGCGCAGCGCGGAGATGGTGTTGGAGGCCTCCTTGAGCGCGGCTCGCGGCATGCGCTCGACGCGAGCCTCCTGGAGCCGGGGCGACTCGCTCCAGTTCACCAGGAAGTCCTGCCAACACCGCTCGGTGTTCGTCTGCTCGCACTCGCCGAAGCCCGCCTTCGCGCCGAGCTCCTTCGCCTCGGCCACGTGGAACCAGCCCGTCCGGAGGTAGCCACGGAAGCCGCTCTCGAGCCCCGCGGTCTTCGCGTTGCTGAAGGCGGCGTAGTCGCTGAGGAGGTTGCGGACCAGCCAGGTGCTGCACGCCAGCACCAAGCTTATCGCGAGCGCGGCCAGCCAGCGCCGCTCGATCAGCCGCGGCAGCTCTCCGGCGAGCACGCCTCCCTGGGGAACGGGGGAGGTGTTGCCCTGGAACGACTCGAAGCCGCCCCGCACGCGCACTTCATAGAAGAGATCGAAGTGGTGCACGGCGTTCGCGTCCTTGGCCTCCAACGCCTTGCTGAACGCCGCGCGTGCGCGCTGCAACTCCCGCATCCGCTTCTCGGCTTCGTCCTTGTTGCGGACGACGAACTGCTCGCGGTGACCGCCTCCGAAGTCGAAGGTGAAGGTGGTGTGCGTATAGGCACCATTCGTGTGCTCATGGACCGCCTTGAAGTCGTCGAGCTCGCTCAAGGAGACGATGCGCAGGTTCCGGGAACGGGCGTCGATGAAGTCGAGCGGAAAGAGGTAGCGCCCGGGAGGGAAGGGCAGGGCCTTGCCCCGCATGACGTGGAAGGCGATGGCGAGGACCGCGGCGGTGAGGAAGAAGGCGGAGCCGAAGTAGAGGGGGAGGGCCCAGACGCCCTGGACCGCATCGGCCATGGGCCCGGCCTCACCGAAGTCCTTCAAGGTCCAACTGACGAAGGAGGACAGGCAGTAGAGGCCCAACATCGTCCACCCGAAGATGCGCATCCCCTTGGACTGGGGGTCGGCGAAGAGCGGTGCCAGGCTGGGCTTGGGGCCCAGGCTGTCGACGATTCGCTCGCGGGTGGTGCGAGGAAGGCGGTTGAAGTCCACGACGGTGTCACCGGCCATGCGGGCTCCGATTCGATGAGAGCGAGAGGCGTATGTCTGGGGATGGTGTGAAGCGTCGAGCCAGGCCGCGGAAAGTGTCCCCCCCCATGCACTTCCCGCCGCGGTTACAAGCCTCGCATCCGGAGTGATATCAGCCGGGGAGGCTTCCTGTCGAAAGGTCCGCCTTCAGGGCTCGCGCTCGGCCAGAGGGAGTTCCAGGCTGAACGTTGCCCCTCGTCCCGGTCCATCGCTGTGTGCCACCAGCGAGCCCCCCAGCTCCTGCGCCGCCAGGGCACTGGAGTGCAGACCGAAGCCATGCCCCTCGTCCCGGGTGGTGAAGCCGTACTGGAAGATTCGCAGCAGCATCTCCGGCGAGATGCCCACCCCGTTGTCCCGCACCTCGATGCGGACGCGCCCGTCCCCGGTGCGCTCCAGCTTCACGCCCAGGTGCCGCTTGCCTGGGGCGACACCCTCCAGGGCATGGCTGGCATTGCTGATCAGGTTGACGAGGATCATCAGCACCTTGTGCTTGTCCGTCGGCACGGGCGGTAGCGGCTCCAGTTGCCGCTCCACCTCGAGGCCCTGGCGGGTGAGCCCGGCCGCGTTGATGCGCAGCGCGTCCTCCACCAGCTCCTCCAGGTGCACGGGCTCCTGCACCCGGGGCGCCCGGGCGTAGCGCTGCTGCACCTTGACGATGTCGCCGATGTGCTCGGTGTACCGGCCCACGTCCTCGAGCAGCGCGAGGACCGCCGTGCGCTCGTTCAGCAGATGCTGTCCCAGCTTGCTCAGGAAGGGCGTCACATGCCGGCCATGCTCGTCCTGGGTGAGGAAGGCGCCGGCGTCGGACTGGTGCTCCTCGAGCATGCTCGCCACCCGGCCCACGTGCTCGAGCCGCAGCTGGCTGAGCCGCTCCCGGGCGAGCTGGGCCGAGGTGTAGACGCTGTTGAGCACGTTGCCCACGTTGTGCAGCACGTTGGTGGCGATCTCCGCCATGCCCGCGCTCCGGGCCGTCCGCACCAGCTGGTGGTGGACCTCTTTCAGCTCGCGGGTGCGCTCCTCGACGCGCTGCTCCAGGCTCTCCTTGGCCTGACGCAGGGCCTCCTCGCGCTGTTGCACCTTGTCGGCCATCAACCGGAAGGCGCGGGCCAGCTGCCCCAGCTCGTCCTCGCGCGAGGTGTCCAGCCCGACATGGAAGTCGCCAGCGGCCACCCGGTCCGCGGCCTGGGTGAAGGCCAGCAGCGGGCGGGTGATGTGCCGCTTGAGCACCCAGGACATGATGGCCAGCTCCAGCAGCAGCGCGACCATGCCGACGAGCAGCACCTGGTGCGCGGCCTGGAGCGCGGGCTGGGACACCACGCTCTCGGGCAGCACCGTGACGAAGTTCCAGCCGGGACCCTGGAGCCGGGCCATGCCGATGTACTCGTCATGCTCCGGCAGCTCCGCCACCGTCTGGCCGGGCGGGGCGTGGTGTACCTGCTCGAAGATGCTCCGCAGGTCGTGTTGCTGCTCCTCGGTGGCGGTGGGGGCGTCGCGGCTCTGCCCGGCGCTGCCCGGGATGTAATAGATGCCCGTGGTGCCCTCCCGGGTGAGCTGGGGATGGGCGATGAGCTGGCCATCGTCGCGGAAGAGCAGGTTGTACGCGCCGGGCAGGTGGTCATTGATGGTGCGGGTCATCAACTCCTGGATGAGCACGTCGTGGCCTATCGTCGCGACGTGCCGGCCGTCCAGGTCCAGCGGCGTGGAGACCGAGACCATCCAGCTGCGGTCGACCGGATCCGAGTAGATGCCGCACCAGACCGTCTCCCGCCGGGGGTTCTTCCCGGGCAGGCTCAGCTCGTAGAACTCCAGCGTGAGGAAGGACATGCCGCTCTCGGCTTCCTGGATCCACGTGGGGCGCTCCGGCCAGTAGAGCACCAGCACGTCCTCCGGCAGCACGGCGTAGGTGTTCGTGAAGCGCGTGTGCAGGGCGGGCCCGTATTGGGCGAGCACGTCATACGCCGCCAGGATGCGCCGGCGCAGTCCCGCATCGACGCGGATGCCCCTGGGAACGATGACGCCCGGCATCCTCGTGCCGTCGAAGACCTCGGGGCGGTTGCGGGTGCTGCCGTCGGCCAGCTGGACGAAGAGGCTGTCGAAACGCGCGTCCACGTCCTCCCGCGGCGGGGCGCGGAGCCTCTCCGCCAAGGCCTTCTGGAGGACGGCGTGGTTGTCCTGCGCCAGCATGAAGATGCCCTGCTCGCGCTGGCTGCGCTCCACGACGTAGCGCTCCAGCCTCGCGAGGTTCTCGGTCCGCACCGAGTGCAGCACGTGCAGGTAGCTGAAGAGCGTGGCCAGCGCGACGACTCCCGCGATGCGGGCCCCCATCTGCAGGAGCGTCGAGCGGGACAGGGAGGTGGAAGCACGGCGGGAGAACGGCATGACGCGGCCTGTCTCGTTCGGGAGTTTTCGCTAATGAACAGTACGCCCTCCTTGAACTCCCAACCATTGAGAGAGCCCCTGATTTTCCTGAAGGGTGCGGAGGCAACTCTCTGCGTGCTGGGCCGATAATTCAGCAGAAAGGCCTACACGCCATGACAACCCTCTCCAAGCTCTCCAGCCCGTCCCTCCCGCCCAAGAGCCCGCGTGTTTCCGAGGTGGCGTCTCCCCAGGCCCCGGCTGCTGCCGCCGCTCCGCGCGCGGAGGTGCGCCGCCCGGTGGATGGATTCGAGCCGGCGTCCGCGCGCTCGAAGTTCGTGGACCGTCCCACGGGCCTGCGCCCGGGTGCGCAGCCGCTGGGCCTGCTGACGCACCCGTCCGTGGCGCCGCTGTCCACCGCGCGCGAGGCGGAGTCCACCGGCCCGGTGGAGCCCAGGCCCACGCCCACGGGCGTGCCCGTCATCGCCGTGTTCGACGGTGGCGTGGACACCCGGCACACGGACCTGGACGGGGCCATGTGGACCAACCCCGGCGAGGTGGAGGGGGACGGCCTCGACAACGATGGCAACGGCATCAAGGACGACGTCCACGGCTTCAACGTGGGCTTCAACTCGGGCGAGCCGATGGAGGGCGAGGGCACGGACCACGGCACGCACGTGGCGGGCATCATCGCCGCCGAGGACAACGGCCAGGGCAACACCGGCGTGGCGGCGGGCAAGGCGCGAATCCTCTCGGTGGGCGGCCTGTACGACGGCAAGGACCTGCTGACGAACTTCGAGCGCGCGGTGGACTACGTGGTGGACATGAAGTCCAAGGGCGCCAACATCCGCGCGGTGAACGCCAGCTTCGGTGACGAGTACCGGGACGCGGCCTCGCAGGCGCGCTGGAAGAGCGCGGTGCAGAAGCTGGCGGATGCGGACATCCTGCTGGTGGCGGCCACCGCCAATGGCAACGGCAGCAACATGAACAAGGTGGCGGACTTCCCGGCCAACCTGGACCTGCCCAACGTCATCACCGTGGCGTCCATGGACAAGCGCAATGACAAGCTCGCGGGCTTCTCGTCGCATGGCGACAAGGTGGTGGAGCTGGCCGCGGTGGGCGAGGACGTGTTGAGCACCGTGCCCGGCAACCGCTGGGAGGAGATGAGCGGCACCTCCATGGCCACCCCTCGCGTGGCGGCCACCGCGGCGCTGATGTTCGCGGAGAACCCGGACCTGACGGCCGCCCAGGTGCGCGACCTGCTGGTGAAGACGGTGGAGGTGGACCCGGACCTCAAGGGGAAGGTGAGCACCGGCGGCAAGCTGGACCTCGAGGCCGCCGTGGCCGCCGCCCGCGCCTCGGCCGCCGCCTCCCGGCTCCACGCGGCCTGAGCTTCCGGGGCCGTGCTCATCCGAGAAGGAACGGTTTCTTCTTGGCGGGCCAAGTGACTCCGGCCCCCGGGTGGAGTGCCGCAAGCGCGGGGGTGTATCTAGCCGCGCATGACATCCAACCGACGTTTCATGCACCGGGCCGCGGGCCTGGCGCTGATCATTCTTCCCCTGCTGGCCTGCGAGCAGCTCCTGGGCTGGGGCCGCTGGGAGTTCGCTGGCGGTGATCTGCACAACACGCGCAGCGCGGGCGATGAGCATCGCATCAGCCCCCAGACGGCGCCCAACCTGTACGTGAAGTGGACCTTCACCGCCGAGGGCGATGTTTCGGCGACCCCATCCGTGGTGGACGGCGCGGTGTACTTCCCGGACTGGGGCGGCTGGCTGCACAAGGTGAATGCCGCCACGGGGGCCCGCATCTGGTCCCGGCAGATCTCCGAGTACACAGGCATCCCTGGCAGCCGCTCGCGCAACACCCCGGCCTTCCACGAGGGGCGGCTCTACCTCGGCACGCTCAACGGCGACTTCCTCGCCGTCGAGGCGAGCACCGGCAATCTGGTCTGGAAGTCCCATCCGGACTCGCACCCGGCGGCCGTCATCACGCAGTCGGCCATCGTCGACGGCACCCGCGTCTACGTGGGCGTCGCCTCGTACGAGGAGAGCTACGCGGCGGATCCTTCCTACCCGTGCTGCACGTTCCGCGGGAACGTGGTGGCCATGGACACGGCGACGGGCGCGGTGGTGTGGCGCACCTTCGTGATGCCGGAGGGGTACTCGGGGGGTGGCGTCTGGGGCAGCACGCTCGTGCTCGACAAGAAGCGCAACTCCCTCTACGTGACCACCGGCAACAACTCCAACGTGCCGCCCGAGGTCCGGCAGTGCCTGGTGAATGCCACGGATGACGCCACCGCGGCGGCGTGCATCGCGCCGGATGACTACTTCGATGCCATGCTCTCGCTCGACGCGAGCACCGGCGCCATCAAGTGGGGCCGCAAGCTCTACCCCCAGGACGTCTTCATCCTGACGTGCCTCATCCGTCCCGAGGACTGCCCCCCGCCGGGCGGCCCCGACTACGACTTCGGCCAGGGCGCCATCCTCTTCAAGACGCACCTCGCCGACGGCACCCAGCGCGAGCTGGTGGGCGCGGGCCAGAAGAGCGGCATCTACTGGGCGTTGGATCCGGACACGGGCGCCACCGTGTGGAGCACCCGCGTGGGGCCCGGTGGCGTGGGCGGCGGCATGATGTGGGGCTCGGCCATGGCGGACGGGCGCATCTACGCGGCCAACGTCAACTACGACCACCTCGAGTACACCCTGCCCAATGGACAGACGAGCTCCTGGGGCAACTTCACGGCGCTGAACGCAGCCACCGGGCAGATCGTCTGGCAGACGCCGGATCCGCTCCAGGGCGCGCAGGATCTGGCCCCGGTGACCACCGCGAATGGCGTGGTGTTCGGCTGCTCCATTGATCCGCTGGGCCACATGTACGCGTTCGACGCGAGCACGGGCGCCCTGCTGTGGACCTTCGTCAGCGGTGGCTCGTGCAACGCGGGCGCGGCGGTGTCGAACGGGACGGTGTACTGGGGCTCGGGCTACTCCAACTTCCAGGTGGGGACCCCGAACAACAAGCTCTACGCCTTCACCGTGCCGTAGGCGCTCGCAGCAGCGTGGCATAGCGCGCCGCGGCCCGGCGCAGGCGCGCGGCCTCCTCCGGGACGACGCCCTCCAGCGCCGAGGCCGCCAGCGTGTGGTGGCCCAGCTGGAAGGCCAGGTAGCACGGCCGGTAGAAGTCCATGAGCGGCCCGCTGACGGCGTGGCCGCTCGCGCGTGCCACGTACTCGGCGAGGATGCTCTGCTCCGCCGCGTCCAGCTCCAGCTCCACGGCGGCGCCCACCACATCCCAGGCCACGTCCTGGCAGCCGATCAGCTCATGCGCGTCGTGGTGGTCCACCGCGTCCGCCTTGAGCAGCCGCCCATCCTGGAGGACGAGCCACTCCCACGCGTGCGGCTTGTTGTCCGTCTCCACCATGCGCACCTCGGCGGAGAGCCGCTCCAGGCGCGGAGCCCAGACGCCGAGCGACTCGGCGAACCCGTCTCCCAGCACCTGGGCGCTGTTGTAGCGCGCCATCTCCAGCAGCTTCGCGAGAGAGGCCCCCCGCCCGGGCTCCGCGAGGAAGCGGCGGGCCCGGAAGCCGAGGTAGGCCCCCACGCGCGCCACGAGCTCCGCGCGATCCAGCCCGCGTGCCAGCGGCAGGGGCCGCGCCCCCTCGAGCCACCGCTGGACGAGGAAGCCGTGCCGCAGCCCCTCCACGTGAGGCGTCAGGCTCGCCTCCGAGAGCTGCCGCGCCCGCGCGAGCCGCCGCTCTCCGTAGAGGCCGAGGCCGGCGAACTTGAGCAGGAAGGTGCCGCGCTCGGACAGGACGAGGTACTTGCGCCGCTCCTGCTGCACGTGCACCGCGGGCCAGTGGCGTTCGTCCGGGAAGACCCTGTGCCGCCACGCGCCCCCGCTCACGTCCACGAGCGGTCCCACGATGGGGCCGATGATGTCCTCGACCCAGGCGGCGAGCGGCGGGGGCGGGTCATCCGGGCGGACGAAGAGCGCATCGAAGTCCGCCGTGTACCGGCGCGCGCGCGCCCAGCGGAGCCGGTGGCGCTCGCTGGCCACGGGCCCCAGCTCCCCCGCGTGGCTCGGGAAGAAGAGCAACCGGTCCTCGGGGATGCCGCGCTTCTCGAGGAGGTCCGCCACCGCGCCGAAGGAGCTGCCCGACAGCCCGGGCCCCTCGTCCACGATGGCGACGTGCGACTCCCGCGCGCGCGCCAGCAACTCACGCTCGAGGCCGGGCCCGAGGCGGAGGGTGCGCTGGAAGGGAGGGCCTTCCGGCCTGACGGTGAAGGGCGGAGCCGTGGTGCCCGAGGCGGCGGCGACCACGCACGCGAGGCTCGTGCCGATGCCGCGGATGCCCACCACCAGCGGCGGGCGCGGCAACAGCCGCAGCGAGCGCGCGGCCTCCAGGTACAGCTCCGGGTAGAGCGCGTGGCAGGTGTAGCCCTCGGGCTCCTTCACCGTCACCCGCTCCGGCAACTCCAGGCGCTCGAGCGCGTCGAGCACCTCGTCCGGGAAGGGGCTGTAGCGCATGAAGCCACTTACATAGGAGTCCCGCAGCGCACGCGCGAAGGCCATGGGGAGCGCGAGGAATGCCGCACCGCGTTGGCCCGGCTCGTCCTGGCGCCGCTCGGCGAAGCCGGCGTCGAGCAGGCCCTGGGCGAGCTCGCCCGCCTCGAGGAGCAGGCTCACCAGGGCCATGTGACGGGCGAGACCCGCGGGCACGGCCTCCACCCGGCGCAGGCGCCCGCGAATCGCCGCGAGTACCTCCGAGGGCCGTACCTCACGCGCATGGTCTCCGTAGACGAGCATGAAGCTGGCCCCCTCCGCCTCTCGCTTGCCCGGCTCCCGCTCCCGCGTTCACGGGGAGCCGTGCGCATTGCCGAGACAAGATAGGGGCCGCTCTCGGACGAGGACGGGGTCGTGCGGTGCGCGCCCGGTGTGCAGGCATCCGGTCAGGCGGCAGGTGGTGGGTTCACGGGTGGACAGTGGGCCCGCGCAAGGGGGACAGCGTCACATCACGGGTCCCGTGTCCGACAGGGAATGAGACGGGTACGCGCCCGGGTGCTCGGCCACGCTGCGGAAGTACGCGATCGTCTCCCGGAGGCCGTCCTCGAGCCTCACCCGCGGCTCCCAGCCGAGCAGGGTGCGCGCCCGGGTGATGTCCGGCTGGCGCTGCTGGGGGTCATTCTGGGGCAGCGGCTTGAAGCGGATGTGGCTGCTTCCGCCCATGGCCGCGCGCACCGCCTCGGCGAACTGGAGGAGGGTCTGCTCGCGCGGGTTGCCGAGGTTGACCGGCTCCTCCACGTCCGACCTCGCCAGGCGCACGATGCCGTCGATCAAATCCGACACGTAGCAGAACGAGCGTGTCTGGCTCCCGTCGCCGAAGACGGTGAAGTCCTCGCCGCGGAGCGCCTGCCCCACGAAGGCGGGCACCACGCGCCCATCATTGAGCCGCATGCGGGGCCCGTACGTGTTGAAGATGCGGACGATGCGGGTGCTCACCCCGTACGCGCGCCGGTACGCCGCCACGATGGCCTCCCCGTAGCGTTTGGCCTCGTCGTAGCAGGAGCGTGGGCCGATGGGGTTCACGTTGCCCCAGTACTCCTCGCGCTGCGGGTGCACCATGGGGTCGCCGTAGATCTCCGACGTCGAGGCCTGGAGGAACACCGCGCCCTTGTGGTGCGCCAGCCGGAGGCCGTTCTCGGTGCCGAGCGAGCCCACGCGCAGCGTCTCGATGGGCAGCTGCGCGTAGTCGATGGGCGAGGCTGGCGAGGCCATGTTGAAGACGTAGTGCACCGGCCCGTCGAAGCTGAACGGCTCGGTGATGTCGTGGTGCAGCGAGACGAACCGCTTGTTCATCCGCAGCGCGGCGAGGTTGCGCTCATCGCCGGTGACGAAGTTGTCCAGACTGATGACCTCGGAGGCTCCATCCGCGAGCAGCCGCTCGCACAGGTGCGATCCGATGAATCCCGCCCCGCCCAGCACAACGGCCCGTTTCCCGTGGATTCGATTCATGCGCGGGAGGCTGGGGCCGCATGGGGCCGCAAGGGAGCGGCGGCCGCTCATGCCAGGGAGGTCTGGGTTGATTGTCCGACATGCCAGGACGGCTGCGTGCGGCAGACGTCAGCGGTGGCGTTCTCCTTTGCACGGCGAGGCGTTGGGGCCGCGGGCCGTCACCCCGGAGGCAGCGGGGTGTACGTGCCTCCCCGCGCCTCCACGGCCTGCTGGATGGCGCGCTCGAACTCCTCGCGTTGGTTGAACATGCGAATGCCCCCCAACGTGATGCTGGCCATCGTCACGCCCATCTCCACGACATTGGAGCTGAACAGCACGTTGAGCGAGTTGAGCCGCGTCAGCAGGCGCAGGCCCAGCTCCGTCAGCTCGGTCCGCGCCTCGGTGGTGTAGAGCGCCATGTCCTGCCAGTCGTGGAAGATGTCCATCTTCCCCAGGTTGCTGGCGGCGAACTCGTTGATGACCGCCACGGCGACCCGGGCGAACTCCGCCTCGAACAGCGCCCCCCGGAACCTCAACACGAGGACATGGGGGGCGGGGTTCCACTGACGCAGCTCCCCGTTGGGGGAGGTCCACGTCCGGGTTCCATTCGTGAGCGGCCGGGAGAGCATGGGGGGACGGCCAGTATGGCACGCCTTACTCGGTATACAGCGTCACGCCGAGGCTGGGCCGGAAGGTGCCGATGGCGAGGGTGTCCGCGTTGGGCACCGTGGCCAGTCCCAGCAGCAGGGTGGTGCTCACGGAGAGTTGCGGAGCGACCCAGTACTCCAGGCCACCACCGGCCGAGAGGGACACCAGCGTGGTGCTGGTGTCCGCGGCACCCACTTGGCTGAGCGAGCCCGCCACCGCGAAGAAGGGCCGGAGCGCCTTGCCCTGGCTGCCGCCATAGATGTTCAGCCCGAGGCCCAGCGCCAGGCCGGAGACGGACGTCTTCCCCACCGAGACGAAGGCGAAGCCGGCGTCCACGTCGGCGGCCACCATCTCATTGAAGAAGTAGCGGAGGCCCACGGTGGAGGTGCTGCCCGCGGACTCACCCGTACTCAGGGTGCTGCCGAGCAGCGACGCCCGGAGGCCGAACAGGCCCGTCCTCGGCCCCACCGGGAGCGCGGGGGCCGCCGGAGCCGCGGCGGCGGGAGTGGCCGGGGTCGCGGGCGCAGCGGGCGTCGCCGGGGTGGCCGGAGTCGCGGGCGTGGCGGGCGTGGCGGGCGTCGCCTCGGCCACGGCCTGGTCCGGGTCACGGCCCTCGGCGATGGCCTGCTTGCGAGCCTGCTCCTCCGCGGCCTTCTGCGCGCGGTAGCGCTCGATCTCGGCGGCGCGCTCGGCGGCGGTCTTCCGGCCCGTGCCGGACGTCGTCTCGCAACCGGTGATGGCCAGGGCGAGCAGGGCGATGCTCAAGGTACGCATGGGGTGTCTCCTCCAGAAAAGGGCGGAGCACATACCATCCATGCCTGGGGAAGGACCACCCGCTCCTGGCGGAGCGGGCCCCTTCCGCGTGAGGCTTTACAGCGCGTACGAGCAACCTCGTACGGCCCGCTCAGCGCAGCTTGCGCCGCAGGTGGTTGAGCAGATCGATGCGGGTGATGAGGCCGATGAACTCCTCGCCATCCACCACGATGGGCACGAAGCCCTTGTCGAGCAGCGGGAGCAGCTCGCGCACCGGGGTGCGCACATCCACGGTCTGCAGGCGCGTGGTCATGATGTCGCGCACCGGCAGGCGCAGGCGCGTCTCGTCGTCGATGGCCGCGAGCAGCAGGTCCGACTCGTCGATCATCCCCACCACCTTGTTGCCCTCGAGCACCGGCAGCTGGGAGACCTCGTAGAGCTTCATGCGCCCGTAGGCGACGAGCAGCGTGTCGGTGGGCGACAGGGTGACGACGGCCCGCTCCGCGTAGCGGCGGGTGATGACATCGCGCAGATCGCCATGGGCCTGGCGCGGCAGGAAGCCCTGGTCCGCCATCCAGAAGTCGTTGAACATCTTCGACAGGTACTTGTTGCCGCTGTCGCAGACGAAGGTGCACACGCGCTTGGGCGTGGTCTGCTCGCGGCAGTAGCGCAGCGCCGCGGCGATGAGCGTGCCGGAGGACGAGCCCGCGAGGATGCCGGCCGTCTTGAGCAGCAGCCGCGCCGTCTCGAGGCTCTCCTTGTCGGGGATGGTGTAGGCCTTCTTCACCCGGGAGAGGTCCGCGATGGTGGGGAGGAAGTCCTCGCCAATGCCCTCGACGACCCAGGAGCCCGCCTTGCCCATCTTGCCCGTCCGCACGTACTCCGTGAGCACGGAGCCCTCGGGGTCGGCGAGCACCATCTCGCACTCGGGGATGGCCTTGGCGAAGTAGTGCGAGAGGCCCGCGAGGGTGCCACCGGAGCCGACGCCGCACACCATGGCGTCCAGGCGGTTGCCGAGCTGGGCGGCGATCTCCGGGCCGGTAGTGGTCTCGTGGGCCAGCGCGTTGGCGGGGTTGGAGAACTGGTTGACGTAGAAGCCCCCCAGCTCCCGGGCAATGCGCTCGGCCACGTCCTGGTAGTAGTCGGGGTGGCCCTTGCCCACGTCCGAGCGCGTCATGACCACCTCGGCGCCGAGCGCCTTGAGGTGGAGCACCTTCTCCTGGCTCATCTTGTCCGGAATCACCAGCGTGAGCCGGTAGCCCTTCTGGGCGGCGACGAGCGCGAGGCCCAGGCCGGTGTTGCCGGCGGTGGCTTCGACGATGTGCTTCTGGTGGGGTCCGAGCTGGCCGGCCTGTTCGGCGGCGGAGATCATCGACAGGCCGATGCGGTCCTTGATGGAGCCGCCAGGGTTCTGGCTCTCGAGCTTGAGGTAGAGCTCACATGGGCCGGTGTCGAGCTGGGTCACCCTCACCATGGGGGTGTTGCCGATGAGGCCGAGCAGGTCGATGGGAAGAGGTGCGGAGCGCATGGCGGCGCACTGTACACGAGCGCCCGTGCTCCCTGGTGCGCGCAGATGCCCCCGTCGGGCTTCGCACGGAGGACGCGGGCTCCAACACATTCCGAAATACGGGCGTCATCCACGGGAAATGTGGCGCGGACATATTGAATCCTGAAGCGTCAGGGAACCTGCGAGGCAGACGTTGGAAGGCAGGCCGGCCCGGGACGCGAACAGGAGGAAGAACATGTCTCGCAAGATGATGCCCCTCGTACTGGTCCTGGCCATCCCGTTGCTGGCGAGCGCGCAGGGCCCACGAGGACACGGAGGAGGCCCGGGCAGGCCGTCCTCGTCGCTGGAGCTGTTGCTGAAGAACCAGGAGGCGCTGGCCCTGACGGCCGAGCAGGCCGCGCAGGTGGAAGCGCTGCAGGCGGCGCTGGAACAGAAGAACGCGCCGATCCTGGAGAAGCTGGAGGCACTGCGTCCGCCGCGTCCGCCGCCCGACTCCGAGGAGATGCGCGCGCGGAGGCAGCAGGTGGAGCCCCTCATCACCGAGCTGCGAGCCAACGATGACGCGGCCTACCAGGAGGCGGAGCTGCTCCTGAGCGACACGCAAAAGGCACGCGCCCGCGAGCTCATCACCCAGGTGCGCGAGGAGCACCAGCGCCGACGCGAAGCCATGCACCAGCGGATGCAGAACCGCCAGTGACGCGGCTCCGTGTGGGGAGCCCGGGTCCGGAGGGGGCTCCAATGGGGGGCGGCGTCGCATGCTATGCGACATGGCAAGGGCCTAGGTGACCCGGGTGTGCAGTAGTTGAAATTTCGCACCTGGAGGCGAACTTTCTTTCTTCCGGAATCCTTCAGCGCTGATAAACATGGAGTCCCAACAAACCGGGAACTCCATGCCAAACGCCCACAACCAATTCCTGAACGCCCGCTTCTTCGCCGGACTGGACGGACTGCGGTGCTTGAGCATCGTGGCGGTGGTGGCCTACCACGTGGCGGGGAGTCACTCGGGGCTGGTGGGCCGGGGCTACCTGGGCGTCTCGCTCTTCTTCGCCATCAGCGGCTTCCTCATCACCACGCTGCTGCTGCGCGAGCGCGACAAGGCGGGGCACATCTCGCTGCGCGGCTTCTTCGCCCGGCGCGCGCTGCGCATCTTCCCGCTCTACTACACGGTGCTCGGCCTGTACGCGGCGCTGGTGTTCGTCTCCGAGAAGGATGCGGTGGTGCGCGGGGACTTCTTCGCCAACCTGCCGGCCTTCCTCACCTACACGTCCAACTGGTTCGTCCCGCCGGCCGCGGACAAGCGCGTCATCTTCTACTTCGCCTGGTCGCTGGCCACCGAGGAGCAGTTCTACCTGCTGTGGCCGCTGGTGATGGCGCTGTCGCGGCGCACCTGGACGCCGGTGCTCTTCATGGGCGGGCTGCTGGTGGTGTCGGTGGGCGCGCCGTGGGCCGTGTCCGCGGGGCTGCTGGACGCGAGCCAGCTCGGAGGGCGCGTGCTCACCAGCGTCTCGGCGTCCATCTGCATGGGGTGCCTGGCCGCGCACCTGACGCACTCGCCCAAGGGGTTCGCCTGGGTGGCCCGGGTGCTGGGGCAGGCGTGGAGCGTGCCGCTCATGGCGGTGCTGATGGCGGGCGTGGTGGTGTGGCACGAGGCGCCCACCTGGCTCATCTCGCTGGTGATGACGGCGCTGGTGGTGGCCACCTGCATCCGTGAGCAGCATGCGCTGGCGCCGGTGCTGGGCCATGCCTGGGTGCGCTACGTGGGCACGGTCAGCTACGGCGTCTATCTGCTGCACATGCTCGCCCTCAACGTGGTGCGCAAGGCGCTGCCGGGGCAGGGCGTGGCCGTGTACTTCGTGCTGACGCTGGCGGTGAGCGTGGTGGCGGCGACGCTGAGCCACCGCTACTTCGAGAGCTGGTTCATCAAGCTCAAGGGCCGCTTCGACTGGCGCGAGCCTTCCCAGCACGTCCCCGAGCCTCGCCGGCCCCGGCCTGCCCAGCCGGCCGCGCAGCCCGGCCTCGTGGTGGGCGTGGGCGCCGAGGCCTGAGGGCCGTGAAGACTGGAGCCCCTGGCCGGGCTCCCGTAGCATGCCGTGCTCTCCCCCAGACACAGGTGGAATGACGGCATGAGCGGGCGCTTGAACCTGGTGCTTCCCGAGGTGTTGGCCAATCCCTACCCGCACTTCGCGCGGCTGCGGCGCGACACGCCCGTGTGCCAGGTGGATCCGGGAGGCATGTGGGCCGTCACGCGCTACGCGGACGTCATGCACGTCCTCAAGAATCCCCAGGTCTTCTCCTCGGCGGGGCTCCAGCGTTCCATGCTGCCGCCCTGGCTGGACCACAACCCCGTGGCCCACTCCCTCCTGGTGATGGACGCGCCTCAGCACGGCCGGGCCCGGGCGCTCGTCAGCCGTGCCTTTGGCCCTTCCACGCTCGCCCGGCTCGAGCCGGTGCTGCGTGCCACCGCCGAGCAACTCGTCAGCGCCCTGGTGGCCCGGCGCACGGTGGACTTCCTTCCCGCGCTGGCCTTGCCGCTGCCCGCCGCCGCCATTGGCCACCTGTTGGGGTTGGATGCCTCGCTCTATCCGCGCTTCAAGCGCTGGTCCGATGCGCTCGGGGCCGTCAGCGCCACCGCGGCGTCCGACCTCGAGGGCCAGCAGCACATCCGCCACACCATCGAGGAGATGGAGCACTACCTGCGTGACGTGGTGGAGGAGCGCCGCCGCGAGCCTCGCGAGGATCTGGTGAGCGCTCTGCTCCAGGCCCGGGTGGACGGCGAGGCGCTCACCGAAGCGGAGCTGATGGCCTTCCTCTTCCTGCTGCTGGTGGCCGGGTTCGAGACGACGGTGAACCTGCTGGGCAATGCCGCCGTGTTGCTGGCGGATTACCCGGAGTTGCTGGCGCGCCTGCGGTCCGAGCCGGCCCTGGTGCCCTCGTTCATCGAAGAGGTGCTGCGCTACGAGTCACCCGCGCAGTCCACCTTCCGGCTGACGCTGGAGGAGGTGGAGCTGGGCGGTGTGCGGCTGCCCCAGCACTCCGTGCTCATCCTGCTGATGGGCTCGGCCAACCGGGACGAGGCGTATGTCCCCGACGCGGAGCACTTCCACCTGGAGCGTCCGCAGCGGGGCCACCTGCCCTTCGGTCATGGTGCCCACTTCTGCCTGGGGGCGGCCCTGACGCGGCTGGAGGCGCGTGTGGCCCTGGAGGCGTTGCTGCCTCGCATCCAGAGCCTGTCGCGCGGGCCGGAGCCGCTGCAATGGGTCCCCTCCATCCAGCTGCGAGGGCTCTCGCGGCTGCAGGTGGAGGTGCGCCCGGCCTGAGGCCGGTCAGCGCTTGCGGGTCGAGGGCTTCTTCTTCTTCGGCGCGGGCTTGTCGTCGTCGTCCTCGGGCAGGCGCGGGCCCGAGGCGAGGTCGAACTCGTAGGTGCCGCCGAGCAGTGCGCGGAAGCGGTAGATGTTCGAGAGGTCCGGTGTCACCGCGATGCCGGCGACCGCCTCGAGCACCAGCCCCGGGAAGACCTCGCGGCGCACCACGGGGATGATCTCCACCTGGTTGGCGTTGTCCGTCCACACCGGGGTGATGGCGCGCTCGAAGTAGACGCGGCCGATGACCTCCAGGCCCACCAGGGTGAAGTTGTCGAGGTTGTACGTGCCCGCGAGGCCCAGCTGGACGGCATCCGGGACGTCGAAGTCCGCCAGCGCGCCGCGGTCGCGCGTGCCCTGGTGGAGGTAGCTCGCGTTGAGCATGAAGCGCAGGTCCTTGCTCACCCGCAGCTCGCCGACGAGCGTGCCCTCGTAGTCCCAGGTGCCGTCGGACAGGTTGGGGGGAATGGCGTCCTGGTTGCTCGGCCCGGTGGGGAAGGTGACGCGCGCGTAGGCCGCGAGGGCGAAGGGGCGCGTCTCCAGGAACGTCCACTGCAGGCCCAGGGGGATGTCACCGAAGGCCAGCTGGAAGTCGTTGTCGCCGGGCAGGCCGAGCCCGAGCAGCTCGAAATAGACGTTGGCCTCCAGGTTGTCGAGGATGCCCCAGCGGATGCTCGGGGAGAGCTGCTGATAGGGGAGGGAGCGCTCGGAATCGAGGGCGAAGAAGCCCTGGTAGCGCAGGCCGAGCTCCAGGTTCCCGCTCCGCGTCGTCTCCGCGGTGCGGGTCACCATGGCCCGGTAGGGTTTGGCCCACGCGGAGGGCGCGAGCAGGGACACGGCGGCGGCGAGAACGAAGGTCGGGAGCCGGGTAGTCATGCGGCGGGACACTAGAGGACCCGCACGCAGGGAGGAACCGGCTTCCTGTTCCCCCGTTGGCTACTTGCCTCCGTCCTTCGCGGGGGCGGCGGGGGCGGCGTCCTTGCCGGTGGGGGTGCCCATGTCCCCGGTCTCGATCAGCTCCTTGTCCTCGCGCATGAACTCGCGGGACACCTGCTCCACGTCCTCGGGCTTCAGGCCGGTGAGCACCGCGCTCGCCGCCTTGGTGCGCGTGACGAGCGCCGTCTCGCCCAGGGCCCCGTGGATGCGCGTGAGCGCGATGTGGATTTCAGGGTCGAACGGGTCCGCCGCCAGGGCCTCGAGGTAGGCCTGTTTGGCCTTCTGATAGTCCTTGCGGAACAGCAGGATGCGGCCCAGGTGCACGCTGGTGCCCGGCGAGCCCGGGTGCACGCGCAGCGAGCCGCGCAGCACCGTCTCCGCCTCGTCCAGCCGCCGCAGCTCCAGCAGCGCCAGCGCGTACTTGTTGGACACGGACTCGTACTTGTCGCCCACCAGCTTGTGGGCCTTGGCGTACTCCTCCGCCGCCGCCTTGATGCGGTTGCGCTCGCGCATCAGCTCGCCCAGGTGCGCGAACTTGCGCGCCGGCACCTCCGTCACCTCGGCGAAGTCCCCGAAGGAGATTTCCCGCCCCTTCTTCTTCTCGTCCTGGTCCTTCGCGTTCTCCTTGAGCACCACCTGCTCGGGTGGCAGCAGCTCCTTGGGGAAGTGCTGCTTCTTGATGTGCGCCAGCCAGTTCTTCTCGAACTGGGCGAAGGGCATCCCCGTGGCCGACTCCACCGCCTTCTTGTCCGGCTTGCCATCGCGCAGGCCGAGGATGATCTCCCGCAGGCCCTTGTTGCCCTGCGTCTCGTACACGTAGTCGATGGCGTAGTAGACCTCGGCGAACGCGGTGGCCGCGTCCTCCGCGGTGGGCAGCATCGCGATGGACGGGTGCATCTTCTCGAAGGGGATGAGCTTGTCCTCCTTCACCCGCCGCCCCAGCAGCGCCTGCGTCGAGGGCGTCATCGCCAGGCCCGGCTCGCCCCGCCAGCGCGACTCCAGGAACTTGGCCAGTCCCTCGTGCAGCCAGATGGGCACCGTGTTGTGGCTCATCTGGCTCACCACCAGGTGGATGTACTCGTGCGCCAGCGTGTCCTGCCAGTCGTAGCCCCGCGCCACCGCCTTGGGGCTCGTCACCATCAGCTTGTTGAACTTGCAGATGGCGATGGTGCCCGTCGTCTGGATCTGCTGGTAGGTGAGCGTGCTCACCTTCGACAGCTCACGCGCGTTGTTCACCACCTCGACGCGAATCTTGCCGCCCGGCGGCCGGTGCCCCAGGTCCTCGGCCAGCGCCCGGTGGATGGACTCCAGCGTCTCCAGCGCGTACGGCACCAGCACCTCGTCCTTCCCCTTCGGGTAGAAGAAGATGAAGTGCTCGCTCTCCGCGCGCGCGTAGTCCTTCACGATGGCGCGCGTGTCCTTCGCCAGCCTCACGTAGCTGCCCGGCTTGTCCTCGATGTTGGCCGCCTGCAGCAGCTCGATGGCCTCGTCGTAGCGGCCCTCCTCGAAGGCCACCCGGCCCTGGAAGTATTTGAGCGTCTCGACTTCCTCCGGGAGGATGGCCTCCAGCGCCTGCAACTCCCGGCGCGCTCCCGGCACGTCCCAGCCATCCAGCGACGCTTCCACCTTCCCCAGCCGCTCCTTCACCTCCGCCTTCCGCGCGTCCTGGGCCTGGGCACTCGTGACGAGGAACAGGGACAGGACGAGGGTGCTCGCAACCCGGTTCATCACTTGACCAGCTCCTCGTAGTAGCGCTTCACCTGGTCCTGGTACTTCTCCGGCGTGCCTTCCTTCATCGCGTCCAGCAGATCCTTCCGGAACTCCTTCGGCGCCTGGTAGGCCTCCTCGTCCGGAATCTCCACCTTCTCGCGCGGATCCCTCCCGTTGCCCTCCCGCCGTCCCATCCCCATCGGCAACGGCAGTCCGCGCCCCTTGCCCCGGCCCCGCTGGCTCTCCTTCATCTGCTGCTGGAATTGCTTCAGCCCCTCCAGCGCCGCCTGCTGCTCGCCGTAGCCCCGGTTCGCGTCCTTGCCCTGCATCCGCTGCGCCGCCTCGCCCATCCGCCGGCCAATCTCATCCATCTGGTCTCCCGCCTCCTGGCCGAAGATGGGCGCCATCTGCTCCATGTCCTGCATCTGCTGGCGCAGCTCCTTCGCCTTCTGCTCCAGCGACTGCTGCTGCTGCGCCAGTTGCTGCAGCTGCTGCTTCTCCTGCTGCCCCATCTGCGAGCCCGGCGGCGGGAAGAGCGACTGCAGCTTGCGGTTCACGTCCTCCACCGACTTCGCGTCCTTCTCCAGCTGCTCGGCCAGCTCCGCCGACTGCTTGCGCACGTCCTCGGGGTTGCCGTACAGCTCGTCCAGCGCGCGCTGCTGCTCGCCGTAGCTGGAGAGCTGCTGCGCCGCCTCCGAGGCCCGCTGCGCCGCCTCCGCCGCCAGGTCGAAGTCGTCCACCTTCAGCGCGTTCTTCGCGTTCTCCAGCTCCGCCTGCGCCTCCTCCAGCGGACGCGACGCCCGGCTGTTGAGCTCATCCGGCTTCAGCTCCTGGTAGTGCTTCTGCACCTGCTCCAGCTGCCGCTGCAGCTCGTCCTTCATCGCCCGGCCCTTCTCGGCCAGCCGGTCCTTGTTCTGCTGCCGCGCCTGGTCGCGCAGCGCCTTGGTGGCGTCCGCCACGCGCTGCTGCTCCTGCGCCGTCTTCTGCAGCTCGTCCATGAACTCGCCGAACTTCTGCGCCAGCTCCGGGTACTGCTCGTTGCCGAACTCGTCCTGCGCCTCGTTCAGGCCGTTGAGCATCTCGTCCATCTGCATGGACAGCTCCTGCAGCTTGGCGAGCGCCTCGTCCGTCTTGCCCTCGCGCATGAGCCGCTCCACCTCGTCGAGCGCGCTCTGCATGTCCTGGTCCTTCATCATCTCCTGAAGGGCCTCGGCGTTGAGGTGCTCGTCGCGGATGCCCTGGCGCATCTCCGACATGCGCTGCATCAGCTCGTCGATGCGCTTGCGCACCTCTTGAATCTGCTGCATCACCTGCTCGCGCACCTGCTCGTCCGGGTTCTGCTTGTACTGCTCGATGAGGCTGGCCAGCTCGCGCCGCTCGGAGGCCAGCTGCTTGGCCAGCTCCTGCAGGGCCTCCAGCTTCTGCCGGTCCAGCAGCGACTCCAGGTAGAGGACGTCCTTCTCCAGCTCGGCGATCTCCTCCTCCACCAGCACGCCCAGGCGGGCCCCGGTGCCGAAGTCATCACCCGTGCGGCGCTGTTGGGTGCGCAGGTAGATGCGGCGCAGGTCCGCGGTGGCGCGCACCTTCTGGCCCAGCGTCTGCGCCACGTTGGCGAGCGCGGCGACGAGCTCGGCGGGGTTGTCCCGCTCGCGGCCCAGCTCCTGGGCGAGCGCGCGCATGTCCGCCACCAGCGTCAGGCCATTGGTGTCCATCGTCTGCGCCGCCGTCACCTTCTGCGTGTCCTTCGTCCGGTCCCGGTCCGGGCCCTCCATCCGGTCCGCCAGGTGGTCCACCATGCGGCCCCAGAGCGCCTCGGCCTTCTGCAGGGCGGCGCGGCGGTGCTCGGCGGCGCTGTAGACGCGCAGCACCTGCGTGCGGCTCACGCCCCGCTTGGGGCCCTCCACCGCGTCGTTGTCCTTCGCCTCGACGTAGTAGGAGATGCGGTCCCCGGCCTCCACCTTCAGCGAGCCCAGGTCCCACGTATAGGTGCCCTTGTCGCGCCGGCCATCCTCGCGGGGCAGGGGGATGCGCGTCTCCTCCTTCGCGCCCGGCGTGCGGAAGACGAGCGCCAGGCCGTTGAGCCCGTAGTCGTCGCTGGCCTCGTACTTGAGCGTCACCTTCTGGCCCGGGTCGATTTCGATCTCCGCCGCGGGCGTGAGCAGGCTCACCTGGGGCGGGGTGTCCGCCTCCACGTTGAGCGGGATGTCCGGGCCGGTGGCGATCGCCTTGCGGCCCGTGCCGTAGAAGATGAAGTGGTAGTTGCCGCTCTTCTTCGTGACGAAGGTGCCGGTGAGCTCGCGCTTGTCGTTGACGGTGAGCGGGAGCGTCTCGCCATTGACGACGAGCTCCGCGCGCTCCACCTCGCGGTCCGAGCGCGTCTTGAGCTGCACCTCGGTACCGGCCGGCGCGCTGATTTCTCCGTTGGTGCCCGGCACGGTGCGCGGGGCCAGTCCCGTATAGGCCGGGTAGCGGTACGTCAGCTCGATGTCGCCGGTGATGGGCTCGCGCTGCTCGGGCCGGGCCAGCTGCCGCGCGGACTCGAGCGCCTTGTCCAACCCGGCGCGCCAGGAGGAGCCGGCCAGGCCCAGCACCACCACCAGCGCGAGCGCCACGCCGCCCACCGCGAGGCCCGTGTGCTTGAGGCGGGTGGAGTCCACCACCGTGCCCGGGTCCACCTGCGCGGCCCGCAGGTCCATCTGCCGCAGGAAGGCCTGGGCGAGCTCCGACGAGTGCTGGGGCTGGGGGCCGCGCTCGCGCGACAGCTCCACCGCGGCGAGCACGTCCAGGGACAGCTGGGGCTGGCGCTCGCCGATGAGGCGCGCGGTGCGCTGGTCATCGCCCACGGTGCGCAGGGAGAGCCACACCCCGAAGGCACACGCCACGAGCGCGCCCGCCACCGGGGAGAGCAGCAGCACCCAGCGGCCGGCGGCCGGGGCGGCGAGCGCCAGGAAGCCACCGGCCACGGCCAGGACGAGCAGGGTGGCGGTGCCCAGCAGTGCTCCCTGGAGCCAGAGCTGGCGGCGCTGGCGGGCCCGTACCGCGGCGAGCAGGCGCTCCACGCCCGGCGAGCGCGGCTCCGTCCCGGGCTCGGGTGGGAGCGCGGGTGGCTGCGGGGGAGGGGGAGGCGGGAGCTCCGCGCCTGGGGTCTGCGGGGATTCGAGGTTCACGCTGTCAGGTCCGCTCGGGTCGCGTGGCAACCCATGGCCGGGCCGCCTATTTCCCAATTGTGTAGCAGGCCCGAGCGCGCGGCGCGTCCCCCTGGCTTCCGGGGGGGTGCTTCCGGTCCCGGGTGTCCGCCGGTGGAAGCTTGAAGGCTTACCAGGAGTCGCGAGGGTTCAGCGGCTGGCGGTCTTCGTCGCCGCCTCGCCACCCTGCGTCCCCGCCATCTGCGCGTCGTCCTTGGGGTTGCCGGTGGGGTTGTCCGGCTGGGGCTCGCCGGCGCCCAGCTCCTGGGCGAGCGCCATCAACACCTCCTGGGCGTTCACCAGGCGGGCGTGGGGCATGCGGGTGATGGCCCGCTGCACGGCGTTCTCCACGGTGCCCTCGGAGGGCACGTCCAGCGTGCGGCCCGCGTCGGTGAGGGCGAAGAGCGCCTTGCGCCCGTCGAGCGGATCCGACTTGCGCTCGAGCAGGCCGCGCTTCTCCATCCGCTTGAGGACCCCCGTCAGCGTGCTCGGGTGCACGTGCATGATCTGCGCGAGCCGTCCCGCGGTGATGCCGGGGAAGCGGCCCACGAGCCGGAGCACCAGCCGCTGCGGGCCCGTCAGCCCGAGCGTGGACTCCATGCGCTTCGACGTCGACTGCAGGCCGTGATCCACCGCCCACAGCAGGCGCATGAATTCCAACACTTCGCCAAGCGGCGGGCCCTTGGACTTGTCCAAGGTGGACGGTTCCGAGGCCTCATCAATGGGCTTCATTTCTACAGTGTCCCCCAAATTCTACCTTCCTGTCGCGTGCTGTATCTAAGGACAGGTAGTACATCCAGGCCTTACCTGCCTGGAAAATCCATTGCCCGGCGAGTCAGGGCGGGCTAGGGCGCGCGCGCTCCCACCAGGGGAGAGGTCATGCCTTCGTTTGACGCCATACCTTCTTCCATTCTGGAGCCGGATGCCAGCGCGGCGGTAGGCCTGGGGAGGGGGGAGGTGCTGGCCTGCCGGCTCGCCACCCTGACGGGCAGGCCGGTGCCCCCGCTGTCGGCGCGCTGAAGCGGGCCCCTCGTAGCCCGCCGGCACCTCCCGGGAGCGGACCGCGCGAACTTGTCCAACAGTTGGACACCTTTTTGAACAGCGCGCCCGGAGGGGAGGGGGTCTCCGGATGCGAACCAACCCGACTGGTCCGACCATCGGACCAGTTGCCCGAGCTCGGGCCCGGGAGGTCCTCTTCCTGTGACGATGCGGGTGAGGCCCCCTGCTCACCTGCATCGAGCTGGCTGGGTGAGGGACAAGGGTGCGTCAGGTTGTCGCGTTGACCCGAGTGCCCAAGGGATGCGAAGCGAAGGAGCAGAACGAGGTCCCCATGCTGAAGACTCCTATCGGCCGTTTCCGTGCTGTCGCCCTGCTCGAGGGACTCTCCTTCATCCTGCTCCTCTTCATCGCCATGCCGCTGAAGTACCTCGCCGGCATGCCCCTGGGGGTGAAGCTGGTCGGCTGGGCGCACGGGATGCTGTTCGTGCTCTACCTCCTGCTCCTCGCGGAGGTGGCCGCGGTGCACCGCTGGCCGCTCGTGCGCATCCTGGGCACGTTCATCGCGTCGCTGGTTCCCTTCGGGACGTTCGTGCTCGACGCGCGGCTGCGCCGTGAGGACCAGTCGCCCACGGAGCCGGCCGCGAGCTGAGGCTCAGATGGCGAAGTCGCCCAGGAATACCTTGGCCATGCGCACGTCGGCGTGGACGTGGTCGCCCTCGACGACGCCCAGGTCATCGAACTCGGCGCGGGGGACCTCGACGGTCACCGTCTCGCCCGAGGGCAGCTTGAGCAGCACCTTCACGTAGCCGCCCACGGACTTCAGCCGCTCGACCCGGCTCGTGGTGAGCTCGCTGTCGCCGTTGGCGGCCCTGGCGAGCTTGATGTCATGCGGGCGGACGAAGGCCTGGACCGACTCGCCCTCGCGGGCGCTCTGAGGCGCCGCCACCACGAGCGTGCCCACCTGGGCCCGGCCCGAGCGCACGCTCCCGCGCAGCACGCTGGTGCCTCCCACGAAGGAGGCGACGAACGGCGTGGCGGGCCGGTCGTAGATCTCCTCCGGCGGCCCCGCCTGGGCCACGCGCCCGTCGGACAGCACCACCACGTGCTGGGAGATCTCGAGCGCCTCCTCCTGATCATGCGTGACGAGCAGGGTGGTGACGCCCGTCTGCTCGTGCAGGGACTGGAGCCACTCGCGCAGCTCGATGCGCACGCGGCTGTCGAGCGCGCCGAAGGGCTCGTCCAGCAGCAGCAGCTTGGGCCGGATGGCGAGCGCCCGCGCGAAGGCCACGCGCTGCCGCTGTCCACCGGAGAGCTGTCCGGGGTAGCGCTTGCCCAGCTCCTCCAACTGCACGAGCCGCAGCATCTCGTCCACGCGCGCCTCGATGTCGGCGCGGGGCAGCCGGCGCGTCTCCAACCCGAAGGCGATGTTCTGCCGCACCGTCATGTGCTTGAAGAGCGCGTAGCTCTGGAAGACGACGCCGATGCCGCGCTTCTGCACGGGCAGCTGGGTGCAGTCCACGCCCTCGATGCGCACGGAGCCCGAGTCCGGCAGCTCCAGCCCCGCGATGAGGCGCAGCAGGGTGGACTTGCCCGCGCCCGAGGGCCCGAGCAGGGTGGTGATGGCCGCGGACGGAGCGTGGAAGGACACGTCCGAGACGGCGGGAGTGCCCCCGGCGGTGAAGCGCTTGGTGAGTTGCTCGACGATGACGCTCATGGGGACTCCGCCTTCCACTCGACGTACTTCTTGACGGCCAGGGTCACCAGCGCGAGCACCGTGAGCAGCGAGGCCACGGCGAAGGCACCGGCGAGGTTGTACTCGTTGTAGAGAATCTCCGCGTGCAGCGGCAGGGTGTTGGTGACTCCGCGCACGTGCCCGGAGACGACGGACACGGCGCCGAACTCACCCATCGCGCGCGCGTTGCACAGCAGCACGCCGTAGAGCACGCCCCACTTCACCTTGGGCAGGGTGATCTGGAAGAAGGTGCGCCAGCCGCTCGCGCCCAGCGACAGCGCGGCCTCCTCCTCGTCGTGCCCCTGCGCCTGCATGACGGGCAGCACCTCACGCACGACGAAGGGGAACGTCACGAACACCGTGGCCAGCACGATGCCGGGCACCGCGAAGATGATGTGGATGTCGTGCTCGGCCAGCCACGGCCCCAACCACCCCTGCCTGCCGAAGAGCAGCACGAAGACGAGGCCCGCGATGACGGGCGAGACGCTGAAGGGCAGGTCGATGAGCGTGAGGAGCACGTCCCGGCCGGGGAAGCGGAAGCGGGCGATGAGCCACGCGGCGGCGAGCCCGAAGATCAGGTTGAGCGGCACGGCGATGGCTGCGGCCAGCAGCGTGAGGCGGATGGCACTCCAGGCCTCGGGCTCCAGGATGGCGGCGAAGTAGGCGCCCACGCCCTTCTGCAGGGCGTAGGTGAAGACGGCCACCAGTGGCACGACGAGGAAGAAGCCGAGGAAGGCGAGCGCCACGGCGATGAGCAGCCAGCGGATGGGCGCTGGCCCCGAGACGAGGCGCCGGTCACGGCGGGGGGCGTGCGTGGTGGGGTGCATGGCGCGCTTGCTATCCGGGCCGGGCCTCGAACCGGCGGTGGGTCCAGCGTTGCAGCAGGTTGACGGCGAGCAGCAGCGCGAACGAGGCCGCGAGCATCACCCCGGCGATGGCCGTGGCGCCCGCGTAGTCGTACTGCTCCAGGCGGGTGATGATGAGCAGCGGGGCGATCTCCGTCTTCATGGGCATGTTGCCGGAGATGAAGACGACGGAGCCGTACTCGCCGATGGCGCGGGCGAAGGAGAGGGTGAAGCCGCTGAGCAGGGCGGGCAGCACGCTGGGGAAGAGGACGCGGGTGAACACCTGCCAGGGCGTGGCGCCGAGCGTGGCGGCGGCCTCCTCCACGTCGGCGTCGATGTCCTCCAGCACCGGCTGCACGGTGCGCACCACGAAGGGCAGCCCGATGAAGGTGAGCGCCACGACGATGCCCACGGGCGTGAAGGCCACCTGGAAGCCGAGCGCCTCCAGGTGCTGCCCGTACCAGCCCGTGCGCGAGTAGAGGGTGGTGAGCGTCAGCCCCGCCACGGCGGTGGGCAGGGCGAAGGGCAGGTCCACCAGCGCGTCCACGAGCGCCTTGCCCGGGAAGCGGTAGCGCACCAGCACCCAGGCCACCAGCAGGCCGAAGACGGCGTTGAGCAGCGCGGCGAGGAAGGCCGTCCCGAAGCTGAGCCGGTACGCGGCCAGCACCCGGGGCGAGGCCACCGTCTCGAAGAACTGCGCCCAGGAGAGGGTGAACGTCTTGAGGAAGAGTCCGGACAGCGGAAGGAGGACGATGAGGCCCAGGTACAACCAGCTGAGCCCCATGGTCAGCCCGAAGCCCGGCAGGACGCGGCGTCGTGCGCTGCTGTGCATGGCGTGCGTGGCTCCGGCCTACTTCGCCTGGGGGACGTAGAGCTGGTCGAAGGCCCCGCCGTCATCGAAGTGCTTCTTCTGCGCCTGCTTCCAGCCGCCGGCCACCTCGTCGAGGGTGAAGAGGCTCACCGCGGGGAAGCGGCTGGCGTGCCTGGCGGCCACCGTCTGCGAGCGGGGCCGGAAGTGGTGCTTCGCGGCGAGCTCCTGGCCCTCCTCCGTGTAGAGGAACTGCAGCCAGGCCTCGGCCGCGGCGCGCGTGCCCTTGCGGTCCACGTTGCGGTCCACCAGCGCCACCGGCGGCTCGGCGAGGATGCTCACCGAGGGGACGATGATCTCGAACGTGTCCTTGCCCACCTCCTCGGTGAGCAGGAACGCCTCGTTCTCCCAGGCGATCAGCACGTCGCCCAGGCCGCGCTCGGCGAAGGTGGTGGTGGCGCCGCGCGCCCCCGAGTCCAGCACCGGCACGTTCTTGAAGAGCCCGGAGATGAACTCCCGCGCCTTCGCCTCGTCACCGCTGGCCTTGCGCAGCGCGTAGCCCCACGCGGCCAGGTAGTTCCAGCGCGCCCCGCCGGACGTCTTCGGGTTGGGGGTGATGACGGACACGCCCTCGCGCAGCAGGTCCTCCCAGTCGCGGATGGCCTTGGGGTTGCCCTTGCGCACCACGAAGACGATGGTGGACGTGTACGGCGAGCTGTTGTTGGGCAGCCGCTTCTGCCAGTCCGCGGGGATGAGCTGGCCCTTCTCGTGGAGCATGTCGATGTCGTACGCGAGCGCCAGCGTCACCACGTCCGCGTCCAGCCCATCGATGACGGCGCGCGCCTGCTTGCCGGAGCCGCCGTGGGACTGCTTGATGGCGATTTTGCTCCCCTGCTTCGCCTCCCACTGCTTCGCGAAGGCGGCATTGACGTCCGTGTAGAGCTCGCGCGTGGGGTCATACGAGACGTTGAGCAGGGTGATGGGCTCGCCCTGCGCGGCCCCCGGCTTCGAGCACCCCCCCAGCACGGGCACGGCGGACAGCAGCAGCGAGAGCAGGGCGGCGGTGAGCTTGCGGGTGGACGGCGACTTCATTGAAGTACCTCGGTGCGGGCGAGGGCGGCGACCCATGAAACTCGAAAGCCCACCGTCCCTCGCGGGGTGGTGGGCTTTCCAAGAGCTCGCGGCCGTCAGCCTTCAGGCTTCCGGCGGGCGAGCGCCCACCCCCGTCGACCGGCGGCAACACACCTTCATGTGCGGGGGTCGGAGGGGGGGCATGGACGGCTCACAAAGTGCCCGGGGCCCCTCCGTTTGTCAAGCAGTGTATCCGCTATAACGGATGAAACCCCGGTGGGTATCCAAAGGTACGCCTCTCCTTTTATGGTGCCATGCCCGGACTCCAGGGCCTGGAAGGGAGCAACGCATGGCGGACAGGAAGATGAACCTCGGGCGCGAGCGGGTGCTCGACTTCTCCACCCTGGAGGAGAAGGGGGAGGCCTCCTGGCAGTACCCGGACCTGGAGCTGACGGGGGCGACGCGCACCGCTCCGCCCGTGCGGGATGAGGACACCACGGGCAAGCTGGTGGCCCCGCTCGACGAGGAGCCGGAGCCCCTGCGCACGGCGTTCTCGACGAAGGCGGTGCTCATCGCGGACCTGCTGCGGGACACGTTCGCCCGGCGGATGTTCGGGCGCTCGCCCTACCGGGTCCTCCGGGTGGACGAGCCCGAGGGGCCCAGCACCGCGGGAGGGCTCCTGGCCCGGCAGTCCATCTCGCTCGTGGCGCGGCAGGGCTCGGCGCCTTCGGTCGTCTGCGGCTGGGTGGACACCGCGAGGGAGGAGGCGCACCTGCGCTGCTACGAGTCGGTGGCCCTGCGCTACCAGTCCCACCATGGGATGGAGCTGGACCTCTCGCCGGAGCACTACGAGCGCTTCCTGGAGACCCTGGTGGAGACGTTGATCTCCGGCGGCATCAAGGTGCGCGTGCTCGTGCTGGACGAGGAGGGACTGGCGCTGAAGCAGGCCCGGGCGGCGGTGGAGGGGGGCGGTCCGGCGCCGGGGGCCCGGGGGCGCCGGGGGTGGGGGAGCCGTCTGCTGGCGCTGACGTTCGTGCTGGGGCTGGTGGCGGGGCGGCTGGTGCCCTGGGCGGGGGTGGACGAGGCCCTGGTGGCGGTGGTCCGGGGGGCCGACGCCGCCTGGGCGCACGTGTCGTCCCGGGTAGGTGCCCGCCCCTGACGGGTCGAGTCCTGGTGCCATCCGCCTGAAAACATGGCAAGAGGCGCCGGTGGTGTCGGTGATCCAGGGCGCCTGGTGCATGCATAGGATGGGGGGGATGACGGGAGAGACGATGGGAGCGAACACGGAAGCAGGGGAGACGTGGGTGTTCGTGGGGCTGCTCGGGCTGGGGGAGGCGTGATGGATTGGCGGCTTCCGAAGGGTGTGACGCGCATGGTGCTGGTGCGGCACGGGCAGCCCGTGGAGGAGATGCGGGGCCGGTGCTACGGGCGGCTGGACGTGGGGTTGTCCTCCGCGGGCCGGTTGCAGGCCGAGCGCGCCGCGCGTTTCCTGGCCGAGGCGCCCCTGCTGCGCATCTACACGAGTCCGCGTCAGCGGGCCCGGGAGAGCGCGGCGCCCCTGGCGGAGTTGAAGGGGATGGCGGTGGACACGGAGGAGTCGTTCCGGGAGATCGACTTCGGTCTCTTCGAGGGGCTCAGCTACGAGGAGGCGGAGAAGCGCTACCCGGAGGTGTACGCCGAGTGGATGGCGCATCCGACGCGGGTGCGCTTCCCGGAGGGGGAGAGCTACCCGGAGATGCGCGAGCGGGTGCTGTCGGCGGGCCGGACGCTGCGGACGCGGCATGCGGGCGAGACGTTCGTGCTGGTGTCGCACGGCGGGGTGAACCGCACGCTGCTGGCCGAGGCGCTGGGCATGCCGGACGCCAACCTGTTCCGCATGGAGCAGGGCTACGCCTCGGTGAACATCATCGACTTCTATGGGGACGAGCCCATCGTGAAGCTGATGAACGTGACGTTCGGCTAGGGCGGCGGGCCCCTCGGGGGGTAGGTCGATGTCGGGCCAGGAAGTCCGCTAGACTGGCCTTTCATGGAAGCCGCTGCCCCCCGAGTGTCGCACTCCGCCCGCCTGCTGCAGGACTACCTGGATCAGGACGTCGTCCCGCGCGAGATGTCCATCGCGCGCTTCATGCGTGGGATGAACCTGCTGAGCTGTACGGCCGCGGTGCTGCTCGCCGGGGTGATTGGCTGGCGGCTGGCGCTGGGCATCGCGGGGCTGACGGGCGGACTGAGCCTCTACTACACGTTCATGCTGCGCGAGCTGCGGCGGGGCGGCTTCCACCCCGCGATGCAGTGGATGGACAGCGCCATCACCGTGTCCATCCCGGCCGCGGTGTTCGTCATGGACGTGTACTCGCACGGCGCCGTGTACGCGCTCACCACGCCCCCCCTGGTGGCCTGGGGCGCGCTCGTCGTGGTGTGTGCGCTCCGGGCCGGCAAGAAGCTGGCGTACGCGGCGGCGGCGCTCGCGGCGCTGGAGTACATGGCGCTGTACCTGCTGGTGGCCCAGCCCCGGCTCCCGCCCGACTCCCTGAGCACCCTGACGTTCCCCATGGTGCTGCTGCGCTGCGTGTTCCTCTTCTGCTACGGGCCGCTGGCGGCGACGCTGGCCACCCTCATCGTGAAGAAGGCCGAGGACGCGCTGCGCGCCATCCGTGAGAAGGACGTGATGGGGAAGTACTTCCTCCACGAGCGCCTGGGCGTGGGCGGCATGGCCGAGGTGTTCCGCGCCACCTACAGCCCCGAGGGTGGCTTCGAGAAGCGGGTGGCCATCAAGCGCATCCTCCCGGCCTACGCGGACAACGAGGAGTTCCTCGGCCTGTTCCGGCGCGAGGCGGAGCTGGGCTCACTGCTCATCCACCCCAACATCGTGCAGGTGCTCGACCTGGGACGGCACCAGGGCACGGTCTTCCTCGCCATGGAGTTCGTGGACGGCATGCCGCTGAGCTCGCTGCTGCGGCGCGTGTACTGGAAGCGGCTGTCTCCGGCGGCGGTGGCCTACCTCGGCGTGGAGATCTCCGCCGCGCTGGCCTACATGCACGGCCGCACGGGCCCCAAGGGCGAGCCGCTCGGCCTGGTGCACCGGGACCTCAACCCGCCCAACGTCCTGCTCTCGCGCATCGGCGAGGTGAAGCTGTCGGACTTCGGCATCGCGCGCGCGGCCAACCAGCTCGCCCTCACCCAGGCCCAGACGGTGCGCGGCAAGGCGGGCTACATGGCGCCGGAGCAGGCCTACGGCAAGCCCCTGGATGGCCGGGCGGACCTCTTCGCCCTCGGCCTCACCCTCCACGAGGCCCTCACCGGCCAGCGCGTCCTGCAGGGCGAGAACGAGGCGGAGCTGATGGTCGCCTCCACCCGGCAGCAACTGCTGCCGCCCTCCCACTCCGTGCCCGGCATCTCGCCCGCGCTGGACGCCATCATCATGGGCCTGCTCCAGCACGACCCGGCGCTGCGCACCCCCTCGGGCGAGGCGTTGCAGCGCCAGCTCCTGGCGCTCCCGGGGGCGGAGGCTCCCTATCCCCACGGCCGGCAGCAGCTCATCGAGGCCATGCGCGAGGCCACCACGCAGACCTCCGCGCCCGTCAAACCCCTGCAGCTCACGCCCGACATGGCCCTCACCGAGCAGGCCGACGCCGTCGAGCTGCCCCGCGCCTCCGGCCGGTGAGGGCCGCGCCGGAGAGAGGATGCCCGGCACACGGGCACCCTCCCTCCCGCGTCCTCAGCGCTTCGCCACGGGGCCGGTGACGCGCACCTCGTCCGGCTTCACCGGCACCTTCTCCGCCTTCAGCGTCGTCGGGCCCTGCAGCGTCAGGTACGGCTTGAGCTTCAGGAACTGCTTCTTGCCGAAGCCCTTCACCCGCACCAGCTCCTCGAGGCGCTTGAAGGCCCGCTTCTCCCGCCAGGTGATGATGCGCTGAGCGGCCTTCGCGCCCACGCCCGGCAGCAGATCCAACTGCGCCACCGTCGCCTCGTTCAGGTTCACCACGCCAGTGTACTGCGTGCGCGTCTTCGCCTGGGCGGCTTCCGCGCTCCCGGGCCCGAGCCACAGCAGCAGCCCCAGCACCGCGGCCACGCCCATCACCCGTCCGCTCACGAGTGGCCTCCCACCGGCAGCGAGTCCAGGCCGCCGTCCAGCCCGTAGCGCCCGCCGCCCCCCGCCTGCACCGTGTCCTTCTTGTCCCCCGCCTCGCGCACGTGCAGCTTCCCATCCAGCGGCAGCACATCCAGCAGCACGTTGAGCGAGCCGTCCTTGTTCACGAACGCGCTCCCCGCCCGCACCCAGATGCTCCCGCCCTTGCCCTCGCGGATGGAGAACACCGCCAACCGCTTCCCCGCCGTCAGCATCTCGACCACCTTTGTCCCTCTCCTTCGCGCGCCTCCATGGCGCGGTTGTCTGGCGCACAGAGCAGGTGTCATGCCAGCGGGTTCTCCCTCGGAGAGCACTTGCGCGCGGTGTGCAGCCGCGGCGCGTGCGTCCAGTGCGCGGGACGGACACGGATGCTCCCGCTGAGTACTTCCAGCACCGCTGTCCTCCCCGCCCTCACCCGCCGAGGGGGGACTGGCCCGGATCACCCTCCATGCACACCCTGCCCGTTACCCCCTCGTGCGCTGGAGGGCAGTCCCGTGCATCTGAAGTTCTCCGCCCTCGCTTCTCAGTTTCTCGATGACCCTCACTCGGTGCGGCACGCGGTGCGCTGGCCGGTGCTGGTGTGGGAGGCACCTCCCATGGGAGTACGCCCCCTCTTCACCCGCAGCACCATGACGGGCCTCTCGCTGCGCAGGCCCACGCTCGCCGAGCCGCTCGTGCTCGAAGTGCGCAAGCGCCCACAGGGCATCACCACGCCCGTGCCCGGCATCACCCTGGGGCGTACACCGGACAATGACATCATCGTCGAGGACCCCACGGTCTCGCGGGTGCACGCCACCTTCAGCGAGGAGAAGCACACGGGCGTCTGGTACGTCGCCGATGATGGCAGCCACAACGGCACCTGGCACAACGGCACGCTGCTGATCCCCGGCCGGCCCACGCCGCTGTTCGACCGGGCCTCGCTGCGCTTCGGCGACGTGCTGGCCACCTTCGTCGACTTCTCCGCCTTCAACCAGTTCATCCTCGACTGGCTGGATCGCCACTCCCGCGGCCCCCGGGCGACGCCGCACGTCACCGAGGGTGGCTTGACGCGCGGGGGTTGAGCCCCTAGGAAGGGCCTGCCCTTGGGTGCCCATGCCGGGCTTTCAAGAGGGAAGCCGGTGCGAGTCCGGCGCGGTCCCGCCACTGTGATCGGGCAGCCCTGAGGTCAGGGCAGGGGTCCTCGGCAGTCGCCACTCCAGCCTCGCGGCCGGGGGAAGGCGGAGGAGCCCTTCTGGGAGACGCGGTGTGCGTCTCGGCCGGAGTCCGACAGCCAGGAGACCTGCCCAGGGGTGTGGGCGCGAGCTGCCCGCGTTTGCCTTCTCTCTTCGACGGAGAGAGCGGAAGGCGGGTTCATGCGGCGGTCGCACCTCGCCGGGCGGTGGCTCTGCCTGGCGCTCAGCACGAGCGGTTCCGCGCTTGCGCAGCAGGCGGCGCAGCCTCCCCAGGACGCTCCCGCCCAGGAGACTCCGGCTGTGTTGGCCCCGGACGCGCCCGAGGGCGAGCCCTTCCGCGTCCCCACCGTGGAGGTGGTGGGCAAGGCCAGCGCTGCCGAGCCTCCCGACTCCGCGTCGCGGAGGGATCCGAGCGGCGCCCTCACCGTCATCCAGGTGGACGAGTTCGGCGGCGCGGCCCGGGACACCGCGGCGATGCTGTCCACCGCTCCGGGTGTCACGCTGCAGGACGTGGGAGGCTACGGGCAGAGCAAGAGCCTCGTGGTGCGCGGTGCGTCCTCCAACGCGACGCTGGTGCTGCTGGATGGTGTTCCCCTCAACGGGCCCGGCGGCATCGCGGACCTCTCGCGCGTGCCCGCGGCGATGGCCGAGCGCTTCGAGGTGCTGCGTGGCGGCGCGGGCGCACGCTACGGCACGGGGGGACTGGGCGGCGCCGTCAACATCATCACCCGCCGTCCCGGCAAGGACGCGCGCGTGACGGGTGAGCTCTCCTATGGGAGCTGGGACACGGCGCAAGGGTGGCTGTCGGCCTCGGGGCCGCTCGCGGGCGGCGAGGCGCTGGTGCTCGTCCATGGAGGCACCTCCAGCGGGCGCTTCCCGTACCTCTTCGATCCGAGCCCCACGCTGCCCGGGGACGCGCTCGTCGAGCAGCGGCGCGCCAACAACGACGCGCGTGGGGCAGGGGGCCTGCTGCGGCTGCGGGGCGAGCTGGGCCGGGGTTTCTCCGCGGACCTGCTGGGCGAACTCTCCTTCGATGAGCGGGGCCTCGCGGGGACCGCGCAGAACCCGAGCGGGGACGCGCGGCAGTCGGGAGGACGCGGCTCGGCGAGCCTGCGGGTGACGGGCGCGCTGCCAGGAGGCGTGCGGACGAACGCGCGCGCGTACTTCCGCCGGGACCGGGTGGCGCTGTCGGGGGGACTCTGGAGCCAGTCGGAGCCGCAGGTGCAGCAACTGGGCGGGGTGGAGCTGGAGGGGCGGGTGCTGCTGGGCGGGTGGCACGCGCTGTCCGCGCTGGTGAGCGTGGGTGGCGAGTCCGTGACGGCCGCGGACACGAACGAGGCCTCCGGGGGCGACCCATCGTGGCTGCGCGCGAGCGTGATGGCGATGGACGAGCTGCTGCTGTGGGACGGGCAGCTCACCGTCGCGCCCTCGCTGCGCGTGGAGCGGGCGGGCCCGTACACGCTGCTGTCTCCGAAGGTGGGCATCACCGTGGAGCTGCCCGCGGACTTCGAGCTGCGCGCCAACGCGGGCCGGGCCCACCGCGCGCCCTCCTTCCTGGAGCTGTACGTGCGCCAGGGCACGCTGCTGCCCAACCCGGACCTGCGTCCCGAGAGCGCCCTGTACGCGGACGCGGCGGTGGTGCACCGCTCGGAGGAGTCCTTCGCCTCGGTGGGTGGCTTCGCCAGCCTCTACGAGGACCTCATCTCCTACGAGGCCTATCCGCCCGGCGCGGCCCGGCCGTACAACTTCGCCAACGCGCGCGTGCTGGGGCTCGAGGCCGAGGGCGAGTGGCGGCCCCATCCGCTGCTCTCCGGTGCCTTCAGCTACACGCTCACCGTGTCGAGCGACCTGCAGCGGGATGAGCGCTTCTACCTGCGCGAGCTGCCCTACCGGCCCCGGCACAAGCTGGCGGCGCGGGTGATGGGCGGGCCCCGGTGGCTCACGGGGCGCATGGAGGTGGTGGCCCAGTCGGCTCACGCGCTCACCCGGGATGGGTCGATGTCGCTGCCCGGACGCGCCTTCGTTCATGCTGGATTGGCCAGCACGTTTGGCTCCCGCCCGGAGCTCACGGTCTCGTGCGAGGTGAAGAACCTCTTCGACGCTCGCGCCGAGGACTTCGTCGGCTACCCGCTCCCCGGCCGCGCCGTGTACCTGTCGGTGTCGGGGGCCTTCTCCGGGACGGAGACACCATGATTCGGAATGACCCTCACCCCAGCCCTCTCCCAAGGGGAGAGGGGGCATCCACGGTGTTGCTGTTGGTGACGCTGTCCCTGCTGCTGGCGGGGTGCCCGGACGAGCGCCCTCTCTGCTCCGAGGGACAGACCCAGTGCGGCGACACGTGCGTGGATCTCTCCAGCACCTCGTCCCACTGTGGGGCCTGCGGCACGGCCTGCTCCGCCACGGAGGTGTGTGTCGAGGGCGGTTGTCAGTGCCGCTCGGGCTCCACGCTGTGCGGAGGCGAGTGTGTCGTCACCGTGTCGGACCCCGCTCACTGCGGCGGTTGCGCGGGCGAGGGGGGCATGGCCTGCGCCGCGGACCAGGTGTGCGAGCAGGGGCAGTGCAAGGCGGCGTGTACCCTCGCGTCCTCCGAGCGCTGTGACCGCTCGTGCGTGGACCTGGACACGGATGCCTTCCACTGCGGCGCGTGCGGCACCGTGTGCGCGGACTCGCGGAGCTGCCGGGGGGGCAGCTGCACCTATGACCTCATCGCCGCGTGCTTCAACACCGGGCAGGTGGTGGGCCTCCAGGCGGGACCGGACGTGAAGGGGCCCTCGGTGGCGGTGGGGACCAGTCCCCAGACCGTCGCGCGCATGCAGGACGTCGTGCTGGTATTGGATGCGTCCATGCGGCTGCTCCAGGCCCGGCTCTCCGACTATGGCGAGCTGCCCGCCCGCAACACCACCGGCCTGGTTCCCAACCACCTCCTCGTCCAGGACCCCTACGTCTTCGTCCTCAACTCCACGAGCAACACGCTGCAGGTGCTCCGGCGCGACGAGGAGCCCGCGGGGGGCTCGGGCCCGCGCTTCCCCGATGGCATCACCCTCACCGACGTGGGCAGCGTGAACTTCGGTGCGAACACCAACCCGTATGGCTTCACGCTGGACGGCTCGGATGTGTACGTCACGCTGCTGGGCAACCTGCAGACGGATGCGTCCGCGGGCGGCAAGGTGGTCCGGGTCTCGGTGGCGGACCCCACCGCGCCTACGGTCACGGACACCTTCTCGCTGCCCACGGGCGAGGCCCTGAAGCCCTTCCCGGGCCACACCACCGAGCCCACGCCCGCGGGCATCGCCACGCTCCAGGGCCGGGTGTTCGCCGCGCTCGGCAACCTGGACCCCCGGGACTTCTCCGTCGGAGGCCCCGGGTTGCTGGCCCGCATCGACCCCGCCTCCCGCGCGGTGGAGCTGCTCGAGCTCGGCACGGGCTGCCTCAACCCGTTCTGGGTCGTCCCCGTGGGCGAGCGGCTGCTCGTGAGCTGCGGCGGCGCGGCGACCTACGACCGCAACTTCAACCTCATCGACGTGCAGGGCACGGGGCTGGTGCTGCTCGGCACGGACGGCCGCGTGGTGGCCTCGCTCGCGCTGCGGTGCGCGGAGGGGACCTCGTGCCCGCTGCCTTCCGCCGGCCGGTTCTCCGTGGTGGGCAACCGCGCCTACGTGGGCGACAACAACGCGGGCCGCATCTTCGTCATCGAGGTGGTGGGCGACTCGCTCGTGGAGCGGCGCGGGCTGGGGCCCGGGGCCGAGCCTCCCATCCTCGCCTGTCCGCGCAGCCGTGGGCCTTCCCTCGTCGGTGATGTCGTCGCGATTCCCTGAGCCTCCCATGAAGACCCGCCTCGCTCCGTTCGTCCTGCTCGCCGCGCTGTGCCTCGTCACCGCCGCGCACGCGGCTCCTCCCCAGGGAGGCCCGCGCTTCCTGGGCCCCAAGCCCCCCGAGAAAGTGAAGCGCGTGGTGACACTCGTCCCGTCGCTCACGGAGACGGTGATCGCCCTGGGCGCGGGAAGTACGCTCGTGGGCGTCTCCCGCTTCGACGAGGCGAAGGAGGTGGCCGGCCTGCCCCGGGTGGGAGGCTTCATCGACCCGTCCGTCGAGAGGGTGGTGGCGCTCAAACCGGACCTCGTGCTCGTCCAGCCGGGGCCCGGCAACCAGCGGCCCGTGGAGAAGATGGCGGAGATCGGCGTGCCCGTGCTGTTGCTGCCCCTGCACACCGTGGCCGATACCCTGGCGGCCCTGCGCGCTGTCGGAGGGGCGCTCGGGAAGGAGAAGGAGGCCGACGCGATCATCCAGCGGATCGAGTCCACCCGGGCTCGCATCCGTGAGACCGCCAAGGCACTGAAGCCGCCCCGCGTGCTGTTCGCCTATGGCTTCGAGCCGCTGGTCGTCGCCGGGCCCGGCTCCTTCGCGGACGAGCTGCTGCGCGACGCGGGAGCCATCAACGTGGCGGCGGACGCGGGCTCGGCGTACTCCGTGTATTCCGTTGAGCGGGCGGTGCGTGCGCGGCCGGACGTGGTGGTGGATGCCGCGATGGTGGACGTGGGCAAGGACAAGATCGCCGCGCTCCCGGGGCTCTCGCAGGCCCGGTGGGTGGAGATGCCATCGATGGCGTTGCTGCAGCCGGGACCTTCTCTGGGGCGGGGACTGGAGGACCTGTTCTGGCTGTTGCACCCCTCCGCGAAGCCCGATGCGGGTACTGTGCGCCCGTGATGCGTGAGAGAGGGAAAGGGGTGAAGGGTTTCACTCCGGCCCGGGCGTTCGGGCTCGGCGGGGCGTTCCTCATCTTGCTGCTCGGCGCTTTCCTCCTGGCCATCCTCTTTGGCGATCAGCCCATCCCCTTTTCCGCTCTCTTCGGCGACCCCAACTCCATCGACACCGCCATCTTCTGGTCCCTCCGCTTGCCGCGTGCCCTGTTGGCGGCGGTTGTTGGCGCGGGGCTCGCCGCCTCCGGAGCCACGTTGCAGGGCGTGCTGCGCAACCCGTTGGCGGACCCCTTCGTCCTCGGCGTCTCCGGTGGCGCGGCGCTCGGGGCCACCATCGCCCTGGCTCTGGGCTTCGCCACCGTGGGCGAGGTGGCTTCGGGCCTCGGGGTCGGGCTCGAGCGCCTCTCCGCACCGGCCCTGTTCGCCTTCCTCGGTGCCGTCGCGGCCATGCTCTTCGTGCTCGCCGCCAGCCGGGGGCACGGAGGCCGCGCGCCCTATGCCGCGCTCCTCACGGGCGTCGTCTTCAACGCCTTCGCCTCCGCCGTCATTACCCTCGTCAAGACGCTCTCCGACCCGAACCGGTTGGGGGAACTCCTCTACTGGCTCGCCGGTACCCTCGGCTACGAGAGCACAGGTACGCTCCTCCTGTCCGCGCTCCTCCAGGCCGTGGCCATCGGTGTGATGATGGCCCTCTCTGGGCGGCTCAACCTGCTCACGCTGGGGGATGAGGACGCGGCATCGCTCGGGGTGTCCGTGGCCCGGACGCGGCGGTGGTTGCTCCTCGCCGCGAGCGCCAGCGTGTCGGGGGCCGTGGTGCTCTCGGGGCTCATCGGCTTCGTGGGCCTCATCGTGCCCCACCTGCTGCGGCTGGCCTTCGGGCCGGACCAGCGGCTGCTCGTGCCGCTCTCGGCGCTCGGGGGCGCGGCGTTCCTCCTGCTCTCGGACCTGGTGGCGCGGTTGGCCATCCCGCTGTTCGGGGGCGAGCCTCCCGTGGGCGCTGTCACGGCGCTGCTCGGTGGGCCGTTGTTCCTGGCGCTCCTGTACCGGCGCGGGCGGCTCACGGTGGCCTGAGGGGCAGGCGGGCCCCGCCGTGTCTCGCGCGTTGTCAGGAACGGATTTCCGCCGCGTCTTTTCTCGATGAAAGGAGCGGTGACCATGACGACGGTGACGACGCAGAGCCCGATGAACCTCAAGTCCCTGAACGACACTGATACTGGCATCGACGCGCTCTCGCGTCCCGGTCTGGATACCGCTCTGGATCTCCTGTCCGGCCTCGAGCTGGAGGGCGGTCTACCGCCCGGACTCTGATGCTTCCGCGCCTTCGTCCCCAAGACGAGGCACGGGACTCAGAGGCCGGGCTCCAAGAAAGGGACCCGGCCTCTTGCTTTTCCGGGTCCTGATCTCCTGCCCCGTTCGTCTATCGGCACAGGACGCCGCACTCTCTATGCGGAAAGACGGGTTCGATTCCCGTACGGGGTACTCCCAGCAGCACAAGCTCTTGGATGCGATTGGATCGCAGCACGGCCGTCTACCGTGTGAACAGGGTTCGATTCCCTGCAGGAGCGCTCGCAAATGCGGCCGTGGCCGAGAGGCACGAGGCCCCTGAGCGCCACTCAGGTGTACGCGGGTTCGAATCCCGCCGGCCGCTCTTCGCAGTCCAGCAGTCCCATCGCCGGAGTAGCCCAACTCGGTAGAGGCGCCAGATCGAGAGTCTGGAGGTTGCGGGTTCGACTCCCGCTTCCGGCACTCGCAGTCCCAGCAGTGGAAGCACATGCCGCGGTAGCCCAACCTGGTAGAGGCGCTGCGTTCAGAACGCAGAGGTTGCGGGTTCGACTCCCGCCCGCGGTACTCGTCATCGCGCGATGAGCGCCGCCACGGCCTGATGGCCCGCGTGCTCGGCCCAGCCCTGGGGCGTGCCATGGAACGACGTGTCGCGCACCGTGCGGTCCGCGCCGCGCTCGAGGAGGAGCGACGCGACTTCCGCGTGCCCGCGCAGCGCGGCCCAGTGGAGCGGCGTCGCGGTGTGATCGAACGGCGGCCGTGCGTGCACGCTGGTACCGCGGTCCAGGAGCCACGCCGCCGCGTCCCGGTGGCCACCCATGCTGGCGAAGATCAGCGCGAGGCCCAGGATGTCGGCCCGTGAGGCGGGGCGGTCACGCACCTGGCTGTAGTGCACCAGGGCATGCGCGTCCGGCGCGAGCGTCCCATCGTCACGCACGAACCGCTCCATCAAATCGATGCGGCCGAGCCCCGCGGCGCTCACGAGGTCGTACCGCGCGCCGCGCTCGACGAGGAAGCGTGCCGCCTCGGCTTCGCCGTAGTAGAGCGCACCCACGAGCGGCCCGCCGTTGCGGAAGTCGATCTCGGCACCGTGTGCGAGCAGCAGCTCGAGCAGTGGCCGCTGGTGGCCGGCACGGCGGGCGGCGTCACTGGTGGCCACCAGGCCGAGCGTGCTCCACCCGATGTCGTCGGGCTGCGCGGGCCCTGGCCGCGTGGAAGCGTCGGTCTCGGCACCGTGCTCGAGGATGAGCCGGGCGAGCTCCATCGTCGCCCCTGGCAGTGGCCGGATGAGCGGATTGCCGGCAACGTGGTGCAGCAACGTCGCCTCGTGGAAGTAGCCGCAGTAGGGGCCCTTGGCCGACGTCATGCGCGCATGCGGCAGCGAGGAATTGGCGTGCAGCAATCGCTCGAGGGCCGCGGCATCGCCCGCGTAGAATACGTCCAGCGCCGCTTCGAGAGCCTCCATGCGCGAAGTCTAGTCCGGCCACTTGGGACCGCCCGCGCTCCGCGTTGTTCCTGTCTTCCATGCTCCATACGACGCGCACTGCTGGTGCGAAACGGACGGAGCATTTGACAAAGCTTCCCCGCCGCCATATCCCGCGCCCCGTCTTCGGTTCCTCCACCTGTTGGTGGGGACTCGAGGGAACCCGGTGCGAGTCCGGGACTGCCCCGCAGCGGTGAACGGGAACGAAAACCGTCAGGATGCACTGGTCCTCTCCCGAGGACTGGGAAGCGACGGCCAGTAGGGAAGGTGGCCTCCCCGTGAGGCCACGGTGCCCGTAAGTCCGAAAACCTGCCGAGGACCCGTGCCGGTGGCACGGACAACACCGAGGTCTCCGAGGGGAGGCAGCGGGTGCGCCGCCGTGTGCGTCCTCTGTCAGGCCGTGCCCGATTCGCATCCCGCTCCCACTCCTCTCGAAGGCATTCCGCCCGAGGGGGCGAGGAGCAGGACGCGAATGAAGACGGGAATGATGGGTTCGGGGCGGTTCGGCCGCTTCGTGGTGGCGCTGGGTGCCCTGTCGCTGGGGCTGCTGGTCACGGGCTGCGGGGAGGAGTGCGTCGATCGGATCGACTGCGTGAACAAGCAGGGCGCTCCCCCCGAGGGCAAGCAGTACGCGTGCGTGGACAGCCACTGCGAGGTGCGGGACGTCGACATGGGCCCCGACGCGGGGACGGATGCCGGGACGGACGCGGGCACCGACACGGGCCCCGACGCGGGGACGGATGCCGGCACCGACGCGGGCGTCGCGTGCACGGACCTACCGCATGACGAGAAGCTCGGCACGTTGCAGCTCCAGACGGGCTTCGCCGCCGCCGAGTCCGTGACGCTCCCCGAGGGCATCGGCGCGGTGTCCGCCGTGCAGAGCGGCAGCGACTTCAAGCTGTACGGCCTGAATGGCACCGACGACAGCCTCTACGCGCTCGGCACCTGGCCGGCCATCGCCGCCAGCACGACGCCCCTCCAGCCCATCGTTCCCGAGGCGGACCAGGGCGCGTTCCCGAGCGGGTATCTCACCAACGATGGCACCCGGCTGCTGACCGGCTACGCCAAGGCGGAGACCGGATTCCCCGGGAAGGTTCTCGTCTACGACACGGCGACCCCGGCCGACTCCACCTACGTCTCCGCCGCGGGCAACTTCACCGCCGATGCCGTGCCTGGAGCCTTCCTCATCAACGGCGTGGGCATCCAGGGTGTGGCCGAGGGAGGCAACGCCATCTATGCCCTGAAGACCGACGCCAAGCCCCTCCAGGGGACGAAGCTGGCGACCTTCCCGGTCGCGGGCGCCTCCAGTGGCTTCACGGCGGTGACGAGCGACAACATCGCCGTGCTCGGGTATTCCGTTCCCGACCCGGAGGCCACCGGCCCCTTCTCGCCCTACATCAATCGTCTGACCGCCGTGGCTCCCTCGGTGTACACGTCGGCGCTCTCGAGTGGGACGCCCTTCGCGCTCACCAACCCCAACGCGATCGAGATCTACTCGAATACCGACCTCCAGGGAGTCGCGAGGTTCGGCCAGGGGGTGGCGCTGCACCGCGGTACCTTCACGGCCACGAAGGAGGTCTCGCGCATGGAGCTGACGCTGGGCGGCATCACCCCCAGCACCGTGACCGCGGGTGACCTCACGCCCGTGCTCACCACCAGCAACACCTGCACCCACGTGGTGGGCATGACTCCCATGGGGGCGGACCTGCTCGTCAGCGTGAAGGACAAGAACGGCCGCCGGCTCGTCCGTCTCCAGCAGCGCTGATGCCCATGAAGACGCACGGCACCCTGGCGCGCTGGAGCGCCTGTCTCGTCACGTCCCTGCTCGCCGCGGGCTGCGGAGGTCCCTCCGAGGAGGACAAGGAGGACCCCAAGGCCCCGGTGGTCTGCGCGAGCGAGAACAACCCCTTCGCCGACAAGGTGGCCTCCTTCCACCCCGGCGACTCCGCTGGCTTCGGCCAGGACGGCTACCCCACCATCGTGCTCGGACCGCCCCGCGGCGGCGGCTCCAGCATGGGCTCGCTGGACGTGCTCTCGCTCGGCGAGCGGGGGGAGATCGTCCTCGAGCTCACCGACATCGGCGTGGTGGACGGGCCCGGCGTGGACCTGCTCGTCTTCGAGAACGCCTTCAGCAACTACGCGGAGACGGCCTTCGTCGCGGTGAGCGAGGACGGCCAGACGTGGCGCGAGTTCCCCTGCGACCCCGCGGATGGAACCCACGGCTACCCCGGCTGCGCGGGCGTGAAGCCCGTGTTCTCCACACCGGAGAATGGCCTCAGCCCCACGGATCCCTCCGTGGCGGGGGGGGACGGCTTCGACCTGTCCACTCTCGGTGTGGCTCGGGCGCGCTTCATCCGCATCCGGGACAGCGGGCAGAACGGCTACGGCTTCACCTCCGGCGGTTTCGACCTGGACGCCGTCGCGGTGGTGAACGGCTCTCCCCTCTGCGAGTGGAAGTGATGCACGCGCCCCGGCCTCCAGAGACGCAGCGGGAGCTGGACCGGCGTGCCGTGCTCGGCTCGCTGCTGCACGGCACCTGTGCCCTCGCCGCGCTCTGTGCCGGCTGCGGTCCCGAGTGGCGGGAATCCACCGTGCTCCCGTTCTCCGATGCCGAGGCCTGCGGCGTCACCCCCGGCCGTCCCGAGGAGGGCTGGGTGGAGGTGAAGCTCACCGAGTACCCGGCGCTGCGGGCACCGGGGGGCTCGGCCGTGGTCCGCGTCCCGGAGGCCCTGCTCGACGTGGTGGTGATTCACACCGCGTCGGGCTGCTTCTCCGCCGTCTGGCACATCTGCACGCACGGCGACTGCCACGTCGCCCACGTGCCCGGGCAGGCGCTCCTGGAGTGTCCCTGCCACGGCTCGCGCTTCGACGAGGATGGCCGGGTGTTGCTCGGTCCCGCCACCCGCCCTTTACAGCGCTTCATGGTGGCGCGGGTGGACGACTCGGTGTGGATCCACCGGCCTCGCTGAAGGGGGGGCTACGTCCCGAGCGGATTTGACTCCGCGTGTCAATGTGACTGCTCCATGCGAATGGAGCGGCCGGGTCGTGTAATCTCCCCCGCGCGATGTGGCAGATCATCATCAACGGCCCGGGTTACTTCGATACTGCCTACGAGCTTCCCGAGGGCGTCACGCACCTCGGCCGCGCGGATGAGAACGACATCGTTCTCGGTGGCGATCTCGTCTCGCGCCGGCACGCGCGCCTCGTGGCCGAGGGGGACAAGCTGCGCCTCGAGGACCTCGGCAGCCGCAACGGCAGCCGCGTCAACGGCGCGCCCCTGCAGGGCACCATCGCCCTGCAACCCGGCGACACCATCTCCCTGGGCGAGAACACCCTCTCGGTGCGCCAGCCCAACCAGGTGGAGAACGCCGCCACCGAGATGGTGGACCTGGGCGCCGGAGGCGTGCGCCGCTTCGGCCACGGCGAGGACGTGGGGCCCTCCGTCATCCTCGCCAAGAACATCAAGAACGTGGACCTGCTGCGGGCGCTCGACAACTTCTCCAGCCCCTTCGACAGCGTCCCCGCCACCGCCGCCCCCATCGCGCCGGTGGGCGCCCAGGCTCCCCGCGGCGCCTACGAGACGCTCGTCCTCCTCTTCCACACCGCGGAGGCGCTCGCCACCGCCACCACCCTCACGGCCTTCCTCGAGGCCACCATGGACCGGGTGCTCGAGCGCATCGACGCCACCACCGCCGTGGTGCTGCTGCGCCATCCCACCGGTGTCATGGTTCCCGCCGCCGTGCGCCACCGCGGCAAGCTCGCCAAGGGTGAGGTGCCCGTCTCCGATGGCATCATCGAGCAGGCCCTGAGCCAGGGCCGCGCGCTCCTGGTGGGCGACGTGCGCGATGACCGCCGCTTCGCCGGCCGCGAGAGCGTCATCCTCTATGGTGTGGACCGGGTGCTCTGCATCCCCATCGGGCTCGAGGCCCCCTTCGCCGGTGTCCTCTACGTCAACACCTCCGCGAAGAACGAGACCGAGCTGGAGATCATGCTCGACACCTGCACCGCCGTGGCGCACCTGGTGGCCACGGGCGTGCAGAAGTTCTCCGCCAGCTCGTCCTCCGGGCCCGCTGCCTCTCCCCTGCGTCAGCACCTGGAGCGCTTCCACGGGCACGAGGTGGCCGAGCGGCGCGCGGCCGAGGCCCAGCGCACCGGCGGCAAGCTGCCCGGGCTGGAGGAGCGCAACGTCACCATCGTCCACGCCGAGCTCGTCGGCTTCGGCGCGCTGAGCACGAAGCTCGGCGCCGAGCGCGCCACCGCGCTGCTCAACGACTTCCACTCCCACCTGGGCGGGCTCGTCTTCAGCTTCGAGGGCACCCTGGAGGCCTTCTTCGGCGAGTCGCTGCGCGCCCTCTTCGGCGCTCCCTCCTCCAAGCCGGACGACGCCGTCCGCGCCGTGCGTGCCGCGCTCGCCCTGCGCGCCGACTGGGATCGCACCATGGCCCGCCGCCCCCTGGAGGAGCGGTGCGAGGTGCGCATCGGCATCAACACCGCCCGCGTCCTCGCCGGCCTGGTGGGCCCTGAGTCCCGGCCCTCCTTCTCCGCCGTAGGCGAGGGCGTCAACGTGGCCTCGTGGCTCGCCGCCACCGCCATGCCCGGCCAGGTGCTCATCACCGGCAAGACGCTCGCGGTGATCGGCGCCCGCTTCGACGTCGTCCCCCTCGGCGAGCGCCTCATCCGCGCCCCTCGCGACAAGGTCGCCGCCTTCGAGGTCATGGACGAGGACATCCCCCAGCTCACCAATCCCGGTGTGCGCTGAAGTGGGATGATGTAGTGGAAAAGGGAGGGCGGAGGCTCGCGCTCGGACCCGGAACAATGCGAGCATGGGTGCCCCCCTTGCGAGCATGAACGCCCAGCGTCCGGCATGAACCCGTCGTCCTCGAACGCTCGACTGCGTCCGTTCCGGCCCGTGCCGTTCGGCCGCTACACGCTGCTGTCCCAGCTGGCCACCGGCGGCATGGGAGAGATCTTCCTCGCACGGCTGGAGGGCGCACAAGGCTTCGAGAAGCTGTGCGTCATCAAGAAGATATTGCCGCAGCTGGCGGCGGACCCGGAGTTCGTCGAGCGCTTCGTGGGAGAGGCGCGCACGCTGGTGAAGCTGTCGCACGGCTCCATCGCGCAGGTGCTGGACATGGGGCTGCACGAGGGCGATGCGTACATGGCCCTCGAGTACGTGGACGGCAAGGACCTGCGCAAGGTGGCGGCGCGGGCGCGAGACAGGCAGAAGCCGCTGCCGCTCACCTTCGTGCTGTTCGTGATGGGCCGGGTGCTGGACGCGCTCGCCTACGCGCACCGCAAGAAGGGTGATGACGAGGGCGAGCTCCACCTCGTGCACCGGGACATCTCGCCGCAGAACATCCTCATCTCCTACGAGGGGGAGGTGAAGGTCATCGACTTCGGCCTGGCCAAGAGCCGGCTGAGCGCGGCGAAGACGAACCCGAGCATCATCCTCGGCAAGTTCCTCTACATGTCGCCGGAGCAGGCCCGGCACCAGCCGGTGGACCGCCGCAGCGATCTGTACGCGGTGGGCCTGTGCCTGTACGAGCTCATCTCCGGGAGGAATCCCTTCGACTCGGTGTCCCCGGGCGAGCTGATGTCCGCGGTGGCCCAGCCCCACGTGCAGCCTCTGGGAGAGCTGGTTCCAGCCACGCCGCCCGCGGTGGCGCAGCTGGTGATGAAGGCGCTGGCGGTGGACCCGGCCCAGCGCTTCCAGACGGCGGAGGAGCTGCGCGGCAGACTGAATGCGTGCCTGCTGGAGTTGGACCCCGCCTCGGGCCCGGAGAGCGTCAGCCGGTACATGAGCGAGCTGTTCGGCCCGGAGTACCAGGGCGAGCGGCGGCTGCTCGCGAGCCTCCGGGAGGTGGGACGTCTGCCCGAGCCGGAGTCCGGGGGGCCCGGCTCGCTGGAGGGCGCCGCGCCGAGGCTCTCGCAGGAGCCGTCGTCGAAGTCGGGCCGGCCGGAGGGCTCCTTCGAGGCGCTCTCCTTCAAGCCCACGCCGCGCACGCGCGAGGGGGGCCCCGTGCGCGATGACGGCGAGACGCGGCCGGCCGTGCCCGCCTCGGCGATGGATGAGCCCACCCGGCCCGCCGTCGCCGTGGAGGCCATCGAGGAGTCCCGGAAGGAGCGGCTGTCGCCACCGGGAGGCTCGCCCACGGTGGACATCTCGGGGCTCACGGCCCCCGTCGCGCCCAGGGGTCCCGCTCCCGCTGCCGCGCGGGCTCCCGCTGCTTCGCCGATGCTGCCCCCGGAGCCGGGCTCCGTCCCCATGCTCCGGGCGTCCATGCCGTCCGGTGCGATGGCTCCCGCCGCGCCACGTGCTCCGCTCACACCGGCCGGGCCGGCATTCGGGTCGTCGTCGGCCCCGACGCGCGAGTTGCAGGTGTCCTCCGAGCAGGGCTCCCCGCCCGCGGTGACCCTGTTGGAGCATGCGCTCCCGCCGGAAGAGCCCGGGCCGGTGCGCATCGAGGACACGCCGGTCTGGTCGGAGCCGCTCCGCTCGGACGAGGACCTGAGCGCCATCGAGCAGTCGGGGGAGTCCCGCCCGGCGCCTCCGCTGCCCTACGAAACGAGCGGGTCCGAGCAGGGGACGTGGGAGTCCCAGCCCGGGTGGGAGGCCGCCGAGCCGGGCGCGGGCTCCGAGGACGACGAGGGGCTGTTGCCCCCGATGGTCCAGGGCTCCCTCGAGGAAGACGTGGACGTGGGCCTGGCGGACACGAACCCGCGCATCCAGTTGCCGCGTCATGACGACACCCAGCCGCGCGTGGTCCTGCAGGATGTGTATCGCCAGGACACCCAGCCGCGCGTGGTGCTCGACGAGGCGATGTCCCGCGACGTGGATGAGGAGGTGTCCCAGGGCGGCAAGACGAGGCGGCCCCGCCGCCGCGTGACGTCGACGGGCACTCCCGTGGTGTCCCCGCGCCCGACGGCCTCCACTCCGAGGGCGGCGGCCCTCAGCGCCCGGAGCAACGAGGAGCGCGAGGCCGCGAACCACCGGCGTGACGAGGCGCCGCGGGTTCAGCAGGAGATCACCCGCCGCACGGCCGTCCCGAAACGGCCGCTCCCGTGGAAGTGGCTCGCCGTGGCGCTCGCACTGCTGCTGGTGGGCGGTGGCGTGGGCGCCGCTGCCTTTCTCATGCCTCACGAACCCGAGGAGCCGGTGGAGCCTCCGCCCGCGCGTCCTCTCTTCCAGGGGAAGAAGGCGGCCCAGACGCCGCCCGCTCTGGCTCCCGCGGCCGGGGAGTCTTCCGTCGCGGCCGGGTCCACGCAGACGGCTTCCGCGGACACGCAGAGTCCCGGCACGGCGGAGCCCGCGCCCGCCCCCGCCGCTACGGAGACGGCCGCTGCTCCAGCGGAGGCGCTCGCCGCGGCTCCCGAGGCGGCTCCGGCCGCTGCTCCCACGGCTCCCGAGGCCGCGCTGGCCGCGGCTCCGGCCGGGGACACGGGGACTCCCGAAGGCGAAATGTCCCCGGATCAGCAGGCCCTGCTCGCCCCGCTCGCGGCTCCGTCCAGCGCCACGGCGTCCGCTCCGGTCAAGCGTCAGGTGCAGCGCAAGCGCACGTCCTCGCGCAACCAGTCGCTGCTGCAGAAGGAGTGGGCGCGCACGCGCGGGGCCTACAAGGCACTCACCCGGACCTACGGGTGCGAGAACCTCGACTTCCTGTGCAGCCGCTACGAGAACCTCGAGGCCGAGGTGGTGGGCATGGGGGACGCCGAGAGCGCCGAGCTGCTCGGCAAGGTGCGGGCGCTGCAGCGGGACATCCAGAAGAGGAAGAAGGGCTCCTGAATCTCCTCGAGCTCCAGGGACTGAGCGCCGGTTATGGGCCGGCCCCCGTGCTGCACGGCGTGGACTGTGGGGTGCGGGCTGGAGAGCTGTGGGCGGTGCTCGGCCCCAACGGCACCGGCAAGAGCACGCTGCTGAAGAGTGTGCTCGGGGCCATGCCGTGGACGCGCGGCCGCATCCGCCTGCTGGAGCGCGAGCGGGGGGAGTGGGAGGCGCGGGCGCTCGCGCGCAACGTGGCGTGGGTGCCGCAGAGCTTCGAGCCCGCGGAGGGCTTCAGCGGGCTGGAGCTGGTGTTGATGGGGCGCAGTCCGCACCTGGGCCTGTGGGGCCTCACCTCGGCGAGCGACGAGGCGGTGGCGCGCGAGGTGTTGGAGGAGCTCGGGGTGGCGTACCTGGCGGAGCGCTCCTGCGAGGCCATGTCGGGAGGCGAGCGCCGGATGCTGCTGCTGGCACGCGGGCTGGTGCAGCAACCGAAGCTGTTGCTGCTGGACGAGCCCACGGCCTTCCTGGACGTGGCCCACCAGGTGGGCGCGCTGGAGCGGGTGCGCGCGCGGGTGGACGGGGGCCTGGGCGCGGTGGCGGTGCTCCACGACGTCAACCTCGCGGCGGCCTTCGCCACACACGTGCTGCTGCTGCGCGATGGGCGCGTGCTGGCCCAGGGGCCCACGCCGGAGGTGCTCCATCGCGAGCGGCTCGAGGCCCTCTATGGCGTGCCCATGGAGATGGCGAGCGCGCCCTCGGGAGCGCGCCTGTTCGCCCCTCGCGCGCGGTGGACGGCCGAGGGGCGTTAGGGGCCGCTACCGCGGATGCAGCTGCTCCTGGGCCAGCCTCCGGGCGTTATCCGGGCCTCCGCCCACGCCCAGGGGGGCGGGCCTGCGCTCACGGGGCAGCGGCTGCGGCGTGCTGAGCTTGTAGGGGCCGTCGGTCTCCGCGGCGGAGCTGTCCGGGCGCTTCTTCCAGGGCTCGGGCATGGCGACTCCCTGGTCGCCGCCACCGCCGGTTCCTCCCGAGTCGTGCTCGGCCTCCGACGCGGCGGGGCTCTTGTACTTCTGGTTGATGGGCTCGTAGGGCTTGCTCACCTGCTGGGCATTCTCTTCCTGACGCGAGACGCAACCCGTGGCGAGCGCCCCACCCAACCCCAGAACCATCGTCCATCCCAACCAGCGCTTCATCGTCTCTCTCCTGACGGAAATGCGGGTCCTGCCGTCCCTTGAAGGTAGGGATGGAGCGGGGAGCGACCACAGCGCACGGGAGCGCCCGCCTGGCCGGCCGGTGGATCCTCCCAGCCCTGGACAGTGTCGGCTGGAGGAAGGCCCCGCGCGGAGCAGGTGTCCGGGGCGGGTGGGCATGCGACGCTCGGGGCTTTGACTCAAAGGCGGGCGTCGCGGAGATGGACTCTTCTTCCCAGTCGGGCAGGACGGTGCGCGGCAGGCTGGAGCGCCAGGTGCTGAAGCTGTTGGCGGCCACCAACCGCCTCCGGTTGCCAGGGCCCTCGGTGCTGCCGGTGGCGGGCGCGGTGGTGGGGCTCTACAGCGGGCTGGCCGCGGGCCTCTTCGCCAACCTCATCGCGCTCGTCAGCGGAGTGGCCCTGGGCTTCCCCCGGGTGTTGAACGCGCTGCTGCCGGAGTCCGGCACGGGGGATGAGCTGGCCCGGGCCTTCTCCGGCGCGAGCTGGCACTTCGAGTACCTCATCGTGGGCGTCCCCCTGGGGATGGGGGCGCTGGTGCTCGCGCGCCTCATCCTGCCCGGGGGCCCTCGGGACGAGGTGCGGCGGCGATTGAAGGTGCTGGGGCTGTTGGTGCTGGGGGCGCTGTCGCTCTACTACCCGCTGGTGGCGCTGGCGGCGGTGAACTCGGTGGTGGGCCATCTGGGGGGCGGGGCGCGGAGCTTCCTCCACGTGCCGCCCTGGCTGCTGCCGCTGCTGCCCATGGTGGGCGGGCTGGTGGTGGGGCACGTGCTGCGCAACCGGCCCGAGACGCACGGCCACGGCGTGCCCGAGGTGGTCAAGGCGGTGGAGCGCGAGGGCTGGCTCTCTGGGCGGGACGGAGTGCTGAAGCTGGTGGCGAGCGCCATCACCATCGGCACGGGCGGCTCGGCGGGGCGCGAGGGGCCCATCGTCTTCGGAGGCGCGGCGTTCGGCTCGGCGGTGGGGCGCACGCTGGGCTTCACGCGGCGCGAGCTGGCCATCCTCCTGGCGAGCGGCGCGGGCGCGGGCATCGCCGCCTCCTTCAACGCCCCCATCGCGGGCGCCATCTTCGCGATGGAGATCATCCTGCGCGAGTTCCAGCTGCGCGTCTTCTCTCCCATCATCCTCGCGAGCGTCACCGCCACCATGGTGGGCCGGGGCGTCATGGGCGAGGCCGCGATGATCCGGCGCGTGGCCTACAGCATGGTGAGTGGCTGGGAGATCGTCTTCTACGCGGCGCTGGGGCTGGTGACGGGGCTGCTGGCGTACGTCTTCATCCGGCTGCTGCACGGGGTGGAGGAGTTCTTCCACGGGAAGAAGCCGGGGCGGCTGAGCGCCCTCCTGGGACGGCAGCCGCTGCCGCTGAGGGCGGCACTGGGCGGGCTGCTGGTGGGGTGCCTGGCGCTGGTGCACCCGGCGGTGTGGGGCACGGGGCACGAGTCCATCAACGAGGCGGCGGTGCGGGCGCTGCCGCTGGCGCTGCTGGCCTCGGGCTTCGTGCTGAAGCTGGTGGCCACGGCGCTCACGCTGGGCTCGGGAGGGTCGGGAGGGACGTTCTTCCCCATGACGGTGATGGGAGCGCTGGCGGGAGGGGCCTTCGGAGAGGTGCTGCACGCGGCGATGCCGGGGATTACGGCGCCGAGCGGGGCCTACGCGATGGTGGGCATGGGCGGGGCGGTGGCGGCGCTGACGCGGGGGCCGCTCACGGGGCTGATGATGGTGTACGAGCTGAGCGGCAACTACGCGATCATCCTGCCGCTGATGGTGACGTGCACGCTGGCCTCGGCGCTGTGCCACACGCTGGTGGAGCGGAAGGCGGGAGTGGACCCGCACACGCTGCGGCGCACGCCGGTGCGGGGGCTGGTGGTGTGGATGGAGCCGGTGGGGCCGGAGCTGCCGGCCTCGGCGTTGCGCGAGCGGCTGCTCACCGCTCCGGTGGCGGCGTTGCCGGTGCGGGGCGCGGAAGGGCAACTGGTGGGCGTGGTGACGGCGAGCACGCTGGGCGAGCGCTGGCGGCAGGTGGGGGAGGAGTCCACGGTGGCGGCGCTGGCGGACCTGGCGCCCGCGGTGTCCGAGGACACGCCGCTGGGCGAGGCGCTCGCGGCGATGGACATCCAGTTGGTGGATGCGCTGCCGGTGCAGGGAGACGGGCAGGTGGGGGTGGTGACGCGCGTGGGGCTCGAGCGTTTCCTGCGGAGGGAGCAGCGCAAGCTCGGGAAGGAGCCCGCCGTCTCCGCGACGGAGATTCCACGGTAGGGGTGGAGCGAAGGGCTATGCTGCCGGCGCGTGGGACGGAGACCTCCTTGACGGGCAGGACACATGCGCTGGCGACGGGTGTTCGCATTCACTGTGTGGATGGCGATGGCGACGGGGTGCCCGGAGACCTGGAGGGAAGGGGGCACCATCGACCGGGCGATGGCCAAGGACCTCGCGGAGGAACTGCACCGGCACGACTGCCCCTTGAGCAAGGAGGAGTGGAGAGAGAGATGTGACGTTCCTTCTGAGCAGTGGAAGGATTTGGATTGCCCCCATGCGTGTCAGTTCTAGGATTGACCCTTGATGCGTTGGCGCATCCCCCTTGCTGTTGTGCTGGGTCTCCTCCTGCTCCTGCCGCTGGCCTGGGCCATCCATACGGCCATGCTGGGAGGATTGCGTCCGGCGCCAGAAGCGAAGGTCGTCCCGATGCTCTCGCCCGGAGAGCGCCAGAGTCTGATGACCTACGAGCGCCCCTGCGCGGGCCGCGAGGACTGCGAACCACCGCTGGCGTGCTTCTTCAATGCACGGTCGATGTGGAGATACTGCACCGACAGCCGGTGCATGACGGACCAGCACTGCTCGGAAGACATGGTGTGCCGCACGGTGAAGACATCGAGAGAGGGGCCTCAGATCCGCCAGTGCACGCTCGTGGGGGGGCGCAAGGAGGGAGAACCCTGCTCGGACATGTCGTCTTCACGTGAAGCGGCGTGCGAACGCGGCCTCCTGTGCCAGGGCTACCGGTGCGGACGGCCGTGCCGGATGGCGGAGCCCGGGAGTTGTCCGGAGGGATTCTTCTGCCGCGAAGGACTCAATGGTCCTTCCTGTCTGCCCACGTGTGAGGGCCGTGCGTGTCCCGAGGGCCAGGACTGTGTTCAATTTGGAGAGGGCGTGTCGGTATGTGCGCAGGTACATGGGCAGAACTGCCAGCGGACGCCCTGCGCTGGCGAGCAGAAGTGCTCTGTCCAGAGATCCTTCGACCGCCCGCGCGAAGCGTGGGGGACGTGTCTCATCCATTGTGGGGAGGACACGTCCGCCTGCCCCGAGGGCTTCGTCTGCCAGGTGAGCTACTGCAGGAAGACCTGTGACCCGGCCGTCCCTGGTGCCTGCGGACCCCACTACAAATGTCACCGCATTGCCGAGAAATACCCCTGGTTGTGCGAGCCGGACCTGTGAGGCTCGCGCTACCTACCCCGGAGGCCACTCCATGGGGCGTCCACCGAGCAGGTGCAGGTGGATGTGGAACACCGTCTGTCCGGCGTCGCGCTGGGTGTTGAAGACGAGCCGGTAGCCGCTGTCGGCGAGGCCGCGCTGGCGCGCCAGCTTCGCGGCGGTGAGGTGCAGGTGGCCCACCAGCTCGCGGTGGTTCTCGGTGAGGTCGTTCACCGTGGGGATGTGCTCGAGCGGGATGACGAGCAGGTGCGTGGGGGCCTGGGGGTTGATGTCCTCGATGGCCAGGCAGTGGTCATCCCGGTGGACGAGCCTGGCCGGGACATGACCGTCGCGAATCTTGCAGAAGATGCAATGGGACATGGGCGGCCCGGCTTAGCAGCGCGGTGCCTGGGGGAAAATGGCCCGCGTGGGAAAACGTTGGCTCACGGAAGGCGCGAGGACCAGGCCGGGTCCGGCGTGCAGCGGCCGTACGGCAGACGCACCAGGACGAAGGGGCCCTCGGAGGCCACCACCTCACCGTTGGCCACGCCACCCGAGAGGGTGAGCACGTGGCTGTAGAGGCGGGAGTCGCGCCCGGGGCCGTGGTGCGCGTAGAGGGGCACGTCGCGGTGGAAGTAGCTGTAGCCGCCCGTCCAGGCCAGGTGGATGCCCTCCACCTTCAGGCCGCACACGTCCGGAAGCTTGCCGGCGGTGATGAGCAGGCGGTTGGCCGGGCCGAAGTCGTCCCAGGCGTTCTGGAGGGACTTCGGCCCCGGGTACTGCCCGAGGTCCCGGAAGGTGAGCCCCCCTACACGCAGGCCGGAGAAGCCCGCCACCGCCACCACCGCCAGCGGCAGGGCGAGCCGGACGGGAGAGGGCGGCAGGTGGCGCAGCACCGTGTCCAACCCCACGCCGGCGAGCGCGGCGAACAGGGGCAGCGCGGGCACCAGGAAGCGCAGCTCCTTGTGCGGCTGCAGGGCGTGGAGGAGGTAGAAGGCGCCGGCCACTCCGAGCAGGCCCGGGGCCCGCCGCGCCGCGAACAGCGTCAGCACCGCCGTCACCAGGGTGACGCCCCCCATGGCCCGGAAGAGGACGCGGTTGTAGTAGCTGAAGGGCTCGGTGCCGAAGCTGGCGGCCCCGTTCTTCACCACGTTGAAGTCCACGTACACCAGGGCCGAGTGGAACCAGCGCCCCCAGGTGAGCCGGTCCAGCAGTCCGAAGAGGAAGGCCCACCCGGCGAGCACGGCCAGCGCGTCTCGCGCGGCCCGCCAGTCGCGCCGTGCCGCCAGCACCGCGAGCAGGCCCACGCAGAAGACGCCATTCTGCAGGCGCAGCAGCACGGCGAGCCCCAGCAGCGAGGCCCCGGCCACCCCCGCGCGGCGCGAGGCCCCCGGCGCGAGCGCCAGCCCCAGCCCCAGCACCACCGGCAGCGCCGAGGCGTTCTCGCTCATGGCCCGGGGCGCGAAGTAGAGGGGCACCGCCGCGAGCGCGAAGAGCGAGGCCCCCGCGCTGGCCGCCAGGGGCGAGGCGCCATACGCCCGGGCCATCCTCCAGCTCCCCCAGGCGGTGGCGGCCCCCAGCAGCCCGAAGACGCCCCGCGTCAGGCCCAGGTAGCCCCGCGGCTCCTCCAGCCCCAGCAGGGTGGACAGCTTGAACAGGGCGGCCACCAGCCCCGGCAGCGCCCAGGTGCGCGCCCCCTCGAGGAACTCCCAGGCCTGCATTCCGTAGCCGAAGACGAGCCGGTGGGCCGGCTCCAGGCTCTGGTAGATCTCATCCGGCCAGGACAGGCCGTCATCCGTGAGCGCCAGCCACACTCGGAGTATGGCTCCCACTCCCAGGAGCAGGACGAGGACGGCCCGGGCGAGGAGCCGCTCGGCGGGAGCTTCGGCGGTGGGGGGGGAGGCGGACATGAAGGGTTCACCACGCAAAAAGTCCGGCGGGTGATATTCCACCCGTGCCGATGAACTCAATCCGGGTCTCACAGCTCCTCGAGGATCGCGAGTACGACCTCCGGCTTACCCTGGTAGCGGGCGAGCGGGGGGTGCAACACCGCATCAACTCCTCGCGCATCCAGAAGCCAGGGCTGGCGCTCACGGGCTTCACCGAGCACCTCCACCCCCACCGGGTCCAGGTGTTCGGCAACACCGAGGTCTCCTACCTGCGCACGCTCCCCGAGGAGCGGCAGCGCGAGGTGCTGGACTCGCTCTTCCAGGAGGAGCTGGCCTGCGTGGTGGTGACCAAGGACATCGACCCGCCCCCCGCCCTGCGGGAGGCGTGCGAGAAGGCCGGGCTGGCGCTGATGCGCACCCCGCTGCTCTCCAGCCAGTTCATCCAGCAGGTGCAGGCCTTCCTGGAGGAGGCCCTCACCGAGGCCAGCAGCCTGCACGGCGTGCTGATGGACGTGTTCGGCGTGGGCATCCTGCTGCTGGGCAAGAGCGGCATCGGCAAGAGCGAGATCGCCCTGGACCTGGTGATGCGCGGCCACCGGCTGGTGGCCGACGACATCGTGGACGTGACGCGGCGCCGGCCCGGCGTGGTGTATGGCGCGGGCAACCCCGTCATCCGCCACCACATGGAGATCCGCGGCCTGGGCATCATCAACATCAAGGACCTGTTCGGCGTGGCCTCGGTGCGCGAGCGCAAGAAGATCGAGCTCGTGATTGAGCTGCACGAGTGGGACCCGCAACAGGAGTATGACCGGCTGGGCGTGGAGGACCGGTTCATGAACATCGTGGGCGTGGACATCCCGCTGTCGGTGGTGCCGGTGCGCCCCGGCCGTAACATGACCACCATCATCGAGGTGGCCGCGCGCAACCAGTTGCTCAAGCAGCAGGGTCACCACTCGGCGAGGGAGTTCGCCGAGCGGCTCAACCGCGCCATCGCCGAAGGGGCGATGCGCCGCTCCATGGGTGAGGAAGTCGAGTGAAAACGGCCCCCGCCAAGCACGTCGTCATCATCTCGGGCATGTCCGGCTCGGGCAAGTCCACCGCCATCCGCGCGCTGGAGGATGTCGGCTTCTTCTGCATCGACAACCTGCCGGTGCTGCTGCTGCCCAAGCTGACGGAGCTGGCCGGTGGCGGGCAGTTCGAGCACCTGGCGCTGGTGGTGGACGCGCGTGAGGGCATCTTCCTGCACGAGGCGCCGCGGGTGCTCGACGAGGTGCGCCGGGCGGGGCACCACGTGGAGGTGCTCTTCCTGGACGCGAGCGACGAGAGCCTCATCCGCCGCTTCAGCGAGACGCGCCGCCGCCACCCGCTGGCGCCCACCGGCAGTGTGTCAGAGGGGATTCAAGCCGAGCGCGAGGCGCTCAAGGATCTGCGGGAGCTGGCCGACCAGGTCATCGACTCCTCGGTGCTCAACGTGCACGACCTGAAGCGCATGGTGCAGGGGCGCTTCAACCCGGAGCCGGCGAGCGGCCCGTCGCTGTCCGTCATGTCCTTCGGCTTCCGGCACGGGGTGCCGCCGCAGGCGGACCTGGTGTTCGACGTGCGCTTCCTGCCCAACCCGTACTTCGTCCCGGAACTCAAGGGGCTCACGGGCAAGGACCCGCGGGTGTCCGCGTACGTGCTGGACCGCGAGGAGACGCAGCAGTTCGTGGAGAAGGTGGTGGACCTCTGCCGCTTCCTCTTCCCGCGCTACCAGAAGGAGGGCAAGGCGTACCTGACGGTGGCGCTGGGGTGCACCGGCGGCAAGCACCGCTCGGTGGCCATCGCCGAGGAGCTGCGCAAGCGCCTCGTCGGGGACAACCAGCGCGTGCAGCTGTGGCACCGCGACGTCGAGAAGGAGTAGGGCGCGCGGCGCCGGGCCACTGCCTCTTCTCCCGGTGGGCACACCTTTGCCCTCAAGCGGAGCGGGTGCTTCCCCGCCGGTTGACTCCTCCCTCTCCCGCCAGGAGAGGGCCGGGTGCGGCTTGTGCCCCTGCGCCCTCACACCCTCCTCCCGCGCGCACCATCCAAATGAGTGGCAAGATGCGGAAGCAGCTCGGCGCTCCTCCCATCTGTCCCTGCCTCCTCGTCTGGCAGCCGACAGCGCCTCGTCCGAAGCGCGGTGAAATTGCGGGCGGAGGGCCGAAACCTGACTTACCTTCCTCCGGGAAGGCAAGGTGGGTGGGAGTGGGGTGGTGGCTTGGGTGCCAACGGAAACTTTCGGTGGGGGTTGCGCATCGCACCATTCAGGCGTAGTCAGGCAAGCCCCGGGGGGGCTGGGTGAGAGGTGATCATGGTCGGCCTCGTAGTGGCATCGCACGGACGTCTGGCGGACGAGCTGGTGGCGACCGCTGAGCAGATCGTGGGCAAGCTGCCTGCGGTGGCGACCTGCAACATCGAGCCTGGAACCTCGGTCGAGGAGCTCCGGGCGAAGATGCGGCAGGCGGTGACCGAGTTGGACCAGGGCGATGGCGTCATCGTCATGGCCGACCTCTTCGGCGGCACTCCCTGCAAGGAGTCGCTGATGATGTGCTCGGAGCGCTGTCAGTCGGGCAAGCTGGAGGTGCTCGCGGGCGTGAACCTCCCCATGCTCCTCAAGGCCAACTCCCTGCGCTCCGAGGACCTGCCGCTGGCGGAGATGGCCAGCCAGCTGGCCATCTACGGACAGCGCAACATCACCTGTGCTTCAGCCCTGTTGCGCGAGGCCCAGCAGCGTCAGACGCAGCCGCCCGCGCCGCGAACTTGACGGCCCCCCGAGGGTGGGCGATTCGAGACTGCTGTGATCACCCTGGTCCGCGTCGACAACCGCCTCATTCATGGACAGGTCGTCGAGGCCTGGCTCCCGCATTTGAAGGTCTCTCGCGTCGTCGTCGCTGACGACGAGGCGGCCGGCAGCCCGCTGGTGCGCGCCGCCATGGCCCTGGCGGTGCAGAGCGCCATCGAGGTCCAAATCTTCCCGCTGGCGCAGGTGGACTTCGCGGGCATCTCCAAGGATCCCGTCAAGACGCTGGTGCTGCTGAGGGACGTGGCGGCGGCGCCCTTCGCCAAGGCGCACGGGCTGAAGGTGGACCAGCTCAACCTGGGCAACGTGCACTTCGGGACGGGCCGGCGGCAGGTGTCGCCGTCCGTCTTCCTGGCCGAGTCGGAGCTGCAGGCGCTGCAGCGGCTGGCGGAGGACGGGGTGCGCGTGGAGGCGCGGGCGGTGCCGGCGGAGAAGCCGGTGGAGCTGGCGGAGCTGCAGGAGCGCTGGGGGAAGGGTGGGTGAGTCCGTGAGCGTGGGCTGGACCCAGGTGGCGCTCGCTGGCGTCTGGGGCGGCCTCGTCGCGGTGGAGCGAAAGGCCTTCCTGCAGGCCATGTTCTCCCGCCCGCTGGTGGCGGCCACCGCCATGGGGCTGCTGCTCAACGACGTGCCCTCGGGGCTCTTCATCGGCATGTTGCTGGAGCTCTTCCACCTGGGCACGGCCAACCTGGGCGCCTCGCTGCCGGACAACGACACGCTGTCGGCCACCGGCACCTCGGCGGCGGCGGCCACCATGGCGGCGGCCACCGGCGCGGGCTCCACCCCGGCCCTCTGGTCCATCGCCATCCTCCTCTTCATCGGGCTGGCGCGGCTGGGCCTGCAGGTGGACCGGGTGCTGGAGCGCTACTCGTCGCGGCTGGCGCGCAAGGCCATGGCCTCGGCCGAGGCCGGCCAGCTCACCCGCGCCATGCAGCAGAACCTCTGGGGCATGTGGCCGCACTTCGTCCTCTTCGGGCTGATTACGGCCGCGTGCGCGCTGGTGGGCTTCTTCCTCGGGCCCCAGCTGGCGCGGCTGCCCCTGCCGGTGTTGCGGGGGCTGGCGTGGGCCTCCCCGGCCATGGCCTCGGTGTCGGCCTGCATCGCCGCGCGGGGCAGCCATGCCCGGCGCGCCCCCCTGTTCGCGGGCCTGGGGGCCGGCCTCGTCACCCTGGCCGTGCTCCTCTTCTTGCTCCGGGGGGGCCCGTGAGCGCCGCCAGCCCGCCCCTCACCCGCGGAGTGCTGCTGCGCGTCTTCCTGCGCTCGCTCTTCCTGCAGGCCTCCTGGAATCCGCAGGGCATGCAGAACCTGGGGCTGGCCTACGCCATCTACCCCGCGCTGGAGCGGCTCTACCCCGACAAGCAGGCACTCGAGGCGGCGGTGCGCCGGCACCTCGTCTTCTTCAACACCCACCCGTACGTGGCGGCGGCCATCGTGGGCGGGGTGCTCTACCACGAGCAGCGCATTGCCCGGGGCGAGGAGCCGCCGGACCGGGTGGTGGCCTTCAAGGCGGCCCTCATGGGCCCCCTGGCGGCGCTGGGGGATGGCTTCTTCTGGCTGTCGCTCAAACCGGCCACCGGGGCGGTGTGCGCGGCGCTGGTGCCGCTGTTGGAGGCGTGGGCGGCGGTGGTGTTCCTCTTCCTCTACAACCTCGTCCACCTGACGCTCCGGGCCCGGTTGTACTTGCTGGGACTGGCGTTGGGGGACAGGCTGGTGGAAGCGGTGGCCCGGGCCAACCTTCCCACCCGGGGAGCGAAGCTGCGGGCGGTGGCGGCGGCATGTGCGGGCGGGCTGGCGGCCTGGCTGGCCGTCTCCTTCGGGAAGAGCGCGGGGGGCCGGTTCGCGCCCCTGTTGTCTGCGGGCTGCCTGGCCCTGGGGGTGGTGTCCTACCTCCTGGTCGCCCGTCGGGTTCCTAACTACGTGGTGCTCTATCTCGCCGCGGGACTGGCCTGTGTGGCGGGGGCCTTCTTGTAGAAAGAGTGGAGAACAGGGACTGGCAATGTCGAGCGTGGCCGAAGGGACATTCGAGATCATCAACGCGCTGGGGCTGCATGCCCGGGCGGCGGCGCAGCTGGTCCAGGTGGCCAACCGCTACAAGAGCGAGGTGACGCTCCTGTGCGAGGGCCAGAAGGCCAATGCCAAGTCCATCATGGGCGTGCTGATGCTGGCGGCGGCCCAGGGCATGGAAGTGACGGTGACGTGCAAGGGAGACGACGCCGAGGCGTGTCTCCAGGACATCCAGAAGCTCATCGCCAACAGGTTCGGCGAGTCGAAGTGAAGCCAGTTACGCGGCGAGCCGCCGCAGACGAAGAAGGGACCGTGAGCAGCCAGGCCACCCCCACGTTGAGTCTCAAGGGCATCGGCGCCTCTCCAGGCGTGGCGGTGGGCCACGCCTACATCCTGGACCGCAAGCGGGTGCGCACCCCCAAGCTGCGGCTGGCCGAGGCCGAGGTCGATCCCGAGCGTATGCGGATGAAGACGGCCCTGGAGCTGTCCGACCGCCAGCTCTCCGAGCTCAAGGAGCAGATCACCCGCTCCGAGGGGCCCGAGCACGGCCTCATCATCGAGGCGCACCGGTTGATGCTCCACGATCCGATGTTCGTGGACGAGGTGAACCGGCTCATCGTCGAGGACCGCATCAACGCGGAGTGGGCGGTGCGGCGGGTGGCGCGCAAGCTCAAGCACCTCTTCGACAACATCCCGGACGAGTACTTCCGCGAGCGGCGCTCGGACGTGGAGTACGTGGCGGACCGGGTGGTGCGCAACCTGATGGGGCAGGTAGTGGACGAGGAGGTGTCGCTGCCGGACCACGCGGTGGTGGTGGCGCATGATTTGTCGCCGGCGGACACGGCGATGATGGCGCGCAGCGGGCGGGTGGCGGGCTTCGTCACGGACCTGGGCGGACAGACAAGCCACACGGCCATCGTCGCGCGCGCCCGCTCCACGCCGGCGGTGGTGGGCGCGGGACGGGCCAGTGAGCAGATTTCGCCGGGGGACCTGGTGGCCATGGATGGCACGCGCGGCCTCGTCCTGGTCAACCCGACGGAGGACCAGCTGGCGCTCTTCCACGAGACGATGCGACGCCACCAGGAGATCGAGGCCCGGGCCCTGGAGGCCAAGGATCTGCCGGCGCAGAGCACGGACGGCTACCGCATGCGGCTGGTGGGGAACATCGAGTTCCCGGAGGAGATCCAGTCCCTGCTGGAGCACGGGGCGGAGGGCATCGGCCTGTACCGCACCGAGTTCATGTTCCTGGACCGCAAGAGCCCGCCGACGGAGGAGGAGCAGTACCGCGCCTACCGGCAGGTGCTGGAGGCGATGGGCGGCCGGCCCGTCACCATCCGCACGCTGGACCTGGGCGGGGACAAGGTGCCGGGGAAGGGCAAGCACGAGAAGGAGCCCAACCCGGCCATGGGGCTGCGGGCCATCCGCTACTGCCTGGCGAACCGGGAGCTGTTCCGGGTGCAGCTCAGGGCCCTGCTGCGGGCGAGCGTGCACGGGAACATGCGGATGATGTTCCCCCTCATCTGCGGGATGAGCGAGCTGCGCGAGGCCCGGAGCGAGCTGGAGGCCTGCCGCACGGAGCTGGGGCGTGCGGGCGTGCCGCTCGGCAAGCGCTTCCAGGTGGGCATCATGGTGGAGACGCCGAGCGCGGCGTTGATCGCCGACCGGCTGGCGCAGGAGGCGGACTTCTTCTCGGTGGGGACGAACGACCTCATCCAGTACTCGCTGGCGATCGACCGGCAGAACCGGGACGTGGCCTACCTGTACAAGCCCCTGCACCTGTCGGTGCTGCGCTCGCTGAAGAACATCGTGACGGCGGCGAAGGGGGCGGGCATCCCGGTGGCCATGTGCGGGGAGATGGCGGGCGACCCCATCTACGCGCTGGTGCTGCTGGCGCTGGGCTTCGACGAGCTGTCGATGACGGCGGGGCAGATTCCCACGGTGAAGGGCATCATCCGCGAGGCGAGCCGGGCGGATGCGCAGCAGTTGCTCGAGACGGCGATGGAACTGACGACGGCCGAGGAGATCGAGCGCTTCATCCGCACGGAGATGGACCGGCGCCTGGGCGAGCAGCAGTAAGGACCCACCCACCCCTCTCCCTCTGGGAGAGGGCTGGGGTGAGGGTCTCCCTACTCGAGCTTCACCCTGTCCTCGTCACTCCCGACAGGCTCGCGGGAGGACAGCTCGCGATCTGCGACGAGCCCGTACTTCTTGCGGAAGCGGCGGATGGCGCGCTCGAGGAAGCGCAGGCCCACGAGGGTGAAGAGGGCGAGCGCCACGGTGGCGGTGGCGAGCACGGGGACGCCGAACCCGACGGCGAGGCCCACGGAGGCGGTGAGCCAGAGGTTGGCGGCGGTGGTGAGGCCGCGGACGTTGGCGCCGTGGCGGAGGATGGCGCCGCCGCCGAGGAAGCCGATGCCGACGACGACCTGACTGGCGATGCGGGTGATGTCGGCGCGGACCTCCTGGTGCGTGTCGGGACCGAGGGGCTGCTCGGCGAAGAGGCTGGTGAGGGTGAAGACGCACGAGCCCATGCAGACGAGGATGTGCGTGCGCAACCCCGCGCTCTGCCCGCGCACCTCGCGCTCGAAGCCGAGCGCGAAGCCGAGCCCGAAGGAGATGCCGAGCCGGATGAGAGCGGTGCTCTGGTCCACCAGCATGGGTGGTTACTCCCCGAGCTCGATCTTCTCCTCGACGTCCGCGTCATTGAGCTGGGGGCGGGGGAGGGTGTCGAGGGTGGCGCTGAGGAGGCGGAAGGTGGGGCCGACGTAGGGCGCCACGCCGGAGCCGAGCTCGCTGGTGTACTGGGCGGTGAGCTCCGTGTAGCGCTCATCCTCGGAGGGCCAGCTGCCGGCGGCGTCGGCGGCCCAGACCTCCTGGCCATCGCGGCAGCGCAGTAGCTGGGCCTTCACCGCGGCCTCCACGCCGTTGCCGGCGCGCTTCACCTCGGGGGAGAGCCAGAGGATGCCCTCGATGCCCTCGACGCACAGGCCCTTGTGGGAGGTGTCCTCGGGGTTGCCGGCGAGGGCGATGTTGGCCTTGGCGATGAAGTCGCGGTTCTGGTTGACGTAGCGGCGGGCGATGAGGCTCCACAGCTCGCCGACGTCCTGCTTGCCGTCGGGGAGCGGCTGGGTGACCACGGCCAGCCGCTTCACCTGGGTCTTGTCCACGGCCTCGTAGTCGGGGCGGACGCGGCTGCTCTTCACGGTGGCACAGCCGGCGAGCAGCACGAGTCCCAGCACGAGCGCGAGTCGGTTCATCGTCGGTTTCCTCTCCCGGCCCTGCTCCCGGCGCGGGAGAGGGGCGCCCGGTTCTACACCACTCTCACCCCACGGCCATGACCACGAGCCGGGACAGTCCGTAGACGAGCACTGCCATGAGCGCCGAGGCGGGGATGGTGAACACCCAGGCCCAGATGATGCGGCCCGCCGTGCCCCACTTCACCGCGCGCCAGCCCTTCGTGGAGCCCACGCCCGTGATGGCGCCGGTGATGGTGTGCGTGGTGGACACTGGGATGCCCAGCTTCGCCAGCGCGATGATGGTGACGCCTCCGCCCGTCTCCGCGGCGAAGCCTCCAATAGGCGCCAGCTTGGTGAGGCTGTGGCCCATCGTCTTCACGATGCGCCAGCCTCCGAAGAAGGTGCCCAGCGAGATGGCCGCGTGGCACGAGATGATCATCCACCAGTCGATGTGGAAGGGCCGGTCCTTCCAGATGGTGCCGAAGAGCACCACCGCGATGATGCCCATCACCTTCTGCGCGTCATTGGTGCCGTGGCTGTAGGAGAAGATGCCCGAGGACACGAGCTGCAGGCGCCGGAACCACGTGTCCACCTTCAGGGGCGTCTGCTTGTGCACCGTCCAGGTGCTCACCACCATCAGCGCCGTGCCGAGCACCATGCCGATGAGCGGCGAGAGCACGATGAAGGCGGCGATCTTCGCGATGCCCGTGCCCATCAGTCCGGCCATGCCGAGCACCGGCAGCGTGGCGCCAATCATTCCTCCCGCCAGCGCGTGCGAGGACGAGGAGGGCAGGCCCCACCACCACGTCAGCAGGTTCCACGCGATGGCGCCCATCAGCGCGGAGAAGATGACCAGCAGCACCGCTTGCGAGCCCGCGGCCCGAAGCATCTCGAAGTCGATGATGCCCTTGCCCATGGTGTTGGCCACCTGCACCCCACCGCCGAACGCGGCGATGAAGTTGAAGAAGGCGGCCCACGCGACTGCCAGGTTCGGCGACAGCACCCGCGTGGACACCACGGTGGCGATGGAGTTGGCCGCGTCGTGGAAGCCGTTGATGAAGTCGAAGACGAGCGCGACCGCGACGATGAGGATGACAGCGGCGAGCAGCATTTTACGAGTGCTCCAGGACCACGCCTTCGATGACGTTCGCCACACCCTGGCACTTGTCGGTGGCTGTCTCGATGAGGTCGTAGATCTCCTTCCACTTGATGATCGTCAGCGTGTCCACGCCGCTCTTGAAGAGCCGGCCCAGCCCCGCGCGCAGCGCCTCGTCCGCCTGGGTCTCCAGGCGCTTGATCTCCTTGCACCCGGCGAGGATCTGCTCGGGCTTCTTGATGAGCCGCAGCGCCGCCACCACCTCCTGGACCTTCTCGGCGCTGAGCACCAGCAGCCGCGCCAGCTCGGTGGCGTCCGGCAGGCTCGACTGGATCTCGTAGTAGTGGATGCGCGACGCCGCGGCGTTGGCCAGGTCCAACACGTCGTCGATGCGCGACAGCAGGGTGTGGATCTGCGCCCGGTCGAACGGGGTGATGAACTGCTTGTGCAGCCGGTTGAAGGCGGTGTGCGTCACCTCATCGCCCTTGTGCTCTATGGCCTTGAGGGCCTGCACCTTGGTGGCCACGTCCTGGAAGTCGCTCAGCAGGGCGTGCAGCATGCGGGCGCCCTCCACCGTGACGGCACACTGCGCATCGAAGTCGTCGAAGAACTCGTCCGACTTGGGCATCAGCTTCTCGAGCATCGCGCTTCTCCTGGGCCGGACTCGATGCGTCCTGTCACCCATTCCGTTGCGAGGGCGTGACTACAACACCTGTGGATAAGTACCAGCATGAAAGATGCGTGGGGGTCTCAAGGAGTCGCGAGCAGCGCGGTGACCCGCGCCACCACCTCCTGCACCTTGAAGGGTTTGAGAATGACCTCCACTCCCTGGACCCGGGCGTGGGCATCCGGACGGGCGGAGAGCACCAGGACGCGCAGAGCGCTCGTGGCCGGGTGGGCCCGCAGCTGCCGGTACAGCTCGGCCCCGTCCATGTCGGGCAGCATCAGGTCCAGCAGGACGAGGTCCGGCAGGGCCTCGCGCACCCGCTCCAGGGCCTCCGCGCCCGTATGCGCCTGGGTGGTGGTGAAGCCCGCCCGCCCGAGGTTGTACGCCAGCAGCCCCGCCAGGTCCGGCTCGTCATCGACGATCAGGATGTGCGGCATGCGCGGACTGTAGAGCCCCCCACTCCCCGCATCGTGACACTTTCGTGACAGGTGGACCGGAGCCGCACTCGCCGCTCAGGTAATCCACTGCGCGAACGGCTCGAACACCCACTGTCCGTCCTGCATCCGCGCCAGGTATCCCCCTCCGCGCCAGTGCTCATCCCACGTGATGAGGGCCTGGTCTCCCGCCGCGTTGAAGAGGAGCTCCACGCTCAGGCCAAAGAAGCGGCCGAAGCGCTCCTGGGCCTTCGTGAGCTCCCCGGACGTGAGCACCAGGGTGCGCGAGGACAGCTGGACGCCGCGCAGGCCGCCACGGTCCATCTCGAGGAAGGTGGCGTCATAGCGGGATTCCGGCGTGGTGCCCTTCGGCAGCCGCAGGGGATTCCGCGGCCCATCCTCGTCGGGCAGGCCCACCTCCAGGCCCTGGGGCACGTCCTCCCCGCCCTTCAGCGTGGCGAGGAAGGCCGTCAGGAGCCGGGCCTGGGGGCTCTCCGCGCCGCGTTGGACGGCGGGCACGTGCGGGAGGGGATCCTCCCCGTCGGAGAGACCATCGCCATCGGTGTCCGCGGCCTTCGGATCGGTGAGGAAGCGCTCCTCGACGAGGTCCGGCAGCCCATCCGCGTCGGAGTCCTTCTGGAGCTCGGAGAGGCGGGCCTGGAGGAAGAGGTTCTTCTTCTCCCGCTTCATCTGGAGGCGGATGGGCGGGAAGGTGATGCTCTTCTCCTCCAGCTCGCGCACGGAGGCCTCGAGCCGGAGCGTGTCGCCGTCGAGCATGGGGAGCGAGGACTTCTTCGCCAGCTCGTAGGGCCTGTATTGCCGCAGGCCCGTGTAGAGCAGCGAGCCCCAGCTCTTGCCCCCGTCCTGGGACTCGAGGAGCCAGTAGCCACCGCCGGAGACTTCGCCCGCCGGGTCGAGCCGATGCGAGAGGGCGAGCAGCAAGACGCGCTCGCCGGAGCGCTCGGCGCGCACGGGGTGGAAGCCGCGAGGCGGCTGGACTCCGCTCTGGATGGGACGCCAGCGCGGCGCCGCCTTGGGCTTGGGGGCCTCGGTCAGTGGGTGCTCGGTGAAGGGCGAGGCGGGCGGCGCGGCGAGCAGCTCGCGGATGCGGGCGGCGACCGGGTCGGGCTCCGCGGCGGGCGTGCTGTCCCCGGCCTGCTTCGGGAGGGCCGCGAGGGTGGACTCGAGCCGCGCGAGCCGCACCTTGCCGGCGGCCTCGAAGGTGGCCCGTGCGCTGTCGAGGAAGGCGAGGTGGGCCCGCAGCGGCACGGAGCCGGCTTCGCGCCGCTCGTCCTCCACCGCGTAGCTCAGGTGCGAGCGCACCTTCTCCGGGTAGCGGGACTGGAGGGCCTGGGCGAGCAGGACGTTCCACGGGTACATGAGCACCCGGCTGCAGCGCGCATCCGCGACGAGGACCGTGAACGGGTCGCCCCTGGGCTCCGGCTTCAGGAGGAAGGCGAGGAGGGCGTGATGGACCTCGGGACCGCATTCATGGCGCCGCTCCTGGGGACTCGAGGGGACCGGGGCCTGGGCGAACCACTCCGCCGCCGCCTGGCTGGCACCACCGAGGAGCAGGGCCGCGGCGAGGCCAGGGCGGAGGTCTTCCAGGGGCACCACCTCCTCGTGCTCTCCCAGTCCTGTGCTGTAGACGCTGCGGGAGCTCTGGAGGGTCCATCTCCCCGCGAGAAGCCCCTCCCGCGCCGTGGGCGGGAGTTGCCGGGCCAGCTCCACCGCGAGCGACGGCTGCTGCTGCTGCAGGAGGTTGCGGAGGAGCCGCTCGGCGAGCGCGGTGGGGAAGTCCCCGTCCTGACGGGCGCGCAGGGCCTGGAAGGCGGCGAAGTAGAAGAGGGTGGCCGCCCCACCGCTCTCGTCCAGTCCGAGCGCCTCGAGCGCGCGCGGCAGCGTCTCCGGTTGACGGCTGACGGCGAGGGCGGCGAGCGAGACGTTCCAGCCGCCCGAGCCCCCGCCCATCCGGGAGAGCTGGAGGGCTGATTCGATGGGCGCGGGTGCGGCGTTCAGGGTCTCGAGGAAGCGCGCCTCGTACTCCGCTGCCGGCAACTGGTAGCTCTGGGAGAGGGTGAGGATCGCCGTGAGCACGGCCAGACTGCCAGGCGCCTCGCGCGCGGCCTCTACGTAGGAGTCCAGCGCGCGCCGGACCTGCTCGGAAGTGAGTGTCGCGAAGGGCTCGCCCGGAGGGAAGGCCACGAGCTGGCCGATGAGCAGCGCTCGTGCCGCGGCCGCGTTCAACGCGTACCGCTCCCGCAGCTTCGCGATGGCGTGGGCGGGCTCGGGGCGCTCGAGCGCGGCCTGCACGATGACCCGGTAGGGATCCTCCAGGCCCAGGCGCTTGAAGCGCCACTCCGCTTCGAGCTCCGGGGGCTCCTCCAGCTTCCCGAACTTGCGGAGGAGCCCGCGCAGCTCGGTATCACCCGTGGGAGGAGAGGCCGCGAAGGTGGGGCTCGCGAGCCCGAGCAGGAGCAGACCCAACCACCACCAGCCCACGATGGACACACCCGGCTTGCGCATGCGCTCCCCCTCCGAGTCACTTCACCGAGGACGTTACCCTCAGACCTTGTAGATGAGGTCCATGTACTTCTTGAGCAGGTCGCTCAAGAGCCCCCGGAAGGGCACCGTGCCCGCCATGCCGTAGACGGGCGCCATGGTGCCCTTCTCCTCCGGGTGGGCGCGCACGTGCGCGATGGCGGCCTTCAGGTCCTCGAGGAACCGCTCGGCCACCCCGGGCTGCGTGTGCCGCTGGGTGACACACAGGTGCACCGCGGCCGGCTTGTGCAGCCCGTTGAGGCTCCAGCCCTTCTCACCCATGTGCTCCATGACTTTATAGATGTCCACGTCGTCCGAGCCGAAGGCGATGACGAAGAGCGGCTCGCCGAGCACGTGCAGGCCGGGGATGGAGCGGATGCCGCGCTTGAGGGTGTCCGCCGTCTCGAGGATGCGCCGGGTGGCGTCCAGGTAGCCCGTCTCGCCGGTGGCCACGAGCGAGGCCCACGCGGCCGCGATGAGGGCCCCGGGGCGGCTGCCGGAGAAGGTGGGGGAGAAGTAGATGCCGCCGGGCCACTCGGTGGCGGTGAAGTATTGGTACGAGCGCAGCGCGGTGCCACGGTAGAGCACCACGGACGTGCCCTTGGCGGCGTAGCCGAACTTGTGCGTGTCCGCGGACATGGACGTCACCCCGGGCAGCCGGAAGTCGAAGTCCGGCACCGGGTAGCCCAGCTTCTTCGCCCAGGGCAGCACGAAGCCGCCCAGGCACGCGTCGGTGTGGAAGCCGATGCCCCGCTTGCGCGCCAACTCCGACAGCTCCTCGATAGGGTCAATGACCCCGTGCGGGAACCCCGGCGCCGAGCCGATGAGCACGATGGTGTTGCGATTGATGGCCTTGCGCGTGGCCTTCACGTCCGCGCGGTAGTCCGGCCCCACGGGCACGCGCACCATCTTGATGCCGAAGTAGTGCGCGGCCTTGTCGAAGGCGGGGTGCGCGCTGGAGGGCGCCACCATCTCGGGGCGGGTGATGCCCTTCGTCTCGTGCGCCCAGTCCCGGTACGTCTTCATCGCGAGCATGATGCTCTCGGTGCCGCCCGAGGAGAGCGCGCCGCAGATGTGCTCCTCCGGGGCCCGGCCCGCGTTGGCCTCGGCGGCGCCGAGCATGTGGGCCGTCATGGCCACCACCTCGGCCTCGAACTTGGTGGCGCTGGGCCAGAGGTCCGCGTGCAGCGGATTGCTCTGCGAGTTGAGCGCGTACACGCGGTTGAGGAAGTCGATGTGCCCGGAGTCACCGTGGTACACGGCTCCCGACACGTAGCCCTCCTTCCAGCGGTCCTCCTCCTTCTCGTGCATGGCCTCCATCTGCTTCAGCACCTCCTCGTGCGGGAGGCCCTGGGCGGGGAGCGTGTCGAAGGTGGGCGTCTGGCCGCGGTAGGGCTTCAGTCCACCCTCCAGCCCGGCCAGCATCGAGTCCGTCTCCTTCGCCAGCCGCTCGCGCAGCAGGGGGACGCTCTTGAGGTAGCGCTCCGCCGCCGACAGCAGCCGGGGGGGCATGCGGTTGAGGAGATTCGTTCCGAGCTCGGGCAGATCCATGGTTGCAGTGCTCCCGTGGCCGACTCAGGCGCTCCGGACGCGGTTGAGCCGCGCGAAGATGGCCTTGTTGGACTTGTAGAGGTTCACGAACTCGCGGAAGAGCTCGTCGTAGAGCCCGCGGTTCTGGGGGTTGGGTTCGAAGGTGTTCGCCACCGGGACGAGCGAGGGAATCTCGTCCACCGTGAGGTGCCCGAGCGCCAGGGCCGCCTGGAAGGCCGCGCCGCGCGCGTTGGCCAGCACGGGCTCGTCCACCTGCTGGATGCGCCGGTCCAGCACGTCCGCGATGATCTGACACCACAGCCGGGAGCGGGCCCCGCCCCCGATGAGGCGGAGGGAGTCCAGCCTGCGGCCGACGAACTTCTCCACGTAGGTGAAGAGCCAGCGCGAGTTGTAGGCCACGCCCTCGAGCACGGCGCGCACCATGTGCCCGCGGGTCGTCTTGAGGGACTGGTTGAAGAAGCCGCCGCGCAGGCGCTGGTCGTCCACGGGGCTGCGCTCGCCGTTGAGCCAGGGCATGAAGATGAGCCGGTCGCTGCCGGCGGGGACGCGCTCGGCCTCCTTCTCGAGCACCTTGTAGAGGTCCGCCGAGGCCTGGCCGTGGTCCTCGGTATTGCTGTCCCGGGCGAGCTCCTCGTGGCCGAAGAGGATGTTGTCCTTGAGGAAGGACAGGCAGATGCCAGCGGACTCCTGCTCGTTGGTGAGGAGGTAGCGGCCCGGGATCGCCGAGGGCAGGGTGCCCATCTGGTGGAAGACGTCCGTCTTCTTGTAGGGCAGGTGGCAGCTGATCCACGAGGACGTGCCGATGCACAGGTGGGGCTCGTGGTCGCGCACCGCGCCCGAGCCCACGGCGGCGGCGAGGATGTCCGGAGCCCCGGTGACCACCTGCACCTTCTCACTGAGTCCCAGGGCGCGGGCGGCCTCGGGCTGGAGCGGGCCGAGCACGCTGGCGGCGGGCACCAGGTCGGGCAGCTTCTCGCGCGGCAGGCCCGTCATCTTGAGCAGGCGCTCGTCGTAGCGGATGCGCTGGAGGTCGCGGTTGTCGGTGACCCAGTGCAGGGTGATGCTGTCGTAGGAGGAGGCGAAGCGGCCGGTCAGCCGCAGGTTGAGCCAGTCCTTGGGCTCGAGGAATTTGTAGGTGTCGCGGTAGAGCGCGGGGTGCTCGCTCTTCAGGTAGAGGATGTGGCCGAGCGGGTCCTTCCCCGTGAGGCTGGGCGCCCCACCGGTCAGCCGCACCCAGGTGAGCAGGCGGGCGAGGCCGAAACCCTCGACGGGCATGAAGCCATGGGCGGCGCGCCGCACGTGGGGCTCGCCGCGCGAGTCCATCCAGATGATGGCGGGACGCAGGGGCTTGCCGCGCTCGTCGACGGCGACGGTGCCGGACCACTGGGAGCTGATGTTGATGCCAACGATGTCGTCCGCGGAGACGACCCCCTTGTCCAGCAGGCGGCGGGTGGCGCGGACGATGGCGGACCACCATGCCTCGGGGTCCTGCTCGGCGCCGCCGTCGGGCAGCAACTGGAGCTCTTGCGGCTCGACCTCTCCGCCGAGGATGGTGCCGCGGAGGGTGACGGCCGCCAGCTTCACGGCCGAGGTTCCGAGGTCGATCGCCAGGATGGATGGGTTACCGGAAGTGGGCACCCCGTCAATGTAACGAGCCCGGGCCGGGAAGGGACTTTTCGTGTCGCCTTCCACAACCCGGGCTCTTTCTCATGCGGCGAGACCTGGCACCTCACCGGCCGCGCGGCCTGGCCGCTGTCTCAGCGGGAGTGCGTCAGGCCGCCTCGGACTCGTCCTTGCCGGAGGGCGACGTGGAGGGCGTCTGCGCCACGCCGTCCTGCACCTTGCGCGGCAGCCGGTCCCACATCACCTGCATCACGGCGGCGAGCACCGTGAAGGACACCACCAGCGTGGTGATGAGGCCGATGCACGCGACGACACCCATGGACTTCAGGCCGTTGTGGCTGGCCACCATCAGGGCGGCGAAGCCCGCGGCCGTCGTCAGCGTGGACGAGGCCACCGCGGCGCCCACGCTGCGCAACGCCACCACGGGCGAGGTGCCCTCCAGGAAGCGGTGCAACAAGTAGAGGCCGTGGCTCACCCCGAAGCCCAGGAGGATGGGCAGGATGATGATGTTCATGAAGTTCAGGTGCAGGTCGAACATCGTCATCAGGCCCAGCATCATCGCCAGACCCACCGTGAGCGGGATGACGGAGGCCAGCGCCAGCTTCACGTTGCGGAAGTCCAGGAAGTGCATCACCAGAATCCAGAGCGTCACCAGCATCACGGTGAGCTGGCCGTCGCCGAGCACGATGCGCGCCAGCCGCGCGAACAGCTGGGCCGCGCCGGCCGCCCGGCGCACCTGCGCCTCGGCGATGACGTGGCCCTGCGCATCCTTCACCTCGGGGGTGGGGATGTTGTTCGTCTGGTCCACGAACGTGAGCATCTTCTTGCCGTCCCACAGGTCCACGCTCGGGTAGATGAACGTCAGGTAGCCGTGGTTCTCCGGCTTCGTCTCCGGCAGGTGGCGGAACTGCGAGGCGTAGATCTCCGGCACCCCGTTCACGTCATAGGGCCGCGCCTCCAGCATCTTCTTGCCGAGGGCCGCCATCTCCTGCATGTCCGGAGGCAGCGCCGCCACGTCGATGTCCTTCAGCTCCTCCTGCCACTCCTGGAGGATCTTCGCGTTGGCCGCGGCCCGCTCGGGCGGCGGGACGAAGGTGTAGATGCTCACCACCTGATCGATGGCGGAGTACTTCGTCTTGCGCTTCTCCGGGTCCTCGAGCTCGTCGTAGACGGCCTTCGCCTCCTCGAGCGTCTTGGTGTAGACGGCGATGGGATCGGCGGACATGTCGAAGCGCTGGCTGATCTCATCCTGCAGGCGCACCGACGTCTGGCCCTCGGGGATGAGGGCGCGGCTGTTGTAGTTGAAGCGGATGCCGGCCTTGATGCGGTCCGCGAACGAGGCGGGCTTGTCCGTGGGCACGTCCACGTCGCTCCACGGGACGGCGAAGAAGCACAGGATGGCCACGACGACGGTGCTGATGGCGAGCGTCAGGCCGGGCCGGGGAATGCGCAGCTCCTTGCCCGTGGTGGCGCTCTGCGTGGCCGGCGGCTTCATCTCGCCGATGAGCTTCTTGGGCAGCTCGGGGTTGATGCGGCCCGCCAGCGCCAGCAGCGCCGGGCTCCAGGCGAACAGCAGCACGCCGATGATGAAGGTGCCGCAGCCGGCCAGGAATCCGAACTGGCTGAAGCCGCGGAACTCGCTGACCATCAGCACGAAGAACGAGCCCGCCGTCACCACCGCGGACACCAGCGCCGGCCGGCCCGCGTTGATGATCGCGTCCTGGATGGCCTGGTCATACGGCTTGCCCTGGCCCAGCTCCAGCCGCGTGCGGAAGATGAAGTGCAGGCCGTAGTCGATGCCGAACCCCAGCAGCAGCGCGCCGAGGATGCTGGTGATCATGTTGAGCTCGCCCACGGTGATGTAGGTGAAGCCCATGGTGATGATGGTGCCGATCACCGTGCCGATGGACACGATGAGGGTGGGCACGACCTTGCGGAAGGCCAGGATGGTGATGAGGAAGATGGCCGCGAACGCCAGCAGCGACACCGGCTCGAGCGACTCCTCGATGGCGTACGAGTCGTCCACCGCCGTCTTGTAGGAGCCGGTGAAGCCATAGGCCACCAGCTGCTTGTCGCCCATCTTCTCGTAGTCCTCGACGAGCTCCACGCCCTTGGCCTTCTCGCTCTTGGAGTAGGCGGCGATGTCCTTGCGCAGCTTCTCGACGTAGACCTTCGTCTTGCCGATCTGGTTGGAGTCCCACATCGGCTTGATGAGGATGAGCAACATCTTCCGGTCCTTGGAGATGTAGTAGTCATCCCGGATGCTCTTCTTGCCGACGCTGCTGTACTTGTCGACGAGGTCCTGCATCTCGGGCTTCTTCACCGGCTCGGTCTTCTGGATCTCGATGAAGAAGGGGTTGTTGCGGCGCAGCTGGTCCTTGAGGTACGTCATGATGCGGCGCTTGCCCTCGGCCAGGTCCTCCGTCTTGATGAAGAGGCCCATCTGCTGCTGCACGAACTCGACGGGCACCTTGTAGGTGATGAAGCGGACGTTCTCCTTGTCCGCCATCAGCCCGGCGGCGATGTCGTCGGCGGCCTTCTTGAGCGTGGGCTCGTCGTCGCCGCGCAGGGCCATCATCAGGTAGCCGCTGCCACCCACCATGTCGATGACGCGCTTGACGTCCTTCACCTCGGGCAGATCCTGCGAGATGAGGTCGAGCTGGTTCGAGTTGATGGTCAGCTTCGTGGTTCCCCACAACGACGCGCCGGTGAGCGCGAGGATCGCGAGGATGACGAGCCCGGGCCTGCGCACCATCATCCTGGCGTAGGCGAGAGCAAAGCGGGGCGTCTTGTGGGTCGAGTCACTCATGCGGCGCGGACCCTACCGGAGAACCGCCCTCTTCAGAAGCACGGTGAGATCCCTCGGCTGCCCGGCCGCTGCACTTCTTTTCCCTCTGAGAGGGGCTTGGGCCGAGGGAAGAAATATTCCCCGATTTCATGAGCCTGGGATTACAACCAGGGTGGACCGGGAAGACCCTCACCCAGGCCCTCTCCCAGGGGGAGAGGGTTCAAACCCGGGGAGGCAGGAGGAAGGCGCGGGGATCGCGCAGGAAGCGCGCGCTCATCAGCCGCACCAGCCGCAGCATGTCGCGCACCGGCACGTCCCGCGCGCGCAGGGCCACGGCCAGGGCGAGCGAGAAGGACACCCCGAAGTTGATGGCCAGGGTGAGCCCGATGCCTCCCAGGGCCGCGAGGAAGTCCGGCCGCAGCACCGCCGTGGGACCCAGGGCGTACCCGGCCAGGCACAGCTGCCCGAAGGACAGCGTCACGTGCCGCACGTCCAGCGGCAGCCCGAAGAAGCTCCCCACCACCGGCGGCAGCGCCAGCAGCACACCGATGCTCACGTTGCCCCCCAGCCCCGCGATGTGGTGCGAGAAGAGGCCCGCCAGCTTCTTCGCCCCCTCCTCGCCCAGGGTCCGCCGCAGCACGCGGTGGTGCGCGAGCGCCTCGGGGATGCGGCGGTACACCGCCCAGTTCTCCAGCCACCCGGCCACGAGGCTGGAGAGCCACAGCAGCACGCCCGTCAGGGCCGCGTAGAAGATGGTGCCGCTGCGCCACGGGTGGAGCGCGTCCACCACGTAGTGCGCCTGGGCCGTGTTGAGCAGCGGGTGCCCCTTCCACCAGGCGAAGGCCATGGACAGGCCCACCGCCGCCGGCAGCACGGTGCCCATGTTCCCCAGCGCCGTGGCTATCTGCGAGCGGGTGATGCGGGGGATGAGCTCCATCAGGTGCGACAGCCGCCCGCCCGTGCCGCCCTGGCCGATGGCGCTCCCCAGCGTGGCCGCCGTCATGGACGGCTGCTTGGTGGCCAGCGTGGAGCCCGTCACCTGCATCATCAGGAAGCTGCCCACGTAGGTGCCCGCCAGCGCCAGCCCGTAGAAGAAGGGCGCCAGCACGAGCGTGGCCGCGTACAGCTTGAGGATGGCGGTGACGGCGGTGATGAGCCCGCCGCCCGCGGCCGAGTGCACCATGCGGTGGTACTCGGCCCGCGTGGTGGTGATGTAGTGCTCGCCCGAGTGACCCGCACGCTCGATGACCTTGCGAGCCAGCAGCCGCGCGTTGCCCGCCACCACCGCGCGCACCGAGCGGTCCGTGTGCGCCCGGCGCAGCAGGTCCGTCATCAGCACGAGCCCCTCGCGCCAGCGCGCCTCACCCGGTACCGCGCCCAGCACCCGGGCAATGGCCTCCATCCGCTCCAGGCTCCGGCGGATGCGCTCCAGCCGGTACACCAGGTCCACGCTCACCCCGTACTGCTCGAGGTGGCTGGAGACGATGGCCACCACCTCCCGGCACTCCTCCACTACGTCGCCCAGCTCCCGCAGCGAGTCCGGCGCGGCATCGCGGGCCTGCACGCCCTCGCACACCCGGCGCAGCTTCAGGAAGGGGGAGGCGCGGAAGGACACCTCCGGACAGCGGTCCCTCACGTCCTCGGCGAGCCCCAGTGCCGCCGTCTGCACGGCGAGCAGGCCCAGGGCATCCACCAGCGAGGTCCGCACCACCTGCGCGGGCCCCCTCACGGGAGGCTGGGTGCCTCCCTGGAGCAGGGCCGAGAGCCAGGCCAGCTGTTGGGGTGGCAGGTGCTCCAACCAGCCGGCGTCTTCGGGCACCGGAAACAGCCGCAGCAGCAGCTCCGAGAGCTGGTGGTGCTCGGGGGGCGAGGGCAGCAGGCGGCGGGCGAGCCGGTCCGACACCTCGCCGAAGAAGCCCAGGCCGGCGGGCAGGCCCACCTGGGAGAAGAGCTTCAGTCCGCTCGTCGCGGCCATCACCTCACGCACCAGGGCGGCCACGGGCTCACGGGCCGAGACACGTGCCTCCAGCACGCGCACCAGCAGGGCCAGACGGGTCACCACCGCGGGGGCTTCGGCCTCGGCGGGCTCCATCAAGCCGAGGGCGGGCTTGGGGTCCTTCAGCCAGGCGACGAAGCGCTCCACCCACTCCAGGCGGGCCTCCAGGCCCTCCGAGGGGATGTCGGCCAGCAGCTGCTGGAGGTCCCGGACGGCGGGGTGGCCCGGGGCTCGCGGGGCGAACTGCACACAAAAGGCGTCCACCTCGCGGGAGGAGCGCCCTTCGCGCACGGGGGCGGGCTGGAGAAGGGGGGCGGACATCGGCCCCTCCTCTCTACTTCACCTGTCCGCGCGTACAACCGGCTTCGCTTCCGGGCGCCCGGCTACCTGGCTCCCGGAGCGAGGGGCAGGGCTACTTCTTGGACAGCTCGGCTTCCTTGGTGCGCATGAGCTGCAGCAGGTGGTCCCAGCCCCCCTGCTTCATGATGGGGCGCACCTGGTCGTCGCGGATGCCGGTGAGCATCGAGTCGCCGAGCACCGCCACGTCCAGCACCTTCCAGCCGCCCTGGCTCTTCACCACGGAGTACTGGAGCTTCATCTCCTGCTTCTTCAGCGGGTGCTCGATGACGACGGTGGACTTCACCTGCGCCTTCTCGCCCTCCACCGCCGGGTCCTCGTAGGTGATGGACGCGAGGTTCTTGAAGTTCTCGCGCACCTTGGGGAAGGCGATCTTCGCGAAGAGGCTGTTGAAGAGCTTGGTGAATTCCTTGCGCTGGGCGTCGGTCCCCTTGTCCCAGTCCTCGCCGAGCAGGAAGCGGCCCTGCTCATCGTTGGCGAGCTGCTTGAGGGCGATGTCATCCTTGTTGTAGCGCACGGACTGCACGACGGTCTTCACCGGCTTGGCCACGGGCTCGTTGGGCGCGGCGAGCGCCGGGAGGGCGAAAGCAAGGGTGGCCAGCAGGGTCAGGGAGCGGAGACGGGCGTTCATTCAAGTCCTTCCTTCAGAGGGCTGCCTCTGTAGCGCAATGGAACGGTTGGGAGCGCGCGAAATTCACGCGGCACCCGGCGCGGGGCCCGGGGGGTGGGCTGCCTGCCAGGTGGGCCCACGTCACGACTCGCTGGCGAATTTTCTACCTGTCTCCGGGTTTGACTCCCCTGGAGCCCAACGTTTAGTGTCCCCGCTCTTCACGCCGTTGACGTGAGCCGTATTCCCCCAGAAGCCCAAGACGACATGCCGACCGACTACCTGTTCACCTCCGAATCCGTCACTGAAGGGCACCCGGACAAGATCGCCGATCAGATCTCCGACGGCGTGCTGGACGCCATCCTCTCCAAGGATCCCCAGGGCCGCGTGGCCGTGGAGACCCTGGTGAAGACGGGCCTGGCCATCGTCGCCGGCGAGGTGACCACCAACTGTTACGTCGACATCCCGAAGATCGTCCGCAGCACGATCTGCCGCATCGGCTACACCGATAGCTCCATGGGCTACGACGGCAACACCTGCGGCGTCATGGTGGCCATCGAGGGCCAGAGCCAGGACATCGCCCGGGGCGTGGACAACAAGAAGGAGCAGGGCGCCGGCGACCAGGGCATGATGTTCGGCTACGCCTGCGACGAGACGCCGGAGCTGATGCCGGCCCCCATCCACTACGCCCACGCGCTCACCCGGCGCCTGTCCGACGTGCGCCGCAAGACGCACGACTGGCTGCGCCCGGACGGCAAGAGCCAGGTCACCGTCGAGTACCGCAACGGCCGCCCGGCCCGCATCGACGCGGTGGTGGTGTCCACGCAGCACTCCGACGACGTCTCCAACAAGCGCATCCACGAGGCCATCCGCGAGGATGTCATCGCCAAGGCGCTGCCCAAGAAGCTCATCGACGCCAAGACGAAGATCTACATCAACCCCACCGGGCGCTTCGTCATCGGCGGCCCCATGGGGGACTCGGGCGTGACGGGCCGGAAGATCATCGTGGACACCTACGGCGGCATGGGCCGTCACGGTGGCGGCGCCTTCTCGGGCAAGGACCCGTCCAAGGTGGACCGCTCGGCGGCGTACATGGGCCGGCACATCGCCAAGACGGTGGTGGCCGCGGGCCTGGCTCGCCGCTGCGAGGTGCAGGTCTCCTACGCCATCGGCGTGGCCGAGCCCGTGAGCGTGCTGGTGGAGACCTTCGGCACGGCCACCGTGCCCGAGGAGAAGATCCAGAACGCCATCCGTCACACGTTCGGCCTCAAGCCGCGGGAGATCACCGAGTACCTGGACCTGCTGCGGCCCATCTACCAGAAGACCGCCGCGTACGGTCACTTCGGCCGCTCCGAGAAGGAGTTCACCTGGGAGCGCACCGACCGCAAGGACGCCCTGCGCGAGGCCGTCGCGGGCCCCGCGGGCACCTCCCGGCTGAAGGCCGTCTGAGGACCCCTGGCGGGCCGTCAACGCTGAACGTCCCGGTTTGTTGAAACGCGCGTGAGCCCCGGTAAGGCTCACGCGCGTTTTCTTTTTTCTCCACACCCCCGAAGGATTCCCCCATGGCGAAGGTCGTGAGCCTCAAGAAGCGGGCGAAGGTCAACAGCGCGCCGGTGCACGCGGACATCAAGGATCCGCTCCAGGCCGAGAAGGGCCGGGGCCGCATCGAGTGGGCCGGCCGCACCATGCCGGTGCTGAACCAGATCCGCGAGCGCTTCGCGAAGCAGAAGCCGCTCAAGGGCGTGCGGCTGGCGGCGTGCCTGCACGTGACGGCGGAGACGGCCAACCTGGTGATCGCCCTGAAGGAGGGCGGCGCGGACGTGGCCCTGTGCGCCTCCAACCCACTGTCCACCCAGGACGACGTGGCGGCCTCGCTGGTGGTGGACCACGCCATCTCCGTCTTCGCCATCAAGGGCGAGGACAACGACACCTACTACCGCCACATCCACGAGGCGCTGAACACCCGGCCGCAGCTCACCATGGATGACGGGGCGGACGTGGTGGGCGTGCTGCACAACGAGCGCACGGAGCTGCTCGAGCACGTCATCGGCGGCACGGAGGAGACCACCACGGGCGTGGTGCGCCTGCGCGCCATGGCGAAGGAGGGCGTCCTCAAGTACCCGATCATCGCCGTCAACGACGCGAAGACGAAGCACCTCTTCGACAACCGCTACGGCACGGGCCAGTCCACCATCGACGGCATCATCCGCGCCACCAACCGGCTGCTGGCCGGCAGCGTCTTCGTGGTGGCCGGCTATGGCTGGTGCGGCCGGGGCCTCGCGATGCGCGCGCGGGGCATGGGCGCCGACGTGGTCGTCACCGAGGTGGACCCCACCACCGCGCTCGAGGCGGTGATGGACGGCTTCCGCGTCATGCCCATGAGCGAGGCGTGCCGCATGGGGGACTTCTTCTGCACGGTGACGGGCAACATCGACGTCATCCGCGAGGAGCACTTCGAGAAGATGAAGGACGGCGCCATCGTCTCCAACTCGGGCCACTTCAACGTGGAGATCGACCTGAAGACGCTGCACCGGCTGGCCAAGGGCCGCGCGGTGCTCCGCGAGTTCGTGGAGGAGTTCACCCTCAAGAACGGCAAGCGCATCATCGTCCTGGGCGAGGGCCGCCTCATCAACCTCGCCTCCGCCGAGGGCCACCCCTCCAGCGTGATGGACATGTCCTTCGCCAACCAGGCGCTCTCCAGCGAGTTCATGGTGAAGAACCACCGCAAGCTGGAGAAGAAGGTCTACGCGGTGCCGGAGCACCTGGACCAGGAGATCGCCCGGCTGAAGCTGCGCGCCATGGGGGTGAAGATCGACAAGCTCACCCCCGCCCAGGTCAAGTACCTGGGGTCCTGGCAGGAAGGGACCTGACCTTCTCCAGCGCGTCGTAGGTGGCCGTCTTGTAGGCCTCGGAGAGCGTGGGGTAGTTGAAGCACGTCTCCACGAAGAGCCGGGCGCTGGCGCCCGTCATCAGCGCCAGCAGCCCCACGTGCACCAACTCCGAGGCCTGTTCGCCCACCACGTGCACACCCAGCAGCCGCAAGTCCTCGCGGCGGAAGAGCAGCTTCAGCAGCCCGTAGCTCTCGCCGATGATCTGCCCGCGCGCGTTGGTGGAGAAGTGGGCCCGGCCCACCACGTAGGGGATGTCCTTGGCGCGGAGGGCTTCCTCCGTCTCGCCCGCCATGGACACCTCGGGGATGGTGTAGATGCCGTAGGGCAGCACCGGCGCCATCTTGTTCGCCTCCAGCCCGAAGGCGTGCATCACCGCGATGCGCGCCTGCTCCATGGACGTGGACGCCAGCGCCGGGAAGCCGATGACGTCCCCCACCGCGTAGATGCCGGGCACCGCCGTCTGGTACTCGGGCCCCACCTCCACCTGGCCTCGCGCGCCCAGCTTCACCCCCACCGCCTCCAGCCCCAGCCCCGCCGTGTTCGCCGAGCGCCCCGAGGCCACCAGCACCTGGTCCACCTCCAAGTGCTCGCCATTCTTCAGCGTCAGCCGGATGGGGGCATTGCAGTCCGGCGGCACCTCCACCGCCTCCACCGTCTGCCCCAGCCTCATCTGGACTCCGAGCGCCTCCATCCGCCGCTGCAACAGCGCGGAGATCTCATCGTCCAGGAAGGGCAGCAGCTCGGGCTTGGGGTCCACCAGCGTCACCGGAATCCCCAGCGCGGCGAACATGCACGCGTACTCGGAGCCGATGACGCCCGCGCCCACCACCACCAGCGCGCGCGGCAGTTGCTGGATGTCGAGCAGCTCGTCCGAGTCGTGCACCCGTGGGTCGCCAAAGGGGTAGAGCGGCGGGCGGTAGGGCGAGGAGCCGGTGGCCACCAGGATGACGTCCGCCGTCAGTCTCCGCTCCGGCGCGCCCTCGCGGCTCACCACCACCGTGTGCGCGTCCGCCAGCGTGCCCAGGCCGTACACCAGCTCCACCCCGTGACGCTTCAGGTCCTCGAGGATGCGCTCGCGCTCACTGCCCTTCACCCGCCGCTCCCGGTAGAGGAAGTCCGAGACGGTGGTCTTGTGGGACAGGTGGGCCTCCACCCCGTACAGGCCCCGCTGCCGGAAGCCCGAGAGGTACAGCGACGTCTCGCGCAGCGTCTTGGAGGGCAGGGTGCCCGTATTGGCCGCCGTGCCGCCGGGCACCGGCTCCCGCTCCACTACCGCCACCCGCTTGCCGTGCAGCGCCGCGTGCACCGCGCCCTTTTCGCCAGCGGGGCCGGAGCCGATCACCACGAGGTCGTAATGCGCCATGGGCCGGACGCTACGCGAGCCGTCCGGTAGGGCGGAAGGGCCCTGAGCGCCCGCCATGCTTCGGGTATGGGGTGACTCGCCGCTCAGTCGCGGTGGTCTTCCTCCAGCACGCCGAGTGACTGCAGCTCGTCCACCGCCGCGTGCAGCGCCACCGGGCCCTCGAGGTGCTCGCCCGTCACCAGGCTCGCGAAGACGTACTCGCCCTGGGGCGAGCGCACGTGCCCCACCAGCCAGCTCACGGCCCCGTCCTCCTTCGTGTGCGTCATGCCCGTCTTCCCGCTCACCACCACCCCCGTGCCCCACGGCCCCGCCATCCGCTTCGTCCTCTCCGTCACCGTCTCCGGCGAGTACACCAGCATCCGCTTCACCGTCTCCCGCGTCCGCTCGCTCACCGGCAGCTCGTTCCTGTACAGCCGCGCGAGGAAGCGCACCTGCTCGTCCGGCGAGATGCGCAGCGGATGGCCCAGCCAGAAGGTCGTGATGTCGCCGGAGATCTCCTCGTTGCCGTAGTTGAAGCGGTGCAGCCAGTCCTTCATCCGCTCGCGGCCAATCTCCTTCGCCGTCCCCTGGAAGAACCACACCACCGAGTACCGGATGGCCGACTCCAACGAGTGGTTCCGGTTCCAGTCGGCGACGTCTCGCTTCTTGCCGTCCCACTTGCGCTCCGCCGCCTCGTCCTTCACCACCCCCGTCTCCAGCGCGATCAGCGCGTGCGGCACCTTGAAGGTGGAGGCCGGCGGCATCCGCTTCTCGCAGCGCTTCGCGTCATTTCGCTTCACCTCCCCCGTCTTCAGGTCCATCAGCACGAAGCAGCCCGGGTGTTTCTTCGCGGGCGCGGGTTGGGCCAGGGCGGGGGTGGCCAGGAGGAACAGCGCGGTCAGCAGGGCTCGGGTCATGACGGCTCCGGGGTGAGGCGGGTGTGCGCAGGCGTGGAGCAAGGTGTGGGCCAGGGTCGCTCTCCGGTGCACAGCGGGGAACTCGGGCCCGGATACCCTCACCCCGTCCCTCTCCCGGAGGGCGAGGGGAAATGGGCTCGGGTGGGGCGCAGCGGCGCGGACTCAGGGTGTGGTTTCGCTGCCACGGATCAGTGGTTCACCGCCCGCGCGGCTTCTCAGGGTCTGGAATTGTTGGATAACCGTACGGACCCGGGGCTTCTGGCCCCCGCGCCTTCCCACCAGTCAACGCAGCGGCCTCTTTCCACCCGCGTGTCGTGCGTCCTCTGCGGGGGAATCACTTCCCGCTCGTCAGTCGGGCCCATACTTTGTGTTTCATGGGCACCAATGAATTTCCTCGCGGCTTCACCTTCGGGGTGGCCACCGCCGCTTATCAGGTCGAAGGGCACATCGAGAACGACTGGTCCGAGTGGGAGCGCCAGGGGAAGTGCAAGGACCCCAACCACCGCTGCGGCCGCGGCGTGGACCACTGGAACCTCTTCGACCATGACGTCCAGCTCGCCAAGGAGGTGGGCAGCGGGGCGTTCCGCATCTCGCTCGAATGGGCCCGCATCGAGCCCGTCCGCGGCCAGGTGGATGAGTCCGCCGTCGACCAGTACCGCCAGCGCCTGCTGCGCATGAAGGCCGCCGGCATCCGGCCCGTCGTCACCCTCCACCACTTCACCCATCCCCAGTGGTTCCACCGGGAAACCCCCTGGCACGAGCCCTCCTCCGTCGTCGAGTTCCGCCGCTACGCCCGCATCTGCGCCCGCATCCTCCAGGGCCTCGACGCGCTCGTCATCACCTTCAATGAGCCCATGGTGCTGCTGCTCGGCGGCTACCTCCAGGGCGTCATTCCCCCCGGCATCGCGGATGGCAACAAGGCCATGCTCGCGCTCGGCAACATCGCGCGCTCGCACGTCGCCGCCCGCGAGGAGATCCTCAGCGAGTGCGGCCGGTGTGAGATCGGCATCTCGCAGAACATGCTCGCCTTCCGCCCGGACCGCTGGTGGCACCCGCTGGACCGCGCCCTCACCCGGCTGGCCTTCGACAACTACAACCACGCCTTCCACCGCGCCCTCACCGACGGCGAGCTGCGCATCCAGATGCCCGGCCTCGCCTCCACGCGCCAGCGCATCGAGGGTGGCCGCGACAGCGTGGACTTCATGGGCATCAACTACTACACGCGTGCCCACCTCCGGTTCATCCCCAAGCCGCCCTTCCTCCAGTTCCAGTACCGCGACATCCACAACCGCGGCCTGACCGACATCGGCTGGGAGGACTACTCCGAGGGCTTCTCCCACCTGCTCGTCGAGCTGCACCACAAGTACGGCAAGCCCATCTGGGTCACCGAGAACGGCATCGATGACCGCCAGGGCGACCGGCGGCCCCAGTTCCTCTACAACCACTGGAGCCAGATGCTCAGCGCCGTGCGCCAGGGCGCCGACGTGCGCGGCTACCTCTACTGGTCCCTCATGGACAACTTCGAGTGGCTCGAGGGCTGGGGCCCTCGCTTCGGCCTCTACTCGGTGGACTTCGAGACGCTCGAGCGCAAGGCCACGCCGGCCTGCCACTATTTCCGCCGCGTGGCCCAGAGCGGGGTGCTCGTGGAGCCGGGGCGGGTGCTCGAGCCGGAGAAGTCCGTGGAGCCCATGGCGGCCGTGGCGCCTTCCACCGCCGCCTTCTAGCGGAGCGCACCAGCACTCCGGGTGACGAGGGCCACGTCCAGGTGACGGCACCGGGGCGGGAGCGCTACAACGGGTGAATGCCTGTCTTCGCCCTTTCCGCCCTGAGCGCGCTGTGGCTCACGGCGGTGGATGCTCCCGTCACCTCCGTCACCGTCTACAGCGACAGGGCCCGGGTGGTGCGCACGGCGCGGGTGGGCCTCTCCGGCACCCAGCGCGTGGAGCTGCCCCCGCTGTATGGCGCGGTGGACCCCTCCAGCATCCGCGTGGAGGCCCAGGGCGCCGAGGTGACGCGGGTGGACATCCGCCCCGTCGCCTCCGAGGCCCTTCCCGCCACCGAGGCCCGCCGGCTCGTCACCGAGCTGGAGCGGCTCGATGATCAGCTCTCCGAGCTCCGCGCCGAGCGCGAGGCCTACTCCGCCCAGCTCGCCGCGCTCGGCAAGGTGCGTCCCGTCCCCTCGGACGAGGGCGTCTCCTCCACGCCTTCCACCTCCGCGAAGGGCGCACCGCAGGCGCAGGGCCCCTCCCGGCTCGATGCCTCCGGCTGGCGCGCCGCCACGGACTTCGTGGTGGAGACCACCGCCCGCCTCCAGGCGAAGCTGCGCGAGGTGTCCCAGCGCGAGGAGGCGCTCGAGCTCGAGCTGTCGCGGCGCGTCCAGGAGGCACGGCAGCTCGGCGGGACGCCACGGCGCGAGGGCCTGGAGGTCGTCCCCACCCTCTCGGGCCAGGGTACCGCGACGCTCACGCTCACCTACGTCACCAGTGGGGCGCGCTGGTTCCCCGCCTATGAGCTGCGGCTCGAGCCCGAGGCCAACCGCGTGCAGGTGGCCTTCTCCGGGCGCGTCAGCCAGCAGACCGGCGAGGACTGGGAGGACGCGGCGCTCACGCTCAGCACCGCCATCCCCGCCACCGCCACCACCGCGCCGGAGCTCGCCACCTGGAAGATCGGCCAGCGCGAGCGCTTCATCCCCACGCCCGCCCCCGTCTCCGACTCCTGGCGTGCCCCTCCGCCCGCTCCCCCCAGGCCGCCCGAGCCCCCCGACGAGAACCTGCGGATGCGCGCCCGCCTCCTCTCGCTCACCGGCCAGCCCGCTCCGGCTCCCGCCTCACCCGCGCAGCCGCCTCCCGCCCCGGCGCGGCCGCCCGTCGCGGATGAGCGGACACGCAACCAGGTCCAGACGCCTCCGGGCATGAGCAACAGTGTCATCGTCGGCACCGTGGTGGCCGCGGACACGAAGAAGCCCGTGATGGACGTGGTCGTCACGGCGACCTCGCCCAACCTCCAGGGCGAGCAGGTCGTGGTGACGGACGCTCAGGGCCAGTACCGCATTCCCCGGCTCCCGCCGGGCGTCTACACCCTGCGGTTCGACAAGGAGGGGTTCAGGCCGTACGAGCGCCCGGACATCCAGCTGCGGTTGGATCGCACCATCCGGGTGAACAGGGAGCTGCTGCCCCAGGGCTCCGAGGAACTCCTGGTCGCCGCCACGCCCCCCACCGTCGACGTCGGCTCCACCAGCACGGGCGTCAACGTGGACGAGGAGTTCATCAAGCGCATCGCGGTGAACCGTCCCGGGGGCAAGGGCGGTGCGGCGCGGTCTTTCGAGAGCCTCGCCGAGCTCGCTCCTGGCTCCTCGGGAAGCTCGGGGGGCGGCTCGTGGGGGCCGTCGGTCCCGGTAGAGGAGGTGCCCGTGGGCCTCGCGCCGCCGCCGGCCTGGCAGCGGCCGGTGGTGGATCCGCGCCTGCCTGCCTCGCTCGCGGGCGGCTACGCCCTGGCCTTCTCCTCGCAGCGCCCCGAGACGGTGCGCAGCGGCAAGGGCGAGCGGCGCGTGCCCCTCTTCACCGAGACGTGGCCCGTGCAGGTGGAGCGCAAGCTGTACCCCGCCCTCACCCCCAATGCCTTCCTCGTGGCGGAGCTGCGCAGTCCGTCCAAGCAGGTGATGCCCGGCGGTGAGGCGCAGCTCTTCGTCGGAGCGGACCCCGCCGGCCTGGCCCGGCTCCCGCTGGTGTCGCCGGAGGAGCCCTTCACCCTGCCGCTCGGCATCGACTCCGCGGTGCGCCCGGTGCGCAACGTGAAGCTCGTGACGAGCGAGAAGGGCCTCATCGGCAAGCACGACGTCACCGAGTACCTCGTCACCATCGAGGTGGCCAACCCGTACTCCTTCGCCCTCCCGGTGCGCATCCACGACCAGTGGCCGTTGTCGCGCAGCGAGGACGTGGAGGTGAAGCTGGTGCGCACCGAGCCCTATGCCGAGCAGGACCCGGCCAAGGGGACGCTGATGTGGCGCCTATCGGTGGCGCCCTCGGAGAAGAAGGTGGTGTCCTTCCTTTATACCGTCCGCCACCCGAAGGGCTGGCGCCTGGAGCAGTCGCAGTAGCGAGGAGCCACCATGCATACCCTGCCCTTGATGATGCTGGCGCTCGCCGCCCCCGCGAAGGTGTCCTCCGTCGTCGTCTACCCGGACCGCGCCCTGGTGACGCGGGTGGAGACGGTGGCGTGCACCGGCCGCGCGCTCGCCGTCTTCGAGTCCGTGCCCCCCGCCGCCGACCCCTCCAGCTTCCGGGCCCGCTCCGAGGACGCCACCGTGGAGAGCCTCGTGGCCGAGGAGCGCACGCGCCAGGAGGAGTTCAGCCCGGAGCTCCAAGCGCTGCGCAAGAAGCGCGAGACGCTGGAGCGCGAGATGGCGGAGCTGGTGGACGCCCGCGCACGCGGCCAGGCGCTGCAACAGCTCGGGGAGAGCCTCACCGAGGTGACGGTGAAGCGGGTGGCGCGCGAGCTGACCGAGCCCAGGCCGGACGCGCGTGCGTGGACCCAGGCCTTCGACACCGCGCTGGACGCCCGGCTGCGCGCCGCCGCCGAGGTGTCGTCCCGGGCCGCCCGCATGCGCGAGGTGCAGCGGGAGTTGGACGCGCTGCGCGCCCGGGAGTCCTTCCTCTCCGCCTCGGCCATGCGCATGGAGCGGCGGGTGGAGGTGCGGCTGGCCTGCCCCTCCGAGGACCGCGCCCGTGTGGAGCTGCAGTACGTGGTGGGCGGCGCGGGCTGGACTCCCTCCTACGAGGCGCGCGCCGACGAGGGCTCGGGCCAGGTGGAGCTTTCCACCTTCGCCACGGTGAGCCAGTCCACTGGCGAGGATTGGAGCGGGGTGCGGCTGGCGCTCTCCTCCGCCCGGCCCCGCGACAACGCGACGCCGCCGGAGCAGACGCCCGTGTTGCTCAATGCCTGGGAGCGCCGCGTCGAGCGCAAGGTGCTGGTCCGCCGCGACGAGGTGCAGCAGCACGCCCAGGCCGGAGGGCAGACGCCGGCGGAGACGGAGGGCTCGCTGAGCGCGGCCTCTCAGGGCATCTCCGTGCAGCTGCTGGTGCCCGAGCTGGCCCAGGTGCCCGGGGAGGGCACGGCCGTGCGGCTGCGCGTGGCGCGCACGAAGCTGAAGTCCTCCTTCGTCTGGCGCACCGTGCCCAAGCTGCACCCGGTGGTGTTCCGCGTGGCGAGCCTCGTCAACGGCGCGCCCTTCCCGCTGCTGCCGGGCCCCGTGGACATGTTCCGCGCCTCGGGCTTCATCGGCCGCCAGCCGCTGGAGCTGGTGCCCCAGGGCGGCGCCTTCCAGCTCACCTTCGGCATCGAGGAGTCCCTGCGCGTGGAGCGCGTGGTGGTGCAGGAGATCGCCCGCGACGAGGGCCTCTTCGGCGGCCGGCGACGCTTCCACTACGCCTACCGGTTCAACCTCGCCAACTACCGCCCGCGTCCCGAGGTGGTGGAGGTGGCCGAGCACATCCCCGTCTCCGAGCTCGATGACGTGACGGTGGAGCTCGACAAGAAGACGACGCCCGGCCACGCCGTGGAGGCCATGGATGGCATCGTCACCTGGCGGCTGACGCTCGCGCCCGCCGAGCAGCGCGCCGTGGACCTCGCCTTCCACGTGGACGTGCCCTCCAGCTACGACATGCAGGGGATGTAGGCGGCGGGGACAACCTCGGAGGAGCCGGCCTCCCCTGAAGCCACTCAGCCGTGCGGAGCCGGGGGGCTGGGGATGAGATCCCTCACCAGTCCCGCCCGGTCAAGCAAGTCGCGCACCTGGTCGGCCAGGGCGACGTGGGCCGGGTCATGCCCGTTGAATCGCTCGGGCGTGAGGATGATGAGCGTGCCCTTGTCCTCCACCGGCTCGACGCGCACGGGCTCGGGCAGCGGCGGTACCTCGCCCATCCGGCGTGAGAAGTACATCAGCCAGCCTGTGTAGGGCTTGCCCACGGGATGCTCCCGCATCCGCTGATAGGCGTTCGCGAAGACGACGCCACAATCAGGCTCCCAGGCCAGTACCATGGCGCGGATGATGTCGGCCAGGACGGGCACGGTGAGCACGCGCTCCAAACCTGCCTCTTCCCTGGGCAGGTCGAGCACGCAGTTGTTCAAGGCCCCCACGGCGTCGTAACCACAGGTGAACCTGAGCGAGCCACCCCGCTCATTCTCCGCATGTCCCGTCCAGGCTCCGAAGAGGAAACCAACCTGCGCGATCCTGTAGCCCCTCCTCTTGAAGAAGCGTGCGAAGGTTTCGGCGGTGGGTTCGAATTGAAGTTGAAGCGCCTTCTTTCGAGAGTCCGCTTTTTCGAACCAACGTGTGTAGATGGGGTCGCACTGTGACAGAAGGCGGAAGAAGGTCTCGGCTCGCCGGGCGCACTCCTCGGCGGACTCCACGCGGCATCCCCAATAAACAGCGGCATCGTAGGTGTCCATCGTGCGAGACATGTCCTCCGGCTACGGCGGCGTGTAGACCACGTCAATGCCCGTGACGCCTTCCTTCTGGAACACCCCCTTGAGGATGTCCACCATCCTGGGCTCCGCTACGTGCCAGCGGATGGGCATGCCGTTGGCCACCCGGCGCTGCCGTTTGGCCTGCCTGGCGAGTTTATCGGCCCCTCTGAAGTACCCCTTTGCCTTGAGCTCCACGTCGAAGTGTCTGTCGTAGCCCAGGCCCTTGGTTTCCTGGAGGAAGCCCCCGTCGAAGCCATCGAAGTCGGCCTTCTCGCCATTGCGCCACACGCGGTACACCCAGCCCGCGGGCGCCTGGGTCACCTTGTGCTGGAAGGCGCGTGAGCGCGGCGACATCCGCTCGTTCTTGGGCACCCACTGGCCCGGCCCGCCCACCGGCGGCACCCAGCCGCCACCTCCGCCCGCGCCCGAGCCCACCTTGGCCAGGTGCAGGCCCCAGGCGACGCTCAGCCCCTGGCCCGCCACGGCCACGGCCCGCCCGGGCACCGCCACCAGCCGCAGCACCAGCTCGCCCTCGCGCGTCAGCGTCAGCACGGGCACCGACAGCCGGCCGAGCTTCTCGCCCCACCCCACCGACTTCACCGCCCCCGCCCCCGAGGTGCCCACCGTCAGCAGCGCGTTGGCCATCAGCCGCGACACCGTGCGCACCTGCTCGCCCCGGGGCTTCTGGCGCAACGCCTCCCAGTACTCGGGGGCATTCTGGAGGAGTACGCGCGCCACCCCCGGCAGTTGGGCGATTCCCTCCAGCGTCTCACCCGGTTTGAAGACGAGCCGGTAGAGGCCCTCCACCGTATCCCCCAGCGCCAGCCCCACCCCGTCCAGCGCTGGCAGCACCACGCCGTCATCCGGCACGTAGGGACCCAACGGCTCCGCGCCCGGAGGCACCTCCAGCCCCGTGTCCACCGGCCACAGCTGCCCGTCCTCCACCGCGTAGAAAGGGCCCACCTCGTAGCGGCCCGCGCGCAGCGTGCCGTCCTCGGCCAGCCGCACCTCTCCGGCCCGCTGCACCGCCTCGCCCGTCACCACCTCCACCACGTAGCCGTCCGGCCGCACCACCCGCAGCCGGTGGAAGCGGTCCATGCGCGCGTGCAATTGCTCGCGTGTCACCGGCCCCGCCCCTGTGGCCACCTCCAGCAGCAGGTGCGCCGCCATGCGCTGGCGGGGAAACTCCCCAAGCCCCGCCTCCGCCTCCACCAGGTGCCCCAGCAGTCGCACCGCCTGCTCGGGCGACAGGGTGCGCCCGTCCCCGGGCAGCACCTCGTGCGGCACGCCCACCTGCGCGAGCAGGCCCTGGAAGTGGTCCAGACTGAAGGGCACCGGCGAGGGGCGCCCGTCCCCCACGCCATCGCGCCAACCCACCGGGCCTCCGTCCCCGTCCTCCAGCGGCCTATTCGACTGCCGTCCCGGGCGGCCTCCCCGCGAGCCGGACACGTCGCCGGGTGCGTCCGCCATCGCCACCGGGACGCCGGGCTCCTCGTCGAAGTCGTCCTCCGGGTCGTCGCCCTCGTCGAGCGCGGAGGAGTCCTCTGGCGGTGTGGCGCTCCGCACGGAGCCGGCCTGGGTCCGTGACTGGCTCGCCTCCCTAGAGAAGGCCGGTGTCAGGCGGTGGGCGCGCGGGCTCCCAGACAGCCCGGCCGGAGGCGCTCCCGTGGCGCACCCGCCCAGTACCCAGGCCACCAGCAGGAGGACCGTGCTCGCGGGCCACTTCGCGTCACGACGGCAGGAGACGGCGAGCCCCGCGGACATGAGTCCTCCTGGGAGTGTGTTGGGGCGCCCAGGTTACGGCTCGCCCTGACGCACATGCGCCATGTCTCGTGACCTGGAGCCATCTGATGGGTTTGGCGCGACGGTGGGGGCAGGGCCCGCCCAGGTGTAGACGTCTACACCTGAGTGGGTGGGTGTATGTGTGTGGGTGTACCCGCCCAGGTGTAGACGTCTACACCTGAAGCCCGTCCGGAGCGGATGTTCAACCTGAAGGCGGTCCGCTCCTCGCGCGTGGTGGGGGGAGGAGGCGGGCGAGGGTCCCCCGTCCCGTCCGCTGCCTCCTGACGTGTAGTTGTCAGTCGGCGGGGGGTCCTCATCTTCCCACGAGGGAGGATGCCCCTTGATGAAGTACGCCCGCTCGGCCTTCTGGCAGCAGTTCATCCTGTTCAATGCCCTCATGCTCGTGGTCGTCACCGGGTGTGAGGCACGTACCCGGGAGCCGGCGCCCGCGCGGCCCGCCGCACAGCAACCCGAAGCCCGCGCTCCGGCCCCCGAGGACATGGCACCGGGCACAGGAGCCACCGGCCAGGCCCAGCAGGGGCAACCGCCCCAGCCGGCTCCAGCGGTGGGCGGGTCGGGTCCCGCGCAGTCCATCGCGGATCTGGTCGAGGCCGTGAATGACACGGTCGTCAACGTGCAGGTCCAGGCGCGCGCCCCCGCCATGGAGGGCATGCCGGGCGATCTCTTCGAGCGCTTCTTCGGAGGCCCCGGCGGTCCGGGCATGCCTCCCGGTGGCAGCCCCGAGGAGCGCATCCAGCAGGGCGAGGGCTCGGGCTTCATCATCGACTCCAACGGCCTCATCCTCACCAACAACCACGTGGTGGAGAACGCCATCGACATCCGCATCCGTCTCAACGATGGCCGCGAGTTCGACGCCAAGGTGCTCGGGAGGGATCCGCTCACCGACCTGGCCCTCCTCAAGCTGCAGGGCAACGTCCACAACCTGCCGGTGGCCCGGCTCGGCAACTCGGACGACATCCGCGTGGGAGATGGGGTGGTGGCCATCGGCAATCCGTTCGGCCTCACCTCCAGCGTCAGCGCCGGCATCCTCTCGGCCCGCGCGCGCGACATCCAGGCCGGCCCCTACGACAACTTCCTGCAGACGGACGCCGCCATCAACCCGGGCAACTCGGGCGGGCCGCTCTTCAACATGCGCGGCGAGGTCATCGGCATCAACACCGCCATCGTCGGCGGCGGCACGGGCATCGGCTTCGCCGTGCCCTCCAACATGGCCAAGGCGCTCCTGCCGCAGTTGCAGAAGGGGAAGATCCGCCGCGGCTGGCTGGGCGTGTCGGTGCAGGACCTGACGCCGGAGCTGGCCCAGGCACTCAACGTCCCGGCGCGCAAGGGCGCCATCGTCACCGGCGTGCAGGAGGACACTCCCTCCGCCAGGGCCGGGCTCAAGCAGGATGACGTCATCACCGCCATCAACGGCACGCCCGTCGAGTCCTCGCGCGGCCTCACCCGGGACATCGGCTTCCGCCCGCCCGAGGAGACCGTGAAGCTCACCGTCTTCCGCAACGGCAAGCAGCAGGAGGTGCAGGTGAAGCTCGGCGAGCGCCCGGACCTCGAGGGCAACGGCGCCGCCCCTGAGGAGGGCCGCGAGGAGGACACCGGCCGCAAGCTGGGCCTGCGCCTCCAGGACGTGGACCCGCGCATGGCCCCGGGCGTCCGTCAGGGCGCGATGATCGTCGCCGTGGACCCCGGCTCGCCCGCGGACCGCGCCGGCCTCCAGCCCGGCATGGTCGTCGTCGAGGCCGGCGGCAAGCAGGTGCGCAACCCGCGCGAGTTCGCCCAGGTCGTCCGCGCCCAGAAGCCCGGCGCCGTGCTGCTCCTGCGCATCCAGGTGGGGGACAATCGCCTGCTGCGCGCCCTCACGATTCCCGCGGAGTGAAGACCCTCACCCCGGCCCTCTCCCAGAGGGAGAGGGAGTTGACTCGGGCTCAACCCAGGGGGCGTGGCACCCTCACCCCGACCCTCTCCCGGTGGGAGAGGGGAAATTTCCCAGGGTGAGGGTCTCGGGAGACTGGTGTAGCTCGCTCGCCGGCATCCCGTCTCCCGACAGGTAGCGCCACCCTGTCCCATCGTGACGGAACTCCGACCGCTCCACGAACGAGCGGTCCTTCCCCTTCTCGAAGATGCGCGCGTAGAAGAGCACCACCGCCTTCCCCGTCTCGTCCGGCGCCTGGCGGTCCAGCACGTGCAACCTCGGGTACTTGTGCGCGCTGCACACCGCTCGCAGCTCGCGCAGCAGCTCCTCCTTCGGCCTTGCCCGGTCCGGGTGCTCCGGGTGCAGCGTGCGCCACAGGTACTCCACCTCGCGCAACGCGAAGGCGCTGTAGCGCGAGCGCATCAGGGCCTCGGCGTCCGGCGCCTCCGCCTCGCCTCGATGGTAGCGGGCACAACACTCGCGGTAGCGCAGGCCGGAGGTGCAGGGACAGGGTGGGGCAGGGGGCATGGACGTTCCCGGACGACAGGGCGATGCGAAGGCCCTTGCTGCCCCGCAGGGTAGCGCATACATCCACTTCCCCACACGTATGAGTCTCCTTCAAGCCATCGTCCTCGGGCTGGTCCAGGGGCTGACCGAGTTCCTCCCCATCAGCTCCACCGCGCACCTGCGCATCGTCCCGGAGCTCTTCGGCTGGCCGGATCCGGGCGCCGCCTACTCCGCCGTCATCCAGCTGGGCACGGTGGCCGCCGTCCTCATCTACTTCCGCAAGGATCTGGTCACCCTCACCAAGGCCTTCTTCCAGGGCCTCGCGCGGCGCCAGCCCTTCGCCACCACCGACTCGCGCTTGGCCTGGTTCGTCCTCATCGGCACCCTGCCCATCGGCATCTGCGGGCTCGCCTTCAAGAAGACCATCGAGGGCTCCCTCCGCTCGCTCTACGTCATCTCCGGCAGCCTCATCGTCCTGGCCCTCATCCTCTTCGTCGTCGAGCGCATGGCCTCCCACAAGCGCACCCTGGACGACATGCGCTGGCGCGATGGCCTCATCGTCGGGCTGTGGCAGGCGCTGGCCCTCATCCCCGGCTCCTCGCGCTCGGGCACCACCATCACCGGTGCCCTGTCGCTGGGGCTGCGGCGCGAGGATGCGGCGCGTTATTCCTTCCTGCTCTCCATCCCCGCCACCTCGCTGGCCGGCATCTTCGAGCTCAAGCACCTGCTGGAGGCCACCGAGCGGCCCTCGACGGTGGCCCTGGTGACGGGCACCCTGGTGGCCTTCGCCTCGGGATGGGCCGCCATCGCCTGGCTGTTGAGCTACCTGCGCAAGCACTCCACCGTCATCTTCATCGTCTACCGGGTGGTGCTCGGCGTGGTGCTGCTGGTGCTGCTCAACCTGGGCCTCCTCCGCCCGCTGTCCGGCGTGGAGAACGTGGATACCGCCAACAAGCCTCTGACGGTCCCCGTGGAGAGGCAGGGAACGGACTAGCCGTGGACGCACTCTTCGACGCCCTGGAGCACCACCTGGCCACCCGGCAGCCCCGGGCCCTCCACCTGCCCGGCTTCGTGCTGCGCGAGGCCGCGGTGCTGGTGCCCCTCCTGCTGCGCGACGGCACCCCCCACGTCCTCTTCACCAAGCGTCCCACCACGCTGCGCCACCACGCCGGCCAGTACTCCTTCCCCGGGGGCTCGAGAGATCCCGAGGACGCCAGCCCCCTGCACACCGCGCTGCGCGAGACGCGCGAGGAGCTGGGCATCGACGTGTCCGGGGTGCGCGTGCTCGGCGCCCTGGACGAGGTGCCCACCCTCACCGAGTTCCGCATCCAGCCCTTCGTGGGCGTCATTCCCCACGGCCTGGAGTACCGGCCCAGCCCGGACGAGGTGGAGTTCATCCTCGAGGTGCCCCTGGAGGCCCTGCTGGACCCCGCCATCCGCCGCACCGAGCGCCGCCATGTACGTGGCGTGGAGTACGACGTGGACTTCTATACCTACGGCACCCACGTCATCTGGGGGGCCACCGGCCGCATCCTCCGGGACTTGCTGCGCCTGGCCTCCCAGCTGTCCGGCCCCGCCGCGCCCAAATCACTCTGATCTGGCGCCGGGCGGGGGGGTCTCTGTTATTCTTTCTGGAGTCTCCGCCTTTCATGGCCGGGCCAGGAATCAATGGGACCCGGAGGAGTTGCTGACGTCAGGGTTTCCCTGTCTTCGTGACCGCTGTCCCATGCCCGCCCCTTTCCCACCCCAGGCAGTGCCGTGCCTCGTCGTGAATCCGCCCGCCTGGCCGCTCGTGCGGCCGAGCGTCGTTCGAGCGTCCGTCGTCCTGTCCACGCAGTGTCCCGGCACGAGCAGCTCCCTCATCTGGTGTAGGGTGGGTGCACGTGCCGGTGTGGCTCGGAGCCCCCATGGCCAGGATTCTCATCGTCGATGATGAAGTACATGTCGTTGGAGCCCTGCGCCGCCTGCTGCGGCGCGAGGGCTTCTCCATCGAGGTGGCCCTCAACGGGCAGGAGGCCCTGGAGAAGCTGGCCACCTTCGAGGCCGACGTCGTCATCTCCGACTTCCGCATGCGGGGGATGAACGGCCTGGAGCTGCTCGGGCAGGTGCTGCAGATCGCCCCCCGGGCCGCGCGGGTGCTCATCTCGGGCCACGCGGACCTGTCGGGAGGCTCGCAGTCCGGAGTCATCTCCCACTTCATCAGCAAGCCCTGGGACGATGATCGCCTCGTGGCGGACGTGCGCGCCCTCCTGGGGGGCCAGGCTCCCGCGACCTCGGGGCCCTGAGCGGTCCGTTGCCGTCCGTCATGGAGCCCCAAGCGAAGCAGGCCGTGCTGGAGGAGGACCCGGAGCAGCTGCACCGAGGCCTCCAGCTCGTCGGGGGACTGGGCCCGGTCGTGTTCAACCTGGCGTTGTTCTGCTGGTTCTGGGGCCAGTGGTCCGTGCTGTTCGCGCTGGCGGGCGTGTGGGCGGTGCTCGGCTTCGTCAACGTGCTGCTCGTCGAGTGGGTGACGCGGTGGCGCGGGCGCGGCGTGGCGGAGTGGGTGCGGATGCTCGCCAATCTGGCGGGGAGCGTGGTGGGGGGAGTGGTGACCCACTGGCATCCGCTGGCGTGGGTGTTCGTCCCCTACAGCCTGCTGCTGTTCTCCGGGATGGACCGGTGGGTGCGCCTGCGCACGGGGGTGTACCTGGGAGGGGTGGCCGCGGCGGCGCTGCTGACGGGGGCCGAGGGGGGCGTGACGCTGGCGTTCGTGCTGATCGGCGTCTTCGGTTTCCTGGTGTCGGAGAAGCGCATCACCACGCTGCGCGGAGTGCTGGGACAGGCGCTGCGCCAGCGCGAGGAGCTGGAGCGGGCGCACCGGGCGCTGGAGCAGAGCCACGGGGAGCTGGAGGCCGCGCACCAGGAGCTGCAGCAGCTGCACCAGCGGGCGCTCGAGCAGGAGCGGCTCTCCAGCCTGGGCATGCTGGCGGCGGGCGTGGCGCATGAAATCAACAACCCGATGAGCTTCGTGACGAGCAACGTCAACTCGATGCTCCGGGACTTGCGCGACGAGCCGAACCTGTCCGAGGTGATGAAGGAGTACGTGGACGACGTGCTCCCGGCCACGCTGGACGGCATCAAGCGGGTGAACACCATCGTCGGGGACCTGCGCCGCTTCGCGCGAGGCGATCCCGAGGCCCACACCTCGTACGACCTGGACACCGAGGTGGAGACGGCGCTGCGCATCGCGCAGGGCCAGCTGAGCCATGTGCGGGTGGAGAAGGAGCTGGGGGGGGTGGGCAGGTCGGTGGGCCGCCCGCGGCAGCTCGTCCAGGTGATGGTGAACCTGCTGGTGAACGCGGGGCAGGCCACCGCGTCCGGCGGGGTGGTGCGCATCCGCACGCGCCGCGAAGAGCACCACATCCACGTGGAGGTGCGCGACACCGGCGCGGGCATGTCCGAGGAGACGAAGCGCCACCTCTTCGAGCCCTTCTTCACCACCAAGGCCTCCGGCGAGGGCACGGGGCTGGGGCTCTCCGTGGTGCACGGCATCGTGAAGTCGCACGGGGGCCGCATCGAGGTGGAGAGCGAGGAGGGCCAGGGCACCTGCTTCAAGGTCCGCCTGCCGCTGGTCCCGCCGCTCCTCCAGTACGAGCCGTCCACGGACGGTGGCATGCGGCGGCGCAAGGTCTGAGCGCGGCCCGGTCGTGCACTCCCGGGAGAGGGGTCAGCGCCGACACCGTCCGCTTGAGCTTTTCCACTCCCACTGCTTGAACTGAGTTCAGCGTTCTTGTACTTATCGGCCACCTGCCGTTTCACCGCAGGTGCGGGTCTTCTAAGACCCGCCGGAGGGGGAAAACATGAAAAAGCAGACGTGGATGACCCGCGGAGGCACGTTGGCGCTCGGATTGGCGCTGGCGGGCTGTGGTGAGGTGCGCCCGGAGACCGAGGCGCTCGCGCAGCGGACCGAGGTGGCGCTCGAGGGGCGCTGCGAGGTGAAGCCGCCCTTCACGCCCAGCTTCGAGCCGGAGCTGGAGTGGGCGTGGACGGGCAGTGCGGTGATGCCCACCCACAATCAGGTGATGATGACCCCGGCGGTGGTGGACGTGAGCGGGGATGGTGTGCCGGATGTCCTCTTCAACGCGTTCGCGGGCGGCGGGTACTCCGCCAACGGTGTTCTGCGGGCCATCAGCGGTGCCGATGGCAAGGACCTGTGGACGGTGACGGATACGCGTTACCGGGTGCGCGGCGCGTCGAGCATCGCGGCAGGCGACATCGATGGTGACGGGCTGGTGGAGATCTGCACCGTGCACGAGAGTGGCGCGGGCATCCTCTGCTTCGAGAACGACGGCACGTTCAAGTTCCGTACGTCCGAGTCGGGCAACGACTGGGGTGGCGTCTCGCTGGCGGATTTGGACGGCGATGGGACGGTGGAGCTCCTCAACGGCAACTACGTCTTCAGCAACACGGGCGTACGCAAGTGGGTGGGCTCGGATGGCTTTGGGGGAATCAGTGGTACGGGCCCCATCTCCTTCGCGGCGGACATCGATCAGGACGGCAAGCTCGAGGTCATCAACGACCGGGCCGTCTACCGTCATGACGGCACCCTCAAGTGCGCCAACACCTCCATCGGGCATGGACTGGCGGGTGTCGGCAACTTCGACAGCGACCCGTATGGGGAGATCGCCGTCGTGTGGTCCGGCAAGGTGTCCTTGCTGGATGACGACTGCCGGCTGCTGTGGACCGCCACCATCCCGGATGGGGGAGCGGGCGGTGCGCCGAACATCGCGGACTTCGACAATGATGGACAGGCGGAGATCGGCGTGGCTGGCGCAGGCCGCTACGTCGTCCTCGAGTCCAATGGTGTGATCAAGTGGTCGAGCGTCACGCGTGACTACAGCTCCAATCGCACGGGCTCCTCCACCTTTGACTTCGAGGGCGACGGCAAGGCCGAGGTGGTCTACGCCGACGAGGTCCGGTTGCGCATCTACGACGGTGCCACGGGGGCCGTGCGCTTCGAGGTGCCGCACAGCTCGGGCACCACGTACGAGAACCCGGTTGTCGTGGACGTGGATGGCGACGACAACGCCGAGATCGTGATGATTGCCAACAACTATCACGGCTTCGACAAGTTCACCGGCATCCGCGTGTTCCGCGACAAGAAGGACGGGTGGGTGAACACGCGGCGCATCTGGAACCAGCACGCCTACTCCGTCACCAACGTCAACGACGACGGCACCATCCCCGCCCACCCGGCGACCAACTGGCTGACGCCGGGCCTCAACACCTTCCGCTCCAACAGCCAGGGTGTCGGCTCCACCAGCGCCTTCGCCGCGTCGGACCTGCAGGTGGTGTCGGCGGTTGCCTCCTCGTGCGACCACGAGACGCTGGCGCTGACGCTCACGGCGCGCGTGCGCAACGATGGTGAGGCCGCCGCCTCCGCGGGCCTGAAGGTGGCCTTCTACCAGGGCAACCCGGCCTCGGGCGGCACGCTGCTGGGCGTGGCCACCGTGCCCTCCGTCATCCCCGCCGGGGGCGAGACCACCGCCTCGCTGACGCTCGCCACCGCTCCGGGTGGCTCCGCCGAGGTGTGGGCCGTGGCCGATGACGACGGCACCGGCACCGGTCGCGAGACCGAGTGCCGCGAGGACAACAACACCGCCTCCTCCAACGTGAGCCTCGTCTGCGAGCCCCTGCCGACGGGGGGATGGACGCTCACGGGCAGCATGGCCCTGCCGCGCCTGCTGCACACCGCGAACCTGCTGGACGACGGCCGAGTCCTGGTGGCCGGCGGCTTCAACACCACCTCGGAGGTGTATGACCCCACCACCGGCACCTGGTCGCGCACGGGCGATACCCTCGGCTCCCACCGTGGACACACGTCCACCAAGCTGAAGGATGGCCGGGTGCTCATCGCGGGCGGTGGCGTGTGCCCCATCACCAACGCCACTGCCGAGCTGTACGTCCCGGCGCTGGGCAAGTGGAGGCCGGCCGGCCAGCTGAACGAGCAGCGCTATCACCACGCCGCGGTCCTGCTTCCCAACGGCAAGGTGCTGGTGATGGGCGGTGGCACCAGTGAGTACGGCGGTGACGTGCTGGCCTCGGCCGAGCTGTTCGATCCGGCCACCGGCATCTGGATGTACACCGGCCGCATGGGCTCCGCGCGCCGCTACCACACGGCCACGCTGCTGCCTGACGGCAAGGTGCTCATCGCGGGCGGCAGCGATGCCAGCGGGAACCAGCTGGTCTCTGCCGAGCTGTATGACCCGGCCACCGGCTCCTTCTCGCCCGTGGGCGGCATGGGCTTCGGCCGCCGTCACCACACGGCCACGTTGCTGCCCAACGGCAAGGTGCTGGTCGCGGGGGGTGATGGGTACTCGTTCGCTCCCGCCAACACGGCCGAGTTGTACGACCCGGCCACTGGCACCTGGTCGGCCACGGGCGGCATGATGTCGCCGCGCCGCTTCCACACGGCCAACCTCATGGCGAACGGCAAGGTGCTCGTCGCGGGCGGCTACCACGAGGCCACGGGCATCCTCACCTCGTCGGAGCTGTATGACCCGGCCACCGGCGCCTGGAGCGAGACGTGGGCCATGAACGTGGACCGCTACGGGCACACGTCCACGGTGCTCGGCAACGGCACGGTGCTCGCCGTGGGCGGGACCAGCAACACCGACCAGTCCTCCGCGGAGTTTTACGGGGCTGGGTCTCGCGATTGTCCCTCCGGCGGAGCGAAGCGCCTCCTGGAGTCGGTGCACGTGCCCAGCAATGGCACGACGGTGCGCTCCGCCACCGTGCTGCTGACCGGTAGGGTGTATTGGCTGAAAGCCTCGGGGACCTATACCTACTGGCCGGGCAGCGCCCCGTATGGCACCGCGGATGCGGAGTGCTCCCATCGGCCGGCTTCCAGCTACGGCCCGGGATGGATCCTGGGTGAGGACAAGTGGCCGGGCAGCTACGGCCTCGATGTCGCGGTCGATGGGACCAATTTCATGTGGGGTACGGCATGCAACGAGATCGACCACACCTACGTGCAGCCGTACACCGGTCACGGAGATTCGGTGGGCTTCTCCATCTGGGACGACCAGTACACGGACAACTCCGGCGGTATCGACGTGGAAATCTACGAGTGCCGGTAAGGCCCGACGTCCTTTCACACGGGTCCGTGTGCGAGCGTTGAAACAGTGCGCCGGGACGGCGAGCGATCGCCGCTCCCGGTGTGCATGCGGGAGGAGGTTGGCGGAGAGTCAGCAGGGGAGGGTATGCTTGGTCGTGAGCCCTCCAAGCGTTGCCAGGGAGTCGTGACTTGGATTGAAACCCCAGGTCCAGGCAGTTTGGAGGGGGAACCGTCGAGAGGACTCACGGCATGCTCCAGGCTTCCCCCCGCGTCGCTCCCCACTCCGCTACCGGCTCGTCCTCCGACGAGCAGGGTGCCGGGTCCGGTGTACGTCAGACGCTGGATGTCCTGGCCCAGGCCGCCACCTGCTACGGCGGAGTGCTGCGGAGGATGCGCTCGCCGCGTTGGAAGCGGCTGCTGCGCGCGGACCCGGAGCCGCTGCGCGAGGCCCTGCTGCTTGAGGCGCCCCTGAGCGAGCTGCTGGCCCGTGGCGAGGGCTCCCCGGGACTGCTGCGGCAGCGGAAGCGGCTGGAGGTGCTCGCGCGCAAGCGGCTCTCCCACTTCACCCAGCAGGGGGGGGCGTCGCTGGCCGAGGTGCTCGGCCGCCTGGAGGCCCTGTTGAACGAGCCCCGGCCCCAGCCGCCCGGCGGGGACGAGCCCGTGCTGCTCGAGGGCCGGCAGGGATTGCGCCATGTGCTCTCGTGGCCCGGCACGTGGGTCTACGCGCTGCTGGCCATCACCAATCGCTACGGCCTGGAGCGCTTCGGCAGGCCCGCGCCCATGCTCTTCGCGGGCGGTGCGCTCGTCCTCTACTACTACCTGCGGTGCACGGGACGCTTCTGGCTCACCTCCAAGCGGCTGATGTGGCAGCCGCGCTTCGGCGAGCCGGTGCAGGTGTCGCTGGCGTCCATCGGCGCCCGGGGCATCTCCGCGCTGCCGGCCTGGGGCGAGGTGCGCGTCGAGGGGGACCGCAGCCTCACCGTGCGCCACGCGGGCCAGGCGGGCCTGCTCGCCTCGCTGGTGGACCTGCACCGCCAGTCACCCTTCGCTGGTGCCGTGGATGGCACGCCGCGGGTGCACGAGGTGTCGGTGCTCCCGGCCTGGCGCGCTCCGGAGACCTCGCTGTCCGCACCGCGCGCGGAGCCCGGGGTGGCGGTGCTCCGGCCCGGGTATGCCGCCTTCCTCCCGGCCGAGCGCTATGCCGAGGTCTTCCGGGGCCTCACCGGCCCGGGCGCCCGCAGGCCCGAGGCGGACGTGACGGTGGAGCTGCTCGTGGAGCACATGCGGCTGCTGTCCGAGCCCGAGTTCGACGTGCGCATGCGGCAGGCCGTGCTCGCCAGCGGGGGAGAGCTGTGGCACGCGGACGAGGTGCGCCCGGCCCCGGCCCCGGAGAGCGGGCGCGTGCGGCTGGGAGCCCGGGGCGTCGGCATGGAGTTGCTTCAGGACGCGGCCCAGGCCGAGGCCACGGATCGCATCGTGCGCCGCTGGGCGGCGTAGCCGGGGCCCTCCCTCAGAGGGGGCGCGTGGGCCAGGAGCCCGAGGGCCTGCGCGGCTCGCCCCGCAGCTTGAGCTGGAGGGTGCGGTAGCCGTTGAGCGTCTCCAGGTGGAGCGGATCCGCCTGCACGGCCTGCTCATAGGCGGCGAGCGCCTGGGCATTCTGGCCCGACTTCTCCAGCAGGCGCGCCGACAGCAGGTGCACCAGCGAGCGGGAATCGGCCCCCCGCTCCCGGGCGAGGAAGCGCTGCCGGGCCTCTTCCAACTGGGAGACGGTGAGTCCCTCGGCGAGGCAGCGGATGATGCCGGCCGCGTTGCGCCGGGCGCCGTCGTACTCCACGCGCCGCTCCAGGTTGCCCAGGACGAGCAGCGCCTGGGAGACCCGCTCGAGCTGCCGCTCCACCTGGGTGCGCTGGTCCGCCGACAGGACGCCGGAGAGCAGCGATTCGAGGGGCTGCCGCGCGAGCCGGGCCGCTTCGCGCACCCGCTCCCGGGTGGCGTCGGGCGGCAGGCCGAGCAGGGCGTAGTGGTCCCCCTGGGCGCGGTTGCGGAAGTCGCGCAGGACGTGCTCCGCCTCGGGGTTGTCGCGGACGGGCGCGGCCGGTGCCCGCGTACCGGAGAGCAGGCGGGTGAGGGTCTCGTGGAAGTCGGTGGGGACTTGCTGCAGCTCCACGCCGAAGCCGGGCTCCATGCCCCACGCCTCGGCCTGGCCCGGCATCACGTGCCGCACCACCTGGCCCGTGCAGGGCAGCTCTCCGCCGGGCAGCTCCAGCAGCAGCCTCACCCGGGTGAACAGCGGCGGCGGTGCGTCGGTGCGCAGGAAGAGTCCGCTGCGGCCCACCGTGTCGCACCCGAGCCGCCGGGGAGCCTCGCCGTCCTTCACGGAGAGCCGGGCCTGAAAGGCGGGGGGGGCGGAGCTCTTGCCCGGGCTCACGGCGGTGAGGAGCGCGGCCTTGAGCTCGGCGGCGCTGGCGTAGCGCTCCTCGGGCTGACGGGCCATCGCGCGTTGCAGCACCCGCGAGAGCGCCGGGGGCACCCGGGGGGCCAGCTCGTGCGCCGGCCGGGGCGTGACGCGCAGGTGGGCGAGGAGGATCTCCGCTGCGGTGCGCCCGCTGAAGGGCAGCTGTCCGGTGAGCAGGTGATAGCCGAGCACCCCGGCCGCGTAGAGGTCCGTGCGCGCGTCCACCGCGCCTTCTCCGCACTGCTCGGGGGCCATGTACTCGGGAGTCCCCAGCAGCACGCCGGCCTGGGTGGGCGTCTCCTCCGCCGCGTAGAGGTGCTTGGCGATGCCGAAGTCCAGCAGCTTCACCCGGTGCCCGCCGTCCTCGCGCGGGAGGACGAAGATGTTGGCCGGCTTGAGATCCCGGTGGATGACGCCCTGCGCATGCGCGGCCCCGAGCGCGTCACACACCTGCGCGAGCAGCTCCACCGCCACTGCCGGCTCCGGCCGCTCGCGGGCGAAGGAGGCCAGCGTCACGCCCTCCAGGTGCTCCATGACGAGGTAGGGCCGGCCCTCGAACGTGTCGAGATCGAAGACGAGCACCACGTTCTCGTGCTGGATGCGGCTGGCCGCGCGGGCCTCGGCGAGGAAGCGCGCCACCAGCTTCGAGTCCTGCGCGAGGTGGGCGTGGAGCACCTTCACGGCCACCCGCTTCTGGATGAGGCCATGCTCGGCGAGGTAGACGCACCCCATGCCGCCCCGGCCCAGCGGGCGCACCACCCGGAAGCTGCCGAGCCGCTGGCCGATCAGGTTGTCCTCGCGGGGGGCGGACCAGGCCTGCGAGGGCAGCGTCCTGCCTGGCGTTCCCCGTTCCCTCACGAGCGTGGGGCACTCCCCGGGCTCGAGGTGCGGCGGATGACAGGGACAGGTCAGCGCGAGGGCGGATTTCATCGGCGAGGAGCCTGGCTGCTAGCTCCGTGCCACGGCACCCGGCTCACCCGTACATTCCCACCCAGGAGTGCAAGGGGCTGATCTCCTTCGCCTTCTTGATGTCTCCTGCCCACCACTCCGGACCCGGCAAGGTGTCCGGTGGTCGGAAGGACTGTAAAAAAGTGGGTGGCCCGATTGTAGGAATTACAGCCGGGGCTCAGAACTGGAAGTAGACGTAGGGGCGCGTCTCGACGGACGTCAGGTGGCGCACGCCCAGGCCCACGAGCACCAGCACCATCGCGCGCACGGGCACCGGCATCCGCACGAAGAGGTCTCCGGCCTTGTGGAAGAAACTCAGCGGCGTCACGTGGCTCACCGCGGCCACCGCGAGCATCGTCCACACCAGGGTGCTCACGTTGGCCAGGCCCAGGCTGCCCTCGAAGAGGCGCAGGTACATCTCCCCCGCGTGCGCCAGGCTGGGCGAGCGGAAGACGATGCGCGTGAGCACCACCACGGTGAAGGTGGCCACCCAGCCGAGGCCCGCGCGCACCACGGCCATCTTGCCTTCCTTCGGCGGCTTGCCCGTCACCCACCACCACACGCGGATGAGGCACTCCATGGCGCCGTGTGCGAGGCCCCAGATGGCGAAGCGCCAGTCCGCCCCGTGCCACAGGCCGCCCAGGCCCATCGTAATCATGAGGTTGAGCAGCGCGCGGGGCTTGGAGACGCGGTTGCCGCCCAGCGGCCGGTAGAGGTAGTCGCGCAGCCAGTTGGACAGGCTGATGTGCCAGCGGCTCCAGAAGTCGAAGAGGTTCGTCGCCAGGTAGGGGCGGTTGAAGTTCTCCGCGAACTTGAAGCCGAAGAGCGCCGCCGTGCCGATGGCGATGTCCGAGTACGCCGAGAAGTCGAAGTAGAGCTCGAAGCTGTAGGCCACCGCCGCGACGAAGCACTCGGCGGAGGTGTAGGCCTCGGGCGAGGCGAAGACGGGGTCCACCAGGCCGCTGCCCAGCACGTCCGCGATGATGAGCTTCTTGGCCAGGCCCACCGCGATCCGGTACAGGCCGCGGCCGCCCTCGTCCACCGTCAGCGACGGCGTGTCATCGAAGCGCTCGATGAGGTGCGAGGCGCGCACGATGGGGCCGGCCACCAGGTGCGGGAAGAAGAGCAGGTAGAGCAGGTGCTCGAAGAACGTGTGCTCCTTCTGGATCTCCCCGCGGTACTGGTCCACCACGTAGCTGAGGGCCTGGAAGGTGAAGAAGGAGAGGCCCACCGGCAGCAGCAGCCCGAAGGGCTGGGTGCGCACGTGGAGGCCCAGCGGACCGAGCAGCGCCACCGCCGTCTCGCGGAACAGGTCCGCGTACTTGAAGGTGCACAGCACGCCGAGGGTGCTGACGATGGACACCGTCAGCAGGGCCTTGCGCACGCCGGGCGACTGCGAGCGCCGGAAGCCCTTGATGCACAGGTGGTTGATGCCGGTGGCCCCGAAGAAGAGCACCAGGGGCCAGGGCGTCCACATCGAATAGAAGAAGACGCTCGCCACCATCAGCACGGCCAGCCGCGGCCACTTGTGGCGGTGCAGGGCCCAGTAGAGGCTGAAGGTGACGGTGAGGAAGAAGAGGAACTGGAGGCTGTGGAAATACACGTCAGCCGCCCTCCGCGGCGAGCGCTGGCGGCTGGGTCTTGAAGACCTCGTAGGCCGCGAGCAGGTCGGAGAGGAACGAGCCCGCGAGCTTCTCGTAGCCCTCGGGCGTCAGGTGGATGCCGTCGGCATGGCCGAGCCCGTCGCGCTGCCAGCGCAGCATGCTCAGGTCCCCGCCCATGGCCGCCCGGGGAGACCAGTACGCGCAGCCCTGGGCACGCGCCATCTCGGGCAGCGCCGTCACCACGCGGGCGAGCGCGGGCGCTTCCTCCCAGCTGCCGTCCGCGCCCTGCTGCAGCCGGTCGGTAGTGCCGATGACGAGGCACTCGGCGCCGCCCGCGTCCTTGCGCAGCCGGGAGATGAGGGCGCCGTACTCGGTGCGCAGCTTCTCCGCGTCCAGGTCCTTCTGGCCACTCTCGTTGGTGCCGTACCAGAAGACGAGCAGCTGGGGCTTGCGCGAGGAGAGCTGCGCGGAGAGCGCCTGCGGGTCCACGCTGGCCAGCGTGGAGGCGGTGGAGCCCGGCAGGCCCACCGCGTCATAGGCGATGCCCTTCTGCTCCAGGTCCAACGCCGCGCCCAGCACGGTGAGCGCGCCGCCGCCCTGGTTGAGCACTTCGAGCTCGTGGGCGGGGCCGCTGACGGGGAAGGAGCGGATGCGCACCGTGGGCGTGGTGAAGGGCTCGGGCGGCGCGGGCTCGGGCGGCAGGGCGCTGCCATCCACCTTCACCTCCATGCGTCCGCTGCCAGGGCCGTCCAGCCAGTACAGCGAGAGCCGCGCGGGAGGCGTGGTGGCGGCGGTGCAGCCCTCGCAGAAGCGGATGCGCAGCGAGGCTCCGGGCGCACCCACGGCGCGGGTACCGCCGAGGCCCCAGGCCTGTCCGGGCGTGGTGGCCTGGAGCGCGTCCTCCACCGTCCACTCGCCCGTCAGCTCGCGCGAGACGCCCGCGGGCTTGAGCCGGTCCGACGGCTTGCCCGCGGAGATGAAGCCGCGCCCGGCGTCGCCGAAGCGCTGCGCCAGCGCGTTGCGCATCGCGTCCGTGAAGTAGTGCGAGGCCGTGTGCGAGGCGCCCATCTGGAGGATGCCCAGCCGCGCGTCCTCGCCCTTCTCCAGCTTGCTCAGGCGCCGGAAGGTGGCGGTGAGGGACTTGTCGGTGTTCTGCAGGCCCGAGGGCTCGGCCGCGATACGGGGCGGGCTGCTCGCGGCGTAGGCGCGCTGGATGGCCAGGTCGAAGAGGTGGCCCAACAGGTCCGAGCCCTTGGCGCGCGGGTGGATGAGGTCCTCGTTGAGCAGGCCCGAGGACAGCCAGCGGATGGCCGAGCCCTCACCGCCCATGGCCTCGAGCGCGTCCCAGTAGGCGCAGCCGCCCTCCTTGGCCACGTCGCGGAAGATGTCCGCCACCATGCGCGAGCCCCGGCGGGGAATCAGATCCCCACCCATGGTGCGCACGGCCGCGTCGATGGGAGACCAGACGAGGCACGCGGCGTCCGGCACGGACTCGCGCACCAGCTTCACCAGCTGCTCGGCCTCCTGCTTTATCTCCTCGGGCTTCGTCCAGTCGCGCGAGAGGCGGAAGGCCTCGTTGCCGCCGAACATGAGCACCACGAGCGAGGGCTTGCGCTGGCGCATCTGCGCGCGGAAGTAGGGCCGGTGGGTGCGCAGGAACACGCCCGCGTAGGCGCCCGGCAGGCCGAGGGTGTCGTACACCACGCCCGGGTTGCCGTTCTCCAGCGAGACGCCGTGCAGCTCCACCTTGCCGCGCGTCTTGAGCGTCAGCGTCTTGGCGCCCTCGGGCAGCTTCACCCGGGCGTTGGCGACCTCGGCCGGAGTCCACCGCGTCTGCACGCGCTGCAACGGCTTGCCGTCGGCGAGCACCTGCACGGAGCCGCCATTGGGCTGGGCGAGGAAGAAGATTTCGGCCGTGCGCGCATCGCCGATGTCGAAGCGCACGTCCTGGGGGCCCTTGGGGCCGCCCGCGGTGAAGGCCACGCCGGTGAAGGGCAGCCGGTCCTTCGGCGGCGAGCGGTCGATGATGCGGATGAACTCCCAGCCCTCGGAGGCCTGGCCGGCGCGCACGCCGCGGCCGGAGCGGGTGGGGCGGTCGATGTAGAGGAAGCCCTTGCCCGCCGAGCCGTGGCGCTCCTGCAGCCGCTCGCGCACCACGTCGTTGATGTGGTCCGAGGCGATGAGCGAGTCGCCCAGGTGCTCCACGCGCACGGGGAGGGTGCGGCCGCCGTAGCGCAGCGCCCGCAGGGCCTTGAAGAAGGGCTCCAACCCGCCCTCCTCGCACCCGGATGCGCCCATGCGGCGGCAGCCCGGGTCGAGGTCCACGTGCTTGGAGCCCATCTTCTCGCGCAGGGCCTCCATCCGCAGGGCCTTGGTGAGCGTGGCGGGGCCCAGGTTCGCCAGCCCCAGCGTGTCGGAGGAGTCGGCGACGGGAGCCGGCGCGGGCACGGTGCCGCCGTCGGAGGCGGTGTCGGCCTCGGCGACCTCGGTCTCCTCCGCCTCCTCCTCTGGGAGCTCGGGCACCTCGGGGGCGGGCCCCGTGTCGGGCTCGACGCCGATGGCCTTGCGCTTGGCGGCGTGGCTGGAGGTGGTGACGAGCGCAAGGAGCTGCGGCCCCACCGGCCCCTGGGCGAGGCTGGGGATGGGCCGCCACGCCTCGGGGAGCGGGGCGAGCGACAGCCCTACCGCGAGCGCCAGGGTGAGGGCGAGCGTCAAACCTGCCGATGTGTGCTTGGACTCCAACGCGCCCGGCATGAGACTGGCTTTTGGGGGCGGGGTCAAAACTCCTGCCGACGTTCGTGGGGTAGCCGGGCGAGCGAGCCCCTGGCGAGCGGCGGGCAAGGCGCTATGGTGCGCCGCCCATGACCCTCCATCCCGTCATCATGGCCGGCGGCTCTGGTACCCGCTTCTGGCCCCTGTCGCGCAAGGCGCGTCCCAAGCAGTTCCTCCCCCTGGCCTCGAAGAACCCGCTCATCACCGACACCGCCATCCGGCTCAAGGGCCTGGCGTCGGTGAAGGACACCCTCATCGTCTGCGGTCCCCTGCATGCCAAGCAGGCGGCGAAGCTGGTGAAGGGCCTGCCCAAGAAGAACCTCCTGGTGGAGCCGGTGGCGCGCAACACCGCGCCGGCCATCGCCCTGGCCGCGGTGCAGGTGGCGGCGAAGGATCCGCAGGGCATCCTGGTGGTGCTGCCCTCGGACCACCACGTGGCGGACGTGGCGGGCTTCAAGAAGACGATCGCCGAGGCGGCGCAGGTGGCGGCGAAGGGCCACCTGGTGACGCTGGGCATCAAGCCGCACCGTCCGGAGACGGGCTATGGCTACATCCAGGTGGGTGACGGGCTGGAGGGCGGAGGCCGCCAGGTGAAGGCCTTCCGCGAGAAGCCGGACACGGAGACGGCGAAGCGCTACGTGGAGTCGGGCGAGTACCTGTGGAACGCGGGCATCTTCGTCTTCCGGGCGGACGTCATCCTGGAGGCCTTCGCGAAGCACATGCCGGAGATGCAGAAGGGGCTGGACGCGCTGCGCAAGGCGGCCGGCAAGCGCACCTTCGCGTCGGTGCTCAAGAGGGTGTTCCCGAAGCTGCCCTCCATCTCCATCGACTACGGCGTGATGGAGAAGGCGAGCAACATCGCGGTGCTGCCGGGAGACTTCGGCTGGAGCGACGTGGGCTCCTTCGCGGCCATCCCCGAGGTGCGCCCCGCGGACGAGCACGGCAACGTCATTTCGGGGGCCGAGGCGGTGGTGGTGGACTGCAAGGGCTGCGTGGTGCTGGCCGAGAAGCGTCCGCTGACGGTGGTGGGCCTCACCGACATGGTGGTGGTGGACTCGGGCGACGCGGTGCTGGTGGTGCCCAAGGACAAGAGCCAGGACGTGCGCAAGGTGGTGGAGGCCCTCAAGGCCCGCAAGCGCGAGAAGTACTTGTAGGGCGCCATGCGCGGGAGACGGGGCGCACCCGGGTGGAGACTGGGGGGCGTCCTGCTGCTCCTGCTGCTGGCTTGCGCGGGGCCGGAGTCCGGACGGGCCCCGCGCGCCCGTGTCTGACAGAGCCGCTACTCGCTATCCTCCAGCGGCTGGAGAGTGGTGGTAAGGCGAGCGTGAGGTACTCACCTTGAGAGCCGCTCATGCCTCGCTTTCGCTATCTCAAGTCGAACATTGGCCTTCCGCCGGGCTGCCCCTCGAGTGCGGTGAGCCGGGAGTTTCTTCAGCTCGTCTTTGAGAAATACCGGTGGTTCGTGCCGAGGCGATACTGGCATCTTCCCTCGTTTGACGAACCGCTTGACCCTGACCGTCTCGACTATGGCGCGCTCATCGCCACCTACGAGGAACACCAGTCCCTCTGCATCGCGGCGCGGACGGACAGCGATTACATCTGGATTGCTCCCGCGCGCGATGATTCCCGTCCTTACTGCTACAACGGAGACATCCTGTGGCGGGCCTCCGCGAAGTTAGCCTCCAAGCCCGCATGGCGTTCTGCTCACGTTGAGCAGGTGGCCGAAATCATGCGCCTCGTGAGCTCCCCTCTGGCGAAGGCCTCCCTGGGCGAGGACATCGAGCGCAAGACGAGGCGCATGGTCCCCTCCGAGGACGGCCTCGGCTCCATCGAGACCTTCACCCTGCGCAACTACAGCGCGGGTCTCTCCGGCCTCTTCTGGCGCAACTTCTTCGGTCCTCCCTTCGTGCGCATGTTCGGCGAGCGCCTCGTTTCACTGCCCGAGGACTGCCGCAAGCCGCTCGGTGAGGAGCTCGTCCTCGTCCAGCCCTACGAGCTGCCCACCGAGGCCGGCACCGCGCAGGGGGATGCGCGGGAACGCGCGCTCATCGAACAGCTCGGGCCCGGGTGCTTCTACGACCACGAGCACCACACGCCTCCCACCCGCCTTCCGGCGCTCGAGCACCTCTCCAAAGTCATCCACTGAGACGCTGTCCGGTGGGCTCCCGCCCTTCATTCTCCTCTCTTGAGAGAGAAGAGGGCCCCCCGTTCTTTCAGGGCTGTGTTTGCAGGAATTACCGGACGACACCGTCTTCCCGACGGCGCGCCACGGCACTTCCAGCGCTTGCCTCGTTGGTTTCGTGACGAAGCAAGGGAGCATGCAGGTTGCAAAGCTCCACGCGTGCGCTGCCTTTCCTTTCAGGCGAGCGCCGCTGGGGGGCGGCGATGGGTTGCAACCACTGCTTCAATGATCATCCAACCACTGTTCCTTGCATCCGGCCCGAGAGTCCTGCGTGTGACAGCGAGACGCTGTCCGGAATGGGCCATGGGCCGCTGGTGCTCGTGCGCAAGCTGGGCGCTGGGGCGCTCGGCACCGTGTACCTCGCCGAGCACCCGTCCAGCGGTGCGCACTTCGCGGTGAAGGTGCTCCACCCGCACCTGGCCGGCAATCCGGCGGTGCTCGGCCGCTTCTACACGGAGGCCCGCTCCGCCCAGCACATCATCCACCCGAGCGTGGCCCGGGTGCTCGACGTGCGCCAGGCGCCCAGCGGCCACCACTGCCTCCTCATGGAGTACGTCAACGGCACGGCCCTGTCGCACCTGCCGCTGCCGCTGCCCTCCGCGGAGGTCGTCTTCCTCCTCTCGCAGGTGCTCGAGGGACTGGAGGCCGCGCACGCGTGCGGCGCCGTCCACCGCGACATCAAGCCGGAGAACCTCATCCTCACCACCGGCCGCGATGGCGAGCGGCGCGTGAAGCTGCTCGATTTCGGCATGTCCGCCACCCTGGCCGCGGGCTTCTCCGAGGAGGAGCTCTCCGCGGGCATTGTGGTGGGCAGTCCGGGCTATCTCGCGCCCGAGCTGTGGGTGCGCGCCGAGCCGGATGGCCGTGCGGACCTGTACGCGCTCGCGGTGCTGGGCTACCGGCTCCTCACTGGGCGGCTGCCCTTCGGCGGTGGCGGGCGCATGGGCGAGATGCTCCTCGTCCACAAGCCGACCAGGCCGCTGCCGCCGCACGTCCTCGAGTCGCGTGTGCCGCCCGCGCTGTCCGCGGTGTTGATGCAGGCCATGTCCCTGCGTCCGGATGAGCGCTTCGCCACCGCGAGGGCCTTCCGCTCGGCCCTGCACGAGGCCATGCGGCGGCCCGCCTTCGGCTGCCTGGCGCCCCCGGCCTTCCACGTCCGCGTCGAGGATTCGGACGGCAAGGGGCTGCTGCCGGTGTTCGTCAACGACGTGAGCCAGGAGGGGCTGCGCATCGCGTGTGACGGGACGCTGCCGCGGCTCGGGGCCCGCCTCGAGGTGGAGCTGTCGCTCAACGGCTGGGTACTCGCCTGCACGTGCGACGTGGTGCGCCTGCTGCCTGCGGAGGAGGCCCGCACCTGGGGCGGCCGCCAGGGCTACATCCTCCACTTCTCCGAGCCCTCCGACGACGTGCGCCGGCTGATCGCCCAGGCGCTGGCCCCGCCTCCCGCGGAGCCCACGCCGGACGCGGAGCTGGCCCAGTTGCTGTCGCGCGCCGCCGCGTGCAGCCAGGACCCGTACTCCCTGCTGGCCGTCCACCCGCATGCGGACTTCGCCGAGGTGATGCGGCGCGTGGTCCAGGCCGAGCGCCGGCTGGAGCCCTTCTGGCAGCGGACCCTGCCGGCCGCGCAGCGTCAGGCCCTCGAGGCCCTGCGGGAGAAGGTGGACACCGCCCGGAAGACCCTCAGCGAGCCCCTGGCCCGCGCGCGCTTCGATGCCTCGCGGGGCAACTTCCGGGGCGTGGCCCGCTGCCTGGCCGCCGGGGTGCAGCCCAACGCCGTGGAGCGCCTGCGCCAGGCCTTCCTCGCCGCCCGCCCGGACGCCGAGCCCCGCGCGCGTGCGATCTTCGACGAGGGCATCCTCCTGGAGGCCCAGAACGTGCTCGATGGCGCACTGGCGCGCTACGCCGAGGCGCTCCGGGTGGATCCGCTGAACATCTCGCTGCACCGCTACTACCAGTCGCTCATGCAGCGGATGCGCGTGGAGGCGAGGGAACCGGCGCGCCCCTCGGCTTCTCCGTGAGTGCTCTCCAGGGCGTGCGTTCCACCCGCCCTGGGTAGCCCGCTTCTCACGTTCCACCCGCGGGTTGCCCTGATTCCACCCGCGGACAACACTCCAGCCCTGGCGCAGCCCTTGCTCCCTGCTGGAGCGCATGAGAATCGCGCTGCTCACTGGAATTCTCTTCATCTTGGGCGCCTGTGGCTCGAGCGAGCCTCCACCCGACTCCCGCAGGGACCCCACGGACATCACCGATGCCGGGCAGCCCGACGCCGGAGTGTCTCCCGATGGCGGGACGCCGGATGCGGGCCGCCCCGATGCGGGCACCTCCCCGGATGGAGGCTCGCCGGATGCCGGGACGCCACCGGACGCGGGCACGCCGGACTCGAGGCCCTCGCCCGCGAAGCCCCGGTGGCCGGCGCTCCAGACGTCCATCTCCACCTACGAGCTGACGCTGACGCAGAAGGACTACCAGGCCCTCTGGGCGCACATTCCGGATCCTCCCTCGCAGAAGTTCCAGGTGGAGGGCCGCTTCACCCATCAGGGCCGCTCGTACCCGGCGGTGCTGAGCTTCCGCGGCCGCTCCACCAAGACGGACCCGCGCGTCGTGAAGAAGTCCTGGGACGTGCGCTTCGAGAAGAAGGAGGAGCGCTTCGAGGGGAAGAAGAACATCGAGCTGCTGGCGACGTGGAAGGACGGCGGCTACCTCACCGAGAAGCTCTGGTACGACCTGGCGGCGAGCGTGGGCCTGCGCGTGCCGGATGCCCGCTACGTCCACGTGAAGCTCCACCTCGTCCAGGACGACGGGCGCGTCGTCACGAAGTACGAGGGCGTCTTCACCGAGCTGGAGTCCATCAACAAGGACTTCCTCGAGGCCCACGGCTTCGATGAGGACGGGGACCTCTACCGCTGCGGCATGCACGACTGCGAGCTGCGCCAGCCTCCCCAGGAGCACTACCAGGAGCGCTGGGACAAGAAGACGAACGAGAAGGAGCCGTGGGACCGGCTGTGGAGCTTCCTCGAGGGCGTCAACCGCACGCCTCCGCACCGCTTCTCGGCCTTCGCCCAGGAGCGGCTGGAGCTGGAGGACTACCTCACCTGGCTGGCGTTGGAGACGTTCATCGACAACGACCTGCAGGGCGACTCGCGCAGCTATCTCGCCTACGACCGCGAGACGGCGAAGTGGACGTACATACCGTGGGACCTCAACAACGCGCTGTCGCTCTACAACCGCACCAATGCCGAGCGTCAGGGGGTGAAGGAGGATCATCCGCTCTTCAGCTTCACCGCCTACGACCCGCACGTGTACGAGCTGGCCGAGTTCCGCCGGACCTTCCCGGACATGCAGGACATGAAGCCCGGCTGGAGCACGCTCTCCACGCGCCTCTACGACGACCCGGGCCTGCGCGCCCGGTATGTGGAGCGGCTGCGCAAGCTGCTCGACACGTGGTTCACCGAGGAGAACATCGGCCCGCGCGTGGATGCCATGCACAAGCTGCTCGCCCCGTTCATCATGCCCGGCCCTGACGGCAAGACGGTGGATCCGTACATCAGCCCCGCTCACGCCGCGGGCAGCAGCGAGCACCTCCACCGCTTCGTGCGTGAGCGCCGCAAGTGGCTGCTCGAGCACATCCAGGACATCGAGTCGCTCGGCAGCGGGGCGCTCGTCATCGACCGGGTGGGGCGGGATGCCTCGGGCGCCTTCTGGGTGCAGCTCTACAACCGGGGCTCCGTGCCGGTGCCGGTGGGCGGTCTGCACCTGTCGGGCTTCACGCGGGTGCCCGGGCAGTGGACGCTGCCGGCCCTCACCGTCGAGCCCGGACAGGCCGTCACCTTCCGTCAGGGATCCACCGGGACGGCGCACCTGGGCGCGACGCTCGACGCGGACCGGCCCGAGGTGTCGCTCTACGCGGCGGACGGGAAGACGGCCATGGATCTGCTGTGGCTGGCGCCGCTGAAGCCGGGCGAGGCGTACGGGCGGCAGCCTCGTGGCGGCGAGTCCTTCGGTGCTCAACCCGGGCCGTGAGCGGGCCCGGTCAATTCTTCCGAGGCTTTCGCAGCGCTTGCGCGGCCTCATCGAAGACCTTGGCGAGCGCCGGCTCCGATGGCCGGTGGGCCATGATGAGGTCCGCATCCTCTGGCTGCCCCACGAACTTCAGGAGTCCCGCGGCCCGGGTGGAGCAATTGGGCAACCTTGCCGCCACCAGGCTCCGGGCCACGCCTCGCAGCAGTGAGCGGGTCTCTTGCGTGAACGTGTGAAGGAGCTGCTCGCGTTGCAAGAGGATGAGGGAGAGCAGCCGCTCGCAATAGTATGCGGCCTCTCCGTCCTGCCGTGTCGCCGGAGCGAGCAGTTCCTGCGCGGTGGAGATGAAGGCCGGCAGTATCGGCATCAGCGTGTCGGGTAGCTCTTCCCCGAGCACCACGAGCACCCGCGTCTTGTACTCCGGTGACACCGATGGATTGCGGGCCCAGGCCTCGAGCTCCTCTGGCGATTTCTCCAACAACACCAACAGGCCGTGCAGGCCGTGAGGTTCCGACAGGGAGAGCTTCTCCAGGCTTCCGCGCACGCCGGCAATCAAGTCCGGGTGCCTTCTCTTCCACAGCGCGAGTGCCAGGTCATTGATATCCGAGCGCTCCGGTTTGCCAGCCACCAGCCGCTCCAGCCGGCGCATCAGGCTTGCCCTCGCGCTCGCATCTTCGATGCGGCCCAATGCGCGAGTGATGTCCTCCATGACAGCACTCCCGTCGTAATCCCCGCGCGCTTCCTCCAGGGCGAGCTGCTGCTCCAGGCACCGGACGCTGGCCGTGCCGCCCAGTTCCCCCAGGCCGAACACCGCCGCCTGTCTCACGAGTCCCGCGGGCTCCTCCAGCATGGCTTCCAGCACGGCTCGTACCTGGCGGAGGCCCGTCCCGAGCTGGAACACCAGCATCCGTGCGGTGGCCTCGTCGCCTTGCTTGACGGCCGCGACCAGTTCCTCCTGGACTCGCGCCACATCGACTTTTCGCGCCATCTCTCGCTCCGCGGTCTTGCCTACGGGTAGGCCACGCCGAGGGGTACGTACCGCCGGACCAGCGTTCCGTCGAGCAGGTACAACTCGTGAATGGCGAGTTCATCGGCCCGGACCATGGCCTCGAACGCCTCCAACTCCCGCTTCAGGTCCCTGGGATTGGAGACATAGTTGGTGTTGTGTCTCACCCCGTCGGGGCGCATGGAAGACACGTCGGGTTTGCGGAAACGCGGGCTATTCGCGGCGTGCTCGTCGAAGACGCGCTCACCCCCGGAGCTCCGTTGGGCCTTGTTCTTCCACAGCCCGGTATGGCCCGCCGCCTCCCGGGCCGCCAGTTCCCGCTCGATGGCCTCGTTGTGCGCCGGGTTCTCCTTCGTATGCGGCGGGCCGTACCGGGTCGAGAGCCCCGGACCCTGGCCCTCGCTCATGTCTTCCGCCGTTGCACACACCGCGAGCCCACCACACAAGTGCTGGGCGACCTCTCCCACCGCCACTCCCGAGACGATGACGCCGCCATCCGCCACTACCTGCACCGTGGACGCAACCCCCAGTGCCAGCCCTCCCCGCACCACATACCGCGAGGGTCCCATCAAACCCCACATGCCGCCGGGCGGCACGGGGGGAACCGCCTTGCCCACCCCAAAGCTCGCCACCAGCACCAGCACCCGCAGTCCCGTGCCTCCCACCGCCTTGCCGAACCGCTCCGCCGCTGCCTTCAACTCCGCTTCCGTACGGGCCGCCTCCGCTTCCCGGTACAGCCTCACGCACGCCAGCGCCAGCTTGCTCAGCTCCAGTATCCCCACGGACATCGCCAGCGCCACCGTCAGCGTCGCCGCGAAGGACTTGGTGAATAGCGGCTCTGGCGCCATCCAGGCCGCGAAGTACACCAGCATCGACAGATAGACGCTGACCACGAAGGCTGGCGAGGCGAACATCTCCAATGCCGCTTCGCGCACTCCTTCCCCCATGTAGCGGGGTGACAACTTCAACGCCCGCAACAGCCGGCTCTGCTCCAGTTCCTTCACCGGAAGCACCCGCGTCAGGCCGAAGCGCGATTCGAAACCGGGGCGGAGCCGCCGTTCCCATTCCTCTTCTTCAGACCCGTGGAACCAGGGCGGTGTGAGCACCTGGATCCGTGGCCGCTCCTGCAACAAAGCCGCGTGGAAGAGCGTCAGCACTGCCTGTGCTTCTTCCCTTTGCAACACCGCATGGGCCGGGTCAGGCACCACGGGTTCGAAGGACAGCTTCAGCCGGCCTCCGGGCAGTGGACTCGTTCTTACCGCCAGGGGCTCGGTGCCTCCAGCGGCTACTGTCCGGGAAGTGGCGCACGCGGCATGCAATAGCAGGCACGCGGCGAGAGCCACGTGCGACCATCCGGAAGCCATTTTCATATCCAGTCAGCATGCCCCATGTCCGTACATCCCGCGTACTGGCGGGGGGGCGCGAGTCTTGGATGAACCGGCGATTTCAGCGGCCTGTTGCCACTTTCGCGGTACCTTCGGAGGCCCTTCGCCTTCTGGAGGTCCTCTTGGTCGAGATTGAAACCCTCGTGGCATTCGAGCAGCACCTGACGGCCGGCAAGAGCCTCGCCAACGTCATCCTCCAGGGGCTGGATCTGACGGGGCAGACGCGGGTGCTGCTGGGCACGGACCTCACGGGCACCGTCTTCCTCGGCTGTCAGCTCGAGACGCAGACACTGCAGGCCGTGATCGCGCACGGGGCCATGGTCTTCCCGCCCTTCTCGGGGCTGCCCTATTCCCCGTACCGGGGCGGCCTCTACTCCCCCGAGGAGCTGTACGCGGGCTTCGACCCCGCGCGCCCCGAGAGCTACGCGGACACGCCCGATGCCCGCATCTACGCGCACTGGAACTCGCGCGGCGCGGCCAACCCGCCCTCGCTGCTGGAGACGTTGGCGCAGCGGCTCCACGACCATGCCGTCACCGACGCCATGGAGGAGGTGCTCGCGCAGCACAGCCAGGGCCGGCCGCGCAGGGTGGTGGCCATCATGGGCGGCCACTCCATGCTCCGGGGCCAGCCCGACTACCGCGCGGTGGCGGAGCTGGCCCGCGAGCTGGCGCGCCTCGGCTTCTTCCTGGTGAGCGGCGGCGGGCCGGGCGCCATGGAGGCCACGCACGTGGGGGCCTGGTTCGCCGGACGCACCGAGGCCGAGCTGTCCGCCGCCCTCGAGGTCCTCGCGAAGGCGCCGAGCTACAAGGACCGGGAGTGGCTCTCGCGGGCTTTCGAGGTGCGCGCCACCTGGCCCCTCCGGGACGCGGACCGCGTGGTCAGCGAGAGCCTGGGCATCCCCACCTGGCACTACGGCCACGAGCCGCCCAATCCCTTCGCGACGCACATCGCCAAGTACTTCGCCAACAGCGTCCGCGAGGACGGCCTGCTCACCATCGCCCAGGGCGGCGTCATCTACTCCCCGGGCAGCGCTGGCACCATCCAGGAGATCTTCCAGGACGCCTGCCAGAATCACTACAACACCGTGGGCGTGGTCAGCCCGATGATCTTCCTGGGCCAGGACTTCTGGACGCGGACGCGGCCCGTCTACCCGCTGCTGGAGCACCTCGCGCGGGGTCAGGACTACGCGCGCTATCTGCTGCTCACCGACTCCCGCGAGCGCATCGTCCAGGCGCTCGTGGACTTCGATCGCGAGCAGGAGGCCCGGGAGCGCGTCCGCTAGCGCTTCCGGTGGCCGGCCCGGCCCACCAGGAGTCTCAGGGGGTTACACGGCCTGTGCACCCAGGAGGCCCCGCTTGGATACCCCCCCGCCCCGCGCTTGTGTATAAGTGCGCCGCCCTCGACCCAGTCCTCTCTCGAGGGCTTCAGGAAACAGCCTCATGAACGCGCATATCTTCCGCGAGTACGACATCCGTGGCCTGGTGGATAAGGACCTCACCGTCGAGGTGGTGGAACTGCTGGGCAAGGGACTCGGCACCGTGGTGCGGCGCAAGGGTGGACGCTCCATCGTGGTGGGCCGCGACTGCCGCGAGTCCTCCACGCGCTTCCGCGATGCCCTCTGCCGTGGTCTCACCTCCACCGGGTTGAACGTGCTCGACGTGGGCGTGGTGCCCACCCCGCTCACCTACTTCGCCGCCAACACCCTGCCGGTGGACGGCCTGGCGATGATTACGGGCAGCCACAACCCGCCCGAGTACAACGGCTTCAAGATTGGCGCCGGCAAGACGACCTTCCACGGCCATGAAATCCAGGCCCTGCGCAAGCTCATCGAGGCGCGCGACTTCGAGCAGGCCCCCACCCCGGGCGTCATCAGCCCGTTCGACATCCACACGCCCTACTACCACTTCGTCCGTCAGACGGTGAAGGTGGGCCGCAAGGGGATGAAGATCGTCATCGACGCGGGCAATGGCACCGGCGGCGCCGTGGCCGTGCCGCTCTTCGAGAGCATGGGCTTCGAGGTGGTGCCGCTCTTCTGCGACATGGACGCCACCTTCCCCAACCACCACCCGGACCCCACGGTGGTGGAGAACATGCAGGACCTCATCGCGGCGGTGAAGCGCGAGAAGGCCGAGGTGGGCATCGCCTATGACGGCGACAGCGACCGCATCGGCGTGGTGGACGACCAGGGCAACATCCTCTGGGGCGATCAGATCATGATCCTCTTCAGCCGCTACGTGCTGAAGGAGAGCCCGGGCGCCGCCATCGTCGGCGAGGTGAAGTGCTCCTACACCCTGTACGACGACATCGCCAAGCGCGGCGGCAAGCCGGTGATGTGGAAGGCGGGCCACTCGCTCATCAAGGCGAAGATGAAGGAGGAGCAGGCGGAGCTGGCCGGCGAGATGAGCGGCCACATCTTCTTCAAGAACCGCTACTTCGGCTTCGACGACGCCATCTACTCCTCGGCGCGCCTGCTGGAGATTCTCACCCACGAGAAGGCGAAGCTGTCCGAGCTGCTCGGGGACGTGCCCAAGACGTACGCCTCGCCCGAGCTGCGCGTGGACACGGTGGAGGAGAAGAAGTTCGAGATCGTCAAGCGCGCCACCGAGACGCTGCGCAAGGCGGGCCACTCGCTGGTGGACGTGGACGGAGTGCGGGTGACCTTCCCGGACGGGTGGGGCCTCATCCGCGCCTCCAACACCCAGCCCATCCTGGTGCTGCGCTTCGAGGCCAAGACGCCCGAGCGGCTGGAGGAGATCCGCCAGCTCATCGAGGGCACGGTGGAGAAGATGCAGCGCGAGGTCGGCGCCTGAGCTAGGAAGCCCACCATGGCCACTCCTCACATCCTGGCCCTGTGCGGCAGCGTCCGCACGGGGGGTTTCAACAAGAAGCTGTTGGACCTCGCCGTGGCGGAGGCTCGCGCGCAGGGCGCCGAGGTCGACGCCGTGGACCCCCAGCTGCTCGCGCAGCTGCCCATCTACAACCAGGATGTCGAGGCCAAGGGCTGGCCCCCGCTGGTGAAGGACCTGAGGGACCGGCTGGCCCGCGCCAACGGGCTGCTCCTCGCCAGCCCCGAGTACAACTCCTCCATCCCGGGCGGGCTGAAGAACGCCATCGACTGGGTGTCGCGTCCGCCCGAGCGCCTCTTCCCGGAGAAGTGGGTGGGGTTGATGGGGGCCTCGCCGGGCGTCTTCGGCACCGCGCGCATGCAGCCGCACCTGCGCCAGGTGATGGCCTCGGTGGGCGCGCACGTGCTGCCCACCCAGGTGCACCTGCCCCGTGCGATGGAAGCCTTCAACGCGGACGGCAGCCTCAAGGACGAGGCGCGGCGCAAGGAAGTGGCGGCGCTCGTCTCGGCGCTCGTCTCCAAGCTCAAGGGCTGATTGCCCGACCGGAGGACACGCATGCCCACGCTGGGAATCGACCTGGGAGGCACCTTCGCCCGCGCGGCGGTGGTGGATGCGCAGGGCCACATCATCGCCTCCGCGAAGATGGCGCTCGGTGAGCGCAGCCCGGCGGCGGTGGTGGAGTCCATTGCCCACGCGGCCAAGGCCGCGGTGGACACCGCGGGCGTGCCCGTGCTGGGGTGCGGCGTGGGCGCGGCCGGGCAGATCCACGGAGAGTCGGGGGTGCTGGCGGTGGCGCCCAACCTCGGCTGGCGCAACGTGCCGCTGGGGGAGCTGCTCCGCACGCGCCTGGGGTACCCCGTCCGGGTGGTGAATGACCTGTCGGCGGCCGCCTGGGGCGAGCTCAACGCCGGCGCGGGACGCGGCGCCCAGGACATGTACACGGTGTTCGTGGGCTCGGGCGTGGGCAGCGCCATCATCGCTGGGGGCCGGCTGGTGCACGGCGGCGGTGGGGTGGCCGGCGAGCTGGGTCACATCAAGGTGGTGCCCAACGGGCGCCGGTGCGGCTGCGGTGAGCTGGGCTGCCTGGAGGCCTACGCGGGGGGCCACAACCTCATCGCGCAGACGCGCGAGCTGCTGGCCACCGGCCGCTCGCACGTGCTGATGGAGCTGACGGGCGGAGACCCGGCCCGGGTGACGCCGGTGACGCTGGAGCAGGCGGCGGAGGCGGGCGACACCGAGGCGCGTGAAATCTATGAGCGGGCCAGCCTCATGCTGGCCATCGCCATTGCCAACCAGGTGACAGTGCTCAACCCGGCGCGGCTCATCCTGGGCGGCGGCGTGCTGACGCACTGCCCGGGCATCCGGCGGCGCGTGGTGGAGGGGGTACAGGCGTTCGCCTCCACCACCTCGCGCGAGGGGCTGCTCATCTCCGACGCCGAGCTGGGTGACGACAGCGGGCTGATCGGCGCGGCCCTGCTGGCCTGACATGGCCCGGGCCCGAGCTTGAGGGGAGGGCGCGGCTCTGCTAGAGCGCCGCGCCATGGCCACTTCCCGTCCCTTCCTGCGACTGTCCCTGCTGTCCGCCCTGGTGCTCGTGTCCGCCTGCAAGAAGCAGGAGGAGACGAAGCCGGAGGCCGCCCCCGCCGCCAATGCTCCGGCCGCCGCCGCTCCGGCCGCCGAGCCGAAGCAGAAGACGCTGAAGGTGGGCCTGGTGACGGACGTGGGCGGGCGCGGGGACCACTCCTTCAACGACTCGGCGCTGCGCGGCCTGGAGCTGTGGGGCGCGGGCAAGAAGATGGAGGGCGGCAGCTACAAGGACGCCTCCCCGGAGGAGCTGAAGGCGACGCTCCAGCAGGATCTGGCCACGCGCAACATCGCCCCGGTGAACGTCACCCCGGTGGTGCTGCAGAGCAAGGTGCCCGAGGACTATGAGCCCAACCTGCAGACGCTGGTGGACGAGGGCGTGTCCCTGGCCATCGGCGTGGGCTTCATGCTCGAGAACGCCGTGGAGACGGTGGCCAAGCGCAACCCGGACGCGAAGTTCCTGCTCATCGACAGCCCGCTGGTGTCCGCCGACGGCAAGCCCTACACGCTGCCCAACGTGCGCACGGTGATGTACCGCGAGGAGCAGGGCAGCTTCCTGGTGGGCGCGCTGGCGGGCCTGGCCTCCAAGAACAACAAGGTGGGCTTCGTGGGCGGCATGGAGGTGCCCCTCATCAAGAAGTTCGAGGCGGGCTTCCGCGCGGGCGTGGCCGCCGTCAACCCCAAGGCCACCGTGCTGGTGAACTACACGGGCAGCTTCGACAACGTGGCCGCGGGCAAGCAGGTGGGCCAGGACCTCATCAACAAGGGCGCGGACGTCGTCTACCACGCGGCCGGCTCGGACGGCCTGGGCGTCATCCAGGCGGTGAAGGAGGCGCGCGCCGCCGGCAAGCAGGTGTTCGTCATCGGCGTGGACTCGGACCAGTCGCACCTGGCCCCGGAGGCGGTGCTGACCTCGATGCTCAAGCGCGTGGACCTGGGCGTGTACGAGGCCGTGCGTGACCTGTCCCAGGGCAAGCTCGAGGGCGGTGACGTGACGCTGGGCCTCAAGGAGGGGGGCGTCACCTACGCTCCCGTGCGCGTGGACTTCCCGGGCAAGGCCGAGGCCCTCCAGAAGGTGGAGGAGCTGCGCGCCAAGATCGTCTCCGGAGAGCTCCAGGTGCCCACCAACCCGTCGCAGCTGACGGCCGTTCCGGCCAAGCCGTAACGCGAATCCGTCCGGAAGTGTCCAGGCCCCGCTGCCTCCGAGGCGGCGGGGCCTTTTCATTTCCGGCCCCGGCACTGGATGATCCATGAAGCCGTGATTCAAAAGCCCTTTACCGCCCAGTCGTTGCGCGAAGTCCTCCAGTGGGGTCTCACCCCCGACTCGGCTCCCCATACGCATCGGGAGATCGCCGAGTGGTGCTTCCGGTTCTGTCAGGTGCACGAGGAGGAGTTCGAGCGCAGCGGCGCCTGGGCCTCGGCCCTGCGGGTCGCGGACGACGTGGATGCCCAGTGGGAGCTGTTCCTCGTCAACACCTACTCGAACGCGGAGCTGCAGCGGCTCGACTTCAGCGCGGTGCGGCTGCCCGTGGAGTGGTTCGCCGCCTGGCTCTCCAGGCTGGAGCGGTAGCCCCGCCCCACGAGCCGGCGGAAGCAGGGCCGCGCTGCGTCGCGAGGCCCGTCTTCCGCCGGTGTCTTCTTGCCGGGTCAGCGTTGCGGCGACGGCTGCGGATTCTGCGCCGGCTGCTGCGAGGGCTGCTGCTCACCGGCGCCGCCGATACCGCGCTCGATGACGATCTCCACCCGGCGGTTGTTCGCGCGGCCCTCGGGGCTCTTGTTGGACGCGACGGGCTGCTCCTCGCCCCGGCCCTCGGTGCGGACGCGCGCGCTGTCCACGCCGCGCTCCACCAGGTAGTCCCGCACCGCTCCGGCGCGCTCGTAGGACAGCTCCTCGTTGAGCTCCGTGGGACCCTGGCTGTCGGTGTGGCCCTCGATGACGAGCGGGCTCTGCGTCTTCTTCAGGGCCTCGGCCACCTCGTCCAGCCGGCGTTTGGCCGCGGGCAGCAGGTCCGAGCTGCCCGAGCGGAAGAGCACACTGCCGGAGAGCGTGAGCACCAGCCCGCGCGCCTCCTCCTTCACCTGCACCTGCCGGATGTTGCGCAGCTCGCTGGCCACCTCCGCCTGGGCGCGGGCCTCGGCCTCGGCCTGGGCGGCGCGCTGCTCGGCCTGGAGGCGCGCCTGGCGCTCCTGCTCGAGCTGGGCGTTGAGCTGATCCATCTTCGCCTGGGCCTCGGAGAGCCGGGCCTGGCGCTCCTCCTCCTCACGCCGGGCCTGAGCCAGCTTCTGTTGCTCGGCCTGCTGCTGGGCCTCCGCCTGTTGCTGTTGCTGGAGCTGCGCCTGCCGCTGCTCCGCCTCCGCCCGCAGGCGCTGGGCCTCGGCGAGCTCGGCGCGGGCCCGTTCCAGCTCCTGCCGCGTCCGCACGGCATCGGAGGTCTGCGCCATGGCGAGCTGCTGCTCCGCCGCCACCTTCTCCTGCTCGGCCACGATGGCTCGGGCGCGCGACTCGGCGATCTGCGCCTTGCGCAGTGCCACGTACGCCAGCGTGCGGGTGTTCTCCGAGTCCCGCTCCCGTTCAAAGGCCCGGTTGGCCGCGTTGAGGGCCTCGCGCGCCTCGACCAGCGCCTCGGGGCTGTACTGTGCCGCCGGCCCCGTGGAGGCGCGTTGATAGGCATAGCGCGCATCCAGCAGCTCTCGCGGCGTGCTCGCCGCGCACCCCGCGAACACGGCGGCACCGAGCACGCCCCACGTCAGAAGCTTCCATCCCCGCATGACCTTCTCCTCCGGCTATCGAGTCCTCGACGTGCCGTAGCGTGTGGCTTTCACTGCACCGTGCCCTGTTGGAGCTGCTGCACCTGCTGCAGAATCCGATCGGCCTCCGCCCGCGCCGGAGCCTCGCGCGCCAGGGCCAGGGCCAGCTCCGCGTCCGCCTCGGCGCGCTTCAGGAAGAGCGCCGCCTTGTCCCGCTCGTTGTGCTCGAGCAGCCGCTGGGCCTCGCGCGTCTGCTCCTTCGCCCACTGCAGGTGCTGCGCCGCATCCGGCACCGACTCGGCGCCGGCTTCCTCCGCCTGGCGGATGGAGACCTGTGAGTCCACCAGCTGCTCGGTCGGCACCCGCTGCGCTCCCGCGCAGCCAGCCAATCCCAGCAGCAGTCCCGCGCCCACGATCGCTTTACGCATCGCTCGTCGCTCCCTGTACGGACCGCGGGCGGGCTCCAGGACCCGCCGACTCCACGCAGCCGTCAACGACTCCGAGATGTGCACTCGGGGACAGGCCAACAAGCACGGGCCGTCGTCCGCCTGTCCGGGATGCAGGCGTGCGTTCAGGCATGGCGCTTTGAGGGACGCCCGTCCCTCTTCCGGAGGGAGAGGGGAGATGGGGCGAGGGGAGCTGGGTGGTGCTCGACGGCACCGGCCGCTGGGGTGGGTTGTTGCGCGTCTCGTCTACCCCCACGTTCCCCTCCGACGAGGCCACCGCCCTGGTGGTCTCTGGAGGGGGGACACACATGAATGCTTCATTCCTTCGGGGTTCCTGGCGGAGCCCCGCGCTGGCGCTGGCGCTCGCCGCTTCCCTGGTGCCCGCGCTGGGTTCCGCCCACAACGCCTGCAAGCAACCCAATGCCTATGTGCAGCGCAACCTCGTCGCCGACAGGCCGGGGGTCGCGGAGAACGTGGACCCGAACCTCGTCAACGCATGGGGCATCGCCTTCAACCCCTTCGGGCTCGTCTGGGTCAACGACAACGGCACGGGCCTCTCCACGCTCTACAACGGTGACGGCGTGCCCAACGCCCTCGTCGTGACCGTCCCGCCTCCCGAGGGCGGCACCGGCCCGGGCAAGCCCACCGGCATCGTCTTCAACGGCTCCGGCGGCTTCGTCGTCACCCGGGGCGAGGCCTCGGGGACCAGCTTCTTCATCTTCTCCACCGAGCAGGGGACGCTCACCGCCTGGGCTCCGGCCGTCGACCTCAACAACTCCTTCACCGTCGTGGACAACTCGGGCACCGGCGCCAACTACAAGGGCCTCGCCCTCGCGCCCAATGGCACGGGGTTCTTCCTGTACGCCACGGACTTCCACAACGGGAAGATCGACGTCTTCGACAGCGGCTTCGCGCCCGCGACGCTTCCGGGTTCGTTCTCGGACCCCACCATCCCCGCGGGCTTCGCGCCCTTCGGCATCCAGAACATCAACGGCAATCTCTACGTCACCTACGCGAAGCAGGACGCGGACCGCGAGGACGACGTCACCGGCAAGGGGCTGGGCTACGTCAACATCTTCGATGCGAATGGCCGCCTCGTCCGCCGTCTCATCTCTCGCGGCAAGCTGAACGCGCCCTGGGGCCTGGCGCTGGCGCCGGCCAGCTTCGGCAAGTTCGGCAACAAGCTCCTGGTGGGCAACTTCGGTGACGGCGTCATCAACGTCTACGATCCGCAGACCGGCCACTGCGAGGGACGGCTGGAGCGGCCCGACGGCGCGGCCATCAAGATCGACGGCCTGTGGGGCCTGAGCTTTGGCAGCGGCGTGGCCAACCAGCCCACCGATACGCTGTTCTTCACCGCCGGCCCGGAAGATGAGACGCATGGCTTGTACGGGCGCCTCGATGCGCAACGCATCCCGTGCCAGCCCCTCGCGCCAGAGCCCGAACTGGCCCCCGAGTCCAACTGAGCCGTGCCGCAACGCGGCATGACGGGGAGGGTCCGCGGGAGCACCGTGCGGCCCTCTTCACCTGACACCAGGCTGTCGCTTGCCTGGCGGGCGGCTTAGGGTTCCCATCGCGCCGCGCTCCCGCGGACAGGACGGAACCCATGCTCCAGAGCTACCCCCCCTCGAAGAAGGCCCGCTTCGGGTCCAAGTTGCTGCTGTCGCTGTTCACCCTCTCGCTCTCCGCGTGCGGCGCTGGCACGGAGGGGACGCAGGCCGAGCCCCAGCCGGAGACCCCCCCGGCCGAGGCCCAGCCGGAGACGCCGCAGGCCGAGCCCCAGCCGGGAACCGGGGAGGGCGGTGACAACTCCCTGCTCTCCACCGCGCGGGTGCGGCTGATGGCCGCCAACATCTCCAGCGGCAACTACCAGAACTACGACCCGGGCCACGGCATCCGCATCTTCCAGGGGACGAAGCCGGACGTGGTGATGATCCAGGAGTTCAACTACGGCGACAACTCCACCACCGCCATCCGGAACTTCGTCAACACCGCCTTCGGCTCGAGCTTCTACTACTACCGTGAGGCCGGAGCGCAGATCCCCAACGGCGTCATCAGCCGCTACCCCATCGTCGCCTCGGGCGAGTGGGATGACCCGTACGTCACCAACCGCGACTTCGCCTACGCGCGCATCGACATCCCCGGTCCGAAGGATCTCTGGGTGGTGAGCGTGCACCTGCTCACCGCGGATGCCACCACGCGCAACAACGAGGCCACCAACCTGGTGTCGCGCATCAAGTCGCTCATCCCGGTGGGGGACTTCCTGGCCATCGGCGGTGACCTCAACACCGACTCCCGCTCGGAGAGCTGCTTCAGCACCTTCGCCCAGGTGGTGACCACCGGCAGCCCGTACCCGGCGGACAGGAACGGCAACACCAACACCAACGCCTCGCGCGCCAAGCCGTACGACCACGTGCTGGTGGACTCGGACCTGCGCGCCTACCAGACGTCCACCGTCATCGGCGCCAGCTCCTTCAGCGCGGGCCTCGTGGTGGACACGCGCGTGTACTCGCCGCTCTCGGACATCTCCCCCGCGCTGTCGACGGACAGCGGCGCCACCAACATGCAGCACATGGGCGTCATCAAGGACTTCCTCGTCCCCACGCTGTAGCGCCGGGCTCCGTGTGAAGCCTGTCAGTCCCGCGGGCCGTCCACTTTGGAGGTGGGCGGCCCGCCGGGCCGATATGCCTTTTCGCGGCGTGCGTTTCCTGGAGTGTTACAGCCAAGCGATCGGAGGGCTGCCATGTCGCGTCTGCTGCTGCTGTCGGGTCTCATCCTCCTGGGTACCGGGTGTGCGGGTTCCCATGCCAACTCCCGTGCCGGCGAGCCGGCGTACTCCCTGGGCCAACCCGCCGGAGAGCCCCTGCTGGTGCAGGGCTCCTACGTCACCGGCCCCGCGTCCTCGCTCGTCATCACCGAGGACTCCATGCGCGGCCGCTTCCGGAATCAGCCAGTGTCCCTGAAGTGGACGTGGCAGGAAGTCACCGGCGCGGTGGCCTCGCAGGGGACGCGGCTGGAGCTCGCCGAGGGGGATGACACCCGCATCTGGGGCAGCTTCGGCGGCATGGCGGTGGACCTCACCCTGGACAGGGACTGGCTCTACGGCAGCGTGGGCGGCTGCGGCTACGTCCTGCAGCGCGGCGAGGACGGCTTCGTGGGCCGGCGCAGCTGTGGCGGGCCGCTGGAGGACGATCTGCGGTTGGCCTTCCCGGCGCCGCTGATGGAGCGCCCGCTCGGCGAGAAGGCGTCCTTGATGACGCTGATGCTGGTCAACTTCACGAGCACCTACTCGCCCACCGTCTCGCTCGCCAACTTCACGCGGCCGCGCACCGACGCCGCCGCCCGCGGTGGGTGCGGGCTGATCCCCTGAGCGAGGCCGCTGCCCTGTCGGCCAGTCCACGTCTTCCCGCCCGCTCCGTGCGAAAGCCCGGCGGGCGGGGGCGGCTCGCGCTGGTACGATGCGGGGAGCCGGGGCAGGTGCTCCGGCTCACTCGTCGGCATCGGACAGGGAGAACATGGTCGACTTCCGCAACTTCATCGGACGTGGCACCGGGGCGGGCGCGAAGCTGAACATCTTCGCGAAGGTGGTCTTCTTCGTGAACGTGGGCAGCGGCGAGTTCATCGACCTCGCCCCCACCCAGGCGGCCTTCAAGGGGAAGATCGACACGGTCTTCTACAAGGGAGACCTCTCCCTCACCCTGAAGCTGAACGAGGATGGCAAAGCCGAGGTCACCCTCAATGGAAACCGTGCCTCCCAGGCCACGTACACCGCCAGCGGCAGCAAGCTGACCATCGAGGCGAAGCTCGGCTCGAGCATGCAGACCATCACCTTCGAGCCGGGGGGCAAGGGCAACGTGGAGACGTTCCTGGGGGTGAAGGGCTCGCAGAACATCGACGTGCACCTGGCGCCCGCCGAGAAGCCCGCGGTGGCCTGAGCCGCGCGTCCGCGACGCGTCCGCGACTCCTCAGCCGTGGACGACCTGGCCGAAGCGCCGCATCCACTCCAGCTCCTCGGCGGAGAGCGGGCCCCGCTCCAGCGCGGCGAGGTTCTCGTCCAGCTGCGCGAGGCTCGCGGGGCCGGTGAGCACCACGTCCACGTGGGAGTTGGACAGGCAGAAGCGGTAGCAGTCACCCGCCGTGGGCACGCGGCCGTCCCAGCCCCGGGGGCGCTTGAGCAGGCGGCGCCAGTCGGTGGCGGTATAGGCCACCAGCGCCGGCTTGCGCTTCTCCAGGTGCGGGAAGATGTCGCGCTCGGCACCCGGGTGCGCCGCGTTGTAGCGGATCATCAGCAGATCCAACGGCGAGTCCTCGGCGAGCTTCCCGGCGCGCGGGCGGTCATGGATGGAGACGCCGAGGGCGCGCACCTTGCCCTCCTGCTTGAGCTTCAGCAGCTCCTCGACGGTACCCTCGGTCCAGGCGCTCATCCGGCTCAGCCAGTAGAGCTGGTAGAGGTCCAGGTAGTCGGTGCCGAGCACCTTGAGCGCGCGCTCGGCGCCCCGGCGCACCTGGCCGGGGAACCAGCCGAAGGAGGGGCCGGCGCAGAGGACGAAGCGCTCGCGGTCGCGCTTGAGGGCCTCGCGCAGCGCGCGGGTGAGGCGGCCCTGGCGCGGGGTCCAGAAGATGTAGTTGAGCCCCCGCTCCAGCGCGGCGCCCAGGCCGGCCTCGTCGATGCCGTAGTTGCCGGCGAGCCCGAGGCGGTGCACCCGCTTGCCGAAGGTGGGCAGGTCGCGGTGGGTGAAGTCCTGCGAGGAGGTGGCCTGCGCGGTGACGCTCATGGGGGCTCCCGGGTGGAGGCCCCCAGCGTACTCCCGGTGTGCCCTACGGCGTCACGCCCAGCCGGGTGGTGATGCGCTCGAGCATGGACTTCTCCCCCTCGGCGAGCTTGCCGTCGGAGACGCACAAGGCCCGGGCGGCCTCCAGCACTTCATCCGGGCGCGTGCGCAGCACGTCCAGGTCGGGCTCGGGCATGGTGCCGCCGATGTCCAACCGGTCCATCAGCGCGTGCAGCTCGGCCTCGGGCACGCTCCAGCTGCGGCCCAGGCCCAGGACGACCATGCGCTCGGCCTTGGTGATCTCCCGGTCGACCCAGGCGACCTGGAGCAACAGCTTGATGACCTCGATGTTGAAGCGGTCCTCGGCGGAGAGCGTCATCCGGCATCCTTGGCGGGAGGTGGGGCGACTCTACACCGGAGGCCGGAGCGTCGAGGGAGGGGGACCTTCCGGAGGCGTCCAGGGGTGGACGCCCGCGCGGGTGTGTGCCCCTGTCAGTCCAGCACGAACGTGTACGAGTACTTCATCTCCGTGGAGACGGCCTCACCGTTCTTCATGGCCGGCTTGAAGCGGAAGCGCAGCAGCGCGGTGCGCGCCGCGTCGTCCAGCCCATAGCCGAGTCCCTTGACGATGACGGCCTTCACCACGCGGCCCTCGTGGTCGATGGTGATGGAGAGCGTCACCGTGCCCTCGACGCCCGCGCGCCGGGCCTCGTCGGGGTAGGGAATCTTCACCTCGGAGGCCACGCTGGGCTCGGAGTCCACCTGGTACACCGGCACGTACTTGGGCGCCGCGTAGGCCTTCACGTCCTTGGGGTCCGCGGCCTTGTCCCCCGTCTTGCCATAGACGGTGTTGCCCACCGGAGCGGCGAAGCCCCCGGCGCTGGTGGTGGAGGACATGGAGATGCCCACCACCAGGGGTACCGGCTTGGAGGGCTGCTCGGGCGGAGGCGCGTCGTTGGGCGGCGGAGGCGCCGCGTCGGGCGGAGGGGGCGGGGGAGGTTTCTCGGCCTGGGCCACCTTCACCGGCGGCGGCTTGGGCGCCACCTTCGGCTTGGGCGGGGGCGGCTTGGGCTCCTCTTGGGGCGGGGGAGGCGGAGGCGGGGGCGGTTTGGCCACCTCCACCATCACCAGCTCCACCGGGCGCTGCACCGGCGGCAGCGTGCGCTCCTGCATGCGTGACAGCAGGAAGAAGCCTCCGCCGTGCACCCCGAGGGACACCAGCAGGAAGAGCAGCACCGCCCGCGACGAGTCGCGGCGGGCGGGCACGGGTGTGTCGAGCGCGGCCTGGCTCATGGCCTTGGGACACCCTTCAGGGCGCCGCGGGTGCAGCCGCGGGCGCCACGTCCTTCTCGATGTTGAGCGCGAACTTCGCGATGCCCTCGCCCTTCACCACGTCGATGAGCCGCATCACCCGTCCGTACGGCAGGCTCTGGTCCGCGCTGATGATGGCGCGCGTCTCCTTGTCCTTCGCCAGCGACTCGACCACCTTGCGCCGCAGCTCCTCCTCGCTCACCTCCGCGCCGTCGAAGAAGAGCTTGCCCTGCTTGTCCAGCACCACGTTGACGAGCCCCTGCACCGTCTCGCCGCCGTTGGCGGCCCGGGGCAGGTCCACCTCCACCGTCTCGCGGACGATGAAGTTGGCCGTCACCATGAAGATGATGAGCAGCACCAGCACCACGTCCACCAGCGGCGTGACGTTGATGCCCGTGATCTCCTCGTCGTTGTCCTGAGCGCCGCCGGCCATGACCTAGCGAGCCTCCCCGGAAGCCACGGCGCGGGGAGCGCTCGGGCCGCGCTGGGCGCGCAGGCTGCCCACCAGGGCATGGCCCAGCGCGTTGGTGCGCGAGGTGAGCGTCTTGAGCTGACGGTTGAAGACGTTGAAGGCCACCACCGCGGGGATGGCCACCGCCAGGCCCACCGCCGTGGCCACCAGCGCCTCGGAGATGCCGGACATCACCGTCTGCTGCATGGAGGCCCCCTTGGCGCCCATGTTGCCCAGGTCGTTGAAGGCCTTGATGATGCCGAGCACCGTGCCGAACAGGCCGATGAAGGGCGCGTTGTTGCCCAGCGTGCCCAGGAAGGACAGGTAGCGCTCGTACTGGGGGCGCTCGCGGGCCACCGTCGAGGCGATGACCTGCTCCACCGTGTCCGCGCCCTGCTCCACCGAGGCCAGGGCCTCGCGCAGCACGGCGGCCTCCATGCCCTTGTGCTTTCCCGCCGCGGTGCGCACCGCCTCCAGCTCACCGCGTGCCAGCCGCACGGCCAGCTCCTCGGAGTTGGGCAGCCGGTGCGTGGCGAAGTACACGGCCCGCTCCAGCATCAGCGCGATGGAGAGCACCGAGAGGACGACCAGTACCCAGAGCACCCACTCGGCGCTGGTGAGCGTCACGCCCAGCAGCTTGCGGCTGAGCCAACCCAGTTGCGCGTTGTGACCCATCTGGGCCAGGAGGAGGAAGGACGTCATGGGGACCTGTGAAGGCAGAGGGGGGTGAAGCGACGCTTCCAATTCTTCCGCATCGCGTCGAAAGTCAAATGAATCAGCCACCTTGGCGCTTCGCCCCCTGCCTGTCACGGCGCCGTGCCACGCCCGCTCGTGGAGCACTCCGGGAATCAACGGGCCGGCTGGATGTTGGCCCACGGACGCCGGCCTCGCCCCTCGGGGAGCTGGGTCCAAGAGGACCACTTTCTTCTCCAAGTGAATGGAATCAGGTCAGTTCGCTGATTGGAGCGAAAGGCCATCATTCCGAGCCTTTGGCCGTTGAAGTGTCAAGAAAGGCTACACGGCGGCACGGGAGGGGTGGGACGTGCATGCTCCAGTGCGTTCTCTCGGGAAATGAGCGTGAGACGGGGAGGGCATGGTTTGAGGGAACGGCACGACTCCTGCTGAAAGCGGGACCCGACTGCGGTGGCATCTCCGCTACCGCGCAGCAGGAGGTCCCCCCTTGGTTCGTAACCGTATTCTGGCTGCACTGCTCGCGCTGCCCCTGGCGGCGTGTGGCGTGCAGGACTCCGACGCGTCGCTGAACGAGAACACTGGCGACGTGGGCTCCCTCTCCTCGGGGGACGTGAAGGCCGCCCTGAGCGCCATCCCTGGCGTCCAGGTGCTCGGCCAGCACGAGAACGGCGTGATTCCCTTCATGGTGCGCGGGGACTTCGGCTCCACGAGCCAGTCGCTGCGCGGCCTGTCCGCCAGTGACGCGAGCGCCCACCTGGCGGACGCGCTCACCCGCATCGCCCCCATCTTCCGCCTGCAGGCGTCCGACCTGGTGGCGCTGCGCTCGCGCGTGGACGAGCAGGGCCACACCCACGTCCGCTATGCCCAGACGAAGAATGGGCTGCCGGTGGTGGGCGAGCAGCTCGTGGTGCACGTGGACGAGTCCGGCCGCGTCTACGCGGTGAACGGCTCGGCTCGCGACGGTGAGGTCGTCCTGGCCAACGCGCGCATCTCCCGCGAGGCCGCCATCACCGCCGCCCTCAACGACACCGCGGGCCGCCGCCTCGCCTCCGAGGGCGCGCAGCTGGTGTACGTGCGCTCCACCCAGGACGGCAAGCTGAAGCTGGCCTACGAGGTGCTGGTGACGGGCGAGGGTGCGGACATGCCCATCCGCGATCTCGTCTACGTGAGCGCCAAGGACGGCTCGCTGGTGCAGCGCAACTCCAAGATCCACACCGCGCTCAACCGCAAGGTGTACAGCGCCAACAACGGCTCCAGCACCCCGGGTACGCTCAAGCGCTCCGAGGGCGGCGCGGCCACGGGTGACGCCCACGTCGACGGCAACTACGACAAGCTGGGTGGCACGTACAACTGCTACAAGAACAACTTCAACCGCGACTCCATCAACAACGCGGGCGCCACGCTCATCAGCACGGTGCACTACAGCAGCAACTACGTGAACGCCTACTGGGACGGCACCCAGATGGTGTACGGCGATGGCAACGGCGTGGACTCGGGCATGCTGGGCCTGTCCGCGGACGTGACCACGCACGAGCTCACCCACGCCGTCACCGAGAACGAGTCCAACCTCACCTACTCGGGTGAGTCCGGCGGCCTCAACGAGGCGATGAGCGACATCTTCGGCGCCTACTGCGAGAGCTACGCCTCGGGCACCTGGGCCACCACCAACGCGGTGTTCATGGTCGGCGACGACATCTGGACGCCCGCCACCCCCGGTGACGCGCTCCGCTACATGTACGACCCGGCCAAGGACGGCGTCTCGCTCGACTACTGGACGAGCACCGCCGGCAGCAAGGACGTGCACTACAGCTCGGGCATCGCCAACCTGGCCTTCACGCTGCTCTCCAAGGGCGGCACGCACCCGCGCGGCAAGAGCACCGTCAACGTGACGGGCATTGGCGTGCAGAAGGCCGGCGCCGTCTTCTACAAGGCCAACGTGGACTACATGACGGCCTCCACCAACTTCGCCCAGGCGAAGACGTACATGGAGCAGGCCGCGACGGCGCTCGGCTACACCACGGCCGAGGTGGCCTCGGTGACGTCGGCCTGGCAGGCCGTGGGCGTGGGCGGTGGCACCACCCCGCCGCCGACGTGCACCACGCCGGTTGCCCTGTCCAACGGCGTGACCGTCACCGGCATCTCCGCGGACGCCGGCACCTGGAGCTGCACCTACACGCTGGCCGTGCCCGCGGGCTCCACCAACCTGACGTTCAACCTGAGCGGTGGCACGGGTGACGGCGACATGTACGTGAAGTTCGGCGCCGAGCCGACCAGCGCCTCGTACGACTGCCGTCCGTATGTCGGTGGCAACACGGAGACCTGCACCTTCGCCGCTCCGCAGACGGGCACCTACTACGTGAAGATCAACGGCTACTCGGCCGCCTCGGGCATGAGCCTCAAGGGCTCGTACTCCACGGGCACCGGCGGTGGCAATGTGCTGACCAACGCCGTGGAGACGGCCCAGTACTCGGGCTCCGCGGCCACCTGGAAGTGCTTCACGATGGACGTGCCGGCCGGGAAGACCTCGGTCGTCTTCAACCAGACGGGCAAGACGGGCACCACGGGTGACGCGGACCTGTACGTGCGCTTCGGCGCGCAGCCCACCACCAGCAGCTACAACTGCCGTCCGTACCTCAGTGGCAACACGGAGTCGTGCACCATCAGCGCTCCGAGCGCCGGCACCTGGTACGCCTGCTCCTACGGCTACAGCGCGTACACGGCCGTGACGATGAAGGGCACCTACTGAGCCTCGCGCCCAGGCCCTGAAGTGAAGTCCTGACGCCCGGGAGCCCCATGGCTCCCGGGCGTCTTCTTTTTCGCCGTGCTTCTCCGGCCGCTGTCGAAGGCGGCAAGCGGAAGGACGGGCTCGAGCGGCTGAAGGCCCGGCGCTCGGGGCCTACCGCGAAGGACGCCCGGACGGCTCGGGTCCGCCAGGCCCCCCGGACCCGTCTCTTCAGGGGTGCTCTTGCCGCGAAGGACGAGGGCACCTTCCGGCCGCGCGGCGTGCCGACTGGTCCGACAATCGGACCAGTTGCTCCCGAGCGCGGCCGGGAGCTTCCCCCCTGAGGAACCCGCGTCCACGGGCTTTGGGCCCTTCAGCGGCGGGAGGCGGCCCCGCGGTGCGGCGGGCCCGGGAAGGCGCGCGCGGCCCCTGGACCGTCGGGCCGGAAACGACACCGCCGGCCACGTCCTGGCGCGCTCGGGGTGACGAGCGCCAGGCCGCGCCGGCGGTGTCTCACCTCCGCGGTGAGCCTACGGGACGCAGGTGTTGCTGGTTCCGCACACCAGGCTCAGGTCGCAGTCCTGGCTGCTCACGCACCGGGTGTTCTCCGGGCAGTCGAAGCCGCCGCCCCCGGACAACCCGGTCACCAGCAGGTTGGTGTTCGTGGAGGAGTTGTTCGACGACGTCTTGATGATGAGCTGGTTGCCGAACGAGCCCGCCTGCTTGTGCGTCAGGGTCACGACGTTCGAGGAGACCGTCGAGGTGATCTCCAGGGAGGTCCCCGACACGCCGGTGATGGCCGCCGAGATGGCCGAGGCCACCTGGTTCGGCGTGGAGAGGGACGAGATGGAGACGGCGACCCGGGAGCCACCGACGGTTCCATTCTTGTCGAACTCGAAGACCACGGGGACGTTGAGCCCGTCGTTGATGGAGAAGGTATCTCCATCCCTCATGTCCCCGCCTCCCGAGGTGGTCTTGATGGTGATGGTGCCGGTGGCCTTCGCGAGCTGGAGCTTCGTGCACGTGTTGTCGCAGGTGCCGCAGCTGCTGGTGTTCCTGTCGTCGCAGACCTCGGGGCCGTTCTTCGTGCCGTCACCGCAGTAGGGTCCGGTGAGGCTGAGATTGGCCGAGCAGGTGTTGTTGCACGTGGTGCAGGTCGCGCTGCCATAGGGGCACACGGTCTCGTTGACCGTGTTGCCGTCGTCGCAGGTCTCGGGGCCGTTCTTGGTGCCGTCACCACAGTGGGGGCCGGTGAGGCTGAGCGTGGCCGAGCAGGTGGCATTGCACGTGGTGCAGCTCGCGGTGCCGTAGGGGCACGAGGTCTCGTTGACCGTGTTGCTGTCGTCGCAGGCCTCGGTGCCGTTCTTGATGCCGTCACCACAGTAGGGGCCGGTGAGGCTGAGCGTGGCCGAGCAGGTGGAGTTGCACGTGGTGCAGCTCGCGCTGCCATAGGGGCACACGGTCTCGTCGGTCTTGTTGCCGTCGTCGCAGAGCTCGGGGCCGTTCCGGATGCCGTCACCGCAGTGGGGGCCGGTGAGGGAGAGGGGGGCCGAGCAGGCGGCGTTGCACGTGATGCAGCTCTCCACGCCGTAGGGGCACGAGGTCTCGTTGACGTTGTTGCTGTCGTCGCAGGACTCCGGGCCGTTCCGGGTGCCGTCACCGCAGTAGGGGCCGGTGAGGGGCAGGGGCGTCGAGCAGTCCGCGCTGCACGTGGTGCAGCTCGCCTGGCCATAGGGGCACGCGGTCTCGCTGGTCTTGTTGCCGTCGTCGCAGGTCTCCGGGCCGTTCAGGCTGCCATCACCGCAGTGGGGGCCGGTGAGGGAGAGGGACGCCGAGCAGGTGGCGTTGCACGGGGCGCAGGTCTCCTGGCCGTAGGGGCAGGTGGTCTCATTGACCGTGTTGCCGTCGTCACAGGACTCGCTCGGGTCGTTGCGCAGGCCGTCGCCGCAGTAGCGGCCCGTGAGGGGCAGGGGCTCCGAGCAGTCCGCCTTGCACAGGGTGCAGGTCCTCTCGCCGTACTTGCACTCGACCTCGGTGGTCTTGTTGCCGTCGTCGCAGGCCTCGCTCACGTCGTTCTTCGAGCCGTCACCGCAGTAGCGGCCGGTGAGGGGGAGGGACGCCGAGCAGGCCGCGTCACAGGCCGTGCAGCTCATGGTGTTGTAGGCGCACTCGGTCTCGGTGACGTTGTTGCCGTCATCGCACTTCTCGCTCGAGTCGTTCTTCGAGCCATCACCGCAGTAGCGGCCGGTGAGGGCGAGGGGCGCCGAGCAGGTGGCGTTGCAGTAGGTGCAGGTGCGGGTGTTGTACGGGCACTCGAGCTCGTTAGTGGTGTTGCCGTCGTCGCAGGCCTCGGGGCGCGTGGGGCCGTTGACGTTGACCCGGTTGTCGCCGCAGATGTTGAGCTGGCAGGTGCTGAGGCAGTCGTCATCGTTGAGGGCGTTGCCGTCGTCGCACTTCTCGCCCGCCGTCGAGTTGACCGTGTTGTCACCGCACAGGGCCGGCGTGCAGTCGTTGTCGCAGTAGGGCGAGCTCGGCCCCTCGTCGCACTGCTCGCCCGCCGCCGCGTTGACGTACCTGTCGCCGCAGGCGGCCGGCTTGCAGTTGGCGTTGCACGTCGTGGAGTCGCCGCGCGTGTCGCACACCTCGCCCAGGGCCGCGTTGACGTGGCCGTCACCGCAGTACGGGATGGTGCAGTCGTTGTCACAGGCGGCGGTGTTGGAGGTGGAGCCGTTGTCGCACTGCTCGCCGGCGCTGGAGTTCACGACGCCATCGCCGCACCGCTGCGCCGTGCAGTTGGCGTTGCAGGTGGACGACTCGCCCCGGGTGTCGCAGGCCTCGCCAGCGGTGCGGTTCACGATGCCGTCGCCGCACAGGCGCAGGGTGCAGTTGGCGTTGCAGTTGGCGGACTCGCCCGCGTCGTCGCACTGCTCCTCCGGGTCGCGCACGCCGTTGCCGCAGCCCTCGCCGGACAGACAGTCGGAGCTGCAGCCGTCGCCGCTCACGTTGTTGCCGTCGTCACAGAACTCTCCCACGGAGACGTCCTTGATGCCGTTGCCGCACGTCTCGTTGGACTTGCAGTCGGAGCTGCAGCCGTCGGTGTTGACGTTGTTGCCGTCGTCACAGACCTCGCCCTTGACGGTGTCCTTGTAGCCGTTGCCGCAGCTCTCCTGGGACTTGCAGTCGGAGCTGCAGCCATCGCCGCTCTCGTTGTTGCCGTCGTCGCACTTCTCGTTCTTGGAGGTGTCCGTGTAGCCGTTGCCGCACAGCTCCAGGGACAGACAGTCGGCGCTGCAGCCGTCGCCCGAGCGGGTGTTGAAGTCGTCGCAGACCTCGCCCACGGACCGGTCCACGATGCCGTTGCCGCACAGCTCGCTGGACTTGCAGTTGCCGCTGCAGCCGTCCTTGTCGGCGATGTTGCCGTCGTCGCAGACCTCCTCGCGCGCCACGTCGACGATCTGGTTGCCGCAGATCTCGATGGACGTACAGGTGCGGCTGCAGCCATCTCCGTCGACGATGTTGCCGTCGTCGCAGGCCTCGCCTTGCTGGACGATGCCGTCACCACAGTCCGTCTTGATGCACACGTCCTGCCGGGCGGCACACTTCTGGCCGGTGGGGCAGAACAGGCCGGAGGGGCACTGGACGCTGGTGGGCTCGAAGCAGGAGGACAGGAAGGGAAGGGCCAGGAGCGCCAGGGCGAGCGCGGCGACGCGGCCGGTCATCTGGAGAGGCTGCTCTCGTCTCATAAGGGGGGGCTCTCGGGGGGAGGGCTACTAGAAGCGGAAGGTGGTGAGGAGGCCGCCCGTGCCGCCGCCGATGAGGGGCGCGACGCCCACGACCTGCACCTTCTTCTGGTTGGGGTCGATCTGGAACGGCTCGGGTTGGTTGATGAAGACGAGCACCACGCCCGTGAGGAGCGCGGCCCCGCCGACGGCGTACCCGCCAATGGCGAGACTCTGGTACGTGTTGCCGCGGGTGAGGGTGGCGTCGAGGGCGGGGGACAGGAAGCAGCCGCCGCACTGCGTGACGCCGGCATCCAGGGCGCGCAGGTTCTCCCGGGCCTGGAGGTGGAGATAGCCGCTGCCGGCACCCAGGGCCACGCCCGCGCCCACCACCGCCCAGGGCATCCACGCGGCCCACTTGCGCCGGTACTCGATGAGGTCGTCGGAGGTGAACATCTTCAGCTGGAGGGCCGCCGTCTCGCCGGGCAGCAGGGTGCGGCTCTGGTCGGTGGGGAGGAAGCCCTCCTTGGAGGCGACGATGCTGTGCGCGCCGGGACGCACCAGCCCCGAGTACTTGCCGGGGGCCACGAAGAGCGTCTGGCCATCCATCGTCACGGTGGCGCCAGGCGTGTCACAGGAGATGTCCACCCGGGCCAGCTGCCGCTCCATGAGCGTCTTGTAGTTGCGGGCGTACTCGTACTTCTCGGTCTCCAGGGGCGCCGGGCCGAAGCGCAGCGCCGCCACCAGCTGCTCGTGGACTTCCACGGGCTGGTCCAGGTTCATCAGCGCCAGCGCCAGGTTGTAATGGATGGCCGGGTGTGGCCAGGCCTCGAGCGCCGCGCGGTACTTCTCCACGGCCTGGACGAAGACGGACTCCTTGAGCAGGGCGTTGGCGGACTGGAAGAGCGCCATGGCGGCCTGTTGCTGCTCCGGTGACACGCCCTTGGCCCAGGGACGATCCCCGAGCGTCTCGGAGGCGGTGGCCGCCTGCCCCGTGGTGGGGGAGGGCGGCGCCAGGTTGGGCTCGAGCGGCGAGTCCAGGGGCGCGTCGGACGCGGTGGGGAGCTCGGACAGGGAGGTGTCGCCGGTGGGCTCCACGGCGCCGGGCCGCTGCCTGGCGCCGGGCTTCTTGGAGCCGGGCTTCCGGGCACCGGACAGCTTCGTACCGGCCTTGGTGGCGCCGGCCGGCTTCTTGAGGGGCTTGCGGACCGCGGCGGTCTTCTGCTTGCCGCGCGACGCCTGGGCGTACACGGGCGCCGTCCACGCCGTGAGGAGCGCCGCGGACAGGGTGAGCGCGAACCTGGACCTGTTCATCACCGTTCTCACTTCAGGACCTCGATGACCGGACTGCCGAGCTGGGACTGCAGGCGCTGCGCGCGCTCCTGCTCGCGGCGCAGCAGATTGGCGAGACTCTGCGCCGCCTTGATGGCTTCTTCCTTGGCCTGGCGCGCCTCGCGTGCACTGGACTCGGCGCGCTTCTTGGCGCCCTTGGCGCGCAGCTGCGCCTCCTGCGCCCGGCTGAGCGCCAGCAGCAGCTCGTCGTTCTTGCTGAGCAGCTCCTGGTTGGCGAGCGCCACCTGCGCGTTGGCCGCCTCCGCCGCCTGCTGCGCCTTCTGGCGCTCCAGCTCCTTGGCCTGCACCTCGGCCAGACGCTGCTTGGCCTCCACCTCGGCACTGCGCGCCGTCACCTCGGCGGTGCGCGCCACGGCCTCCGCCTTGAGGGCCACCTCCGCCTGCCGCTCTGCTTCCCGCTGCGCGTTGCTGATGACCACCAGCGCCACCGCCGCGGCGATGACCAGCATTCCCAGGAAGGCGGTCCCGCCGAAGAGCAGCGCCTTCCTCAGCCGCCGGCCCTTCTTGGCCTGCGCGAAGACGGACGCGAGGTAGTCCTGGTGCAGCTGCGGCAGCTCCCCGCGGAAGCGCCGCTGGAAGCGCAGCGCCTCCTCCACCATCTCTCCGCGCCACAGCAGGTTGCTGTCGAAGTTCTTCGCCTGCCACTGCCGGGCCGCGTTGCGCAGCTGCTCGAGGAAGCCCGCGTCCTCCTGGCCCTCGTCCAGCCAGCGCTTGAGCGTGGGCCAGCTGTGCAGCAGCGACTCGTGGACGATCTCCACCGTGGCGCCCGTGGCCCCGCCTCCCGTCTGCACCACCAGCAGACGCGCCTGCACGAGGTGGTCGATGAGCCGCGACATCTCCCCCGAGTCCTTCGTCAGCTCGCGCAGCTCGTCCACCGAGACGATGGCGCGCGTGCGCTCGGGGGTGACGAGCCGCAGGAAGACGGCGCGCACCAGCGTGCGCTCCGCGTTGGACATGCTCGCGAGCACGCTGTCGGCGTGGGTGGCGAGCGCGCCCGCGATGCCGCCGATGGACTGGTAGGCGCTCTCGGTGAGCAGCTTGTTCTTGGTGTCGCGCGACTCCCACAGCTGGGTGGCCGCGAACTGCAGCAGCGGCAGCGCGCCCTGGCTGGCGTCCAGGTGCTCCAGCATGTTGTCCACCATGGCCGGAGTTTCGAACTGGTAGCCGGCCATCTCCGCCGGCTGCACCAGGGCGTCGCGCAGGCCCTCCCGGTTGGGCGCGGTGAGGAAGTAGAGCCCCTGGCTCAGCTCACCCATGAACTGCTCGTCCTCGGGCACCCGGTCCAGGAAGTCCGAGCGGATGGAGAGGATGACGCGGATGGGCGAGGTGGCGTCGTCCGCGATGCCTGACAGGCACGCGGTGAAGGCCAGGCGCTCCCGGGCGTCCGGCACCAGCGTGTAGAGCTCCTCGAACTGGTCGATGAAGAGCAGAATCCTCCGGCGCTCGCGGCGGGCGCGGCTGCGCAAGAGGCTGCCCACGTAACCGGGCTCCGCGTGCAGGCGCTCCACCAGCCGCTGCTGCTCGGCGATGTCCTCCTCCACGGTGGTGGAGGAGCTCACCAGCGGCGCCACGATGTTGGCCAGCGCCGCCAGCGGGTTGCGGCCGGGGCGGATGACGAGCGACTCCCAGGCCGTGCCGGAGCGCTTGAGCACGGGCACCAGGCCCGCGCGCACGAAGGAGGACTTGCCCGTGCCCGAGGGGCCCACGATGGCCAGCAGCGGCCGGTCGCTGATGCGGTTGACCAGGGCGGCGATTTCCCGCGTGCGGCCGAAGAAGCGGTCCGCGTCCGCCTCCTGGAAGGAGCTGAGGCCCGCGTAGGGGCTCTCGTCGATGCGCAGCTCGCGGCTGTAGCGCCCCGGCAGGAAGGGCTCCAGCGCCTTGAGCAGCGCGTTGGCGTCCGGGAAGCGCTGATCCTTCACCTTGAGCAGGCACCGGTCGATGACGGCCGCCAGGTCCGGCGGAGCGTCCGGCACCACGCTCTGCAGGCGCGGCATCGGCTCGTCGAGGATGCCGGTGACCATGAGCTGCGGGCCGCGCAGCGGATCCAACGGGTGCTTTCCGGAGATCATCCGGAACAGCATGATGCCCACGGCCCAGATGTCGGCCCGGTGGTCGATGGGGACGCCGATGCCCCACTGCTCCGGGGCCATGTACGCCATGGTGCCCATGATGGCGCCGCGGCGGGTGAGGTTGGAGGCGTCCTCGCCCAGCTCCGCGGCGGAGGGCAGGTGGGGCTTGCCGTGGCCCTGCGCCATCAGCCCTTCGTTGGGCTCGTCTCCCTGGAGCACCTTGGCGATGCCGAAGTCGAGCACCTTGATGGCGCCCGCGTTCGTCACGACGATGTTCTCCGGCTTGAGGTCGCGGTGGACGATGCCCTGCTCGTGGGCGCATGCCAGCGCGCGCACCACCGGCACCATCAGCTCCACCGCGCGCGAGGGGGGCAGGCGCTGCTTGCCCATCACCTTCATCAGCGGCTGGCCCTCGAGGAACTCCAGCACCATGAAGGGGCCGGCGTGCGACTCGCCGACCTCGTAGATGATGACGATGTTCTCGTGGCTGCAGCGCGCCGTGGTGCGCGCCTCGAGGATGAAGCGCTTGGTGACGTCCGCGTCCTGGGTGTGCAGGAACTTGATGGCCACGCGCCGGCCCAGCCGCGTGTCTCGCGCCAGGAAGACGGTGCCCATGCCGCCGCTGCCCAGCTCGCGGATCAGCTCGTAGTGCTGGATGCGCGTTCCGGGCTTGAGCCCGTTGCCCTCCAGCTCCCCGGGGCCCGTGAAGCCGGAGCCCGAGAGGTTCGACTGGCCCGAGCCCGACAGGCCCGAGTTGCCCGAGCTGGAATGGCCCGAGCTGGAGTGGCCCGAGTGCGACTGGCCGGAGCTGGAGGGCCCATCCCAGGCGTTGGCCTGCGAGCGCTCGGGCTGCGGGACGGGCGCGAAGAGCGACTCCACGTCCGCGGCCAGGGTCCGCTCGTCCAAGTCCTCATCCACCACCACGGAAGGGGCGGAGGACCAACTCACGGCAGCTGCTTCGTTCTTCTTCATCCGGCGACGTCCCCTACCGAAGCATTCACGCTCGGGGAGCGATCCCAGGAGACTTCGCCAGTTGCTCCGGTTCAGGGAGCTTCCGACGTCATCCCCTCATCTCCCCATGAATGTACGTAATCATACATGGAGGATGGAATTCGGATAGTCCGTGACCCCGAGGAACTACTGGTTCCTCGGAAAATGGAGGTCCCCCGCCTGGGGAGCGGCCGGGCAGGCGGGGAAGGCTCGGCGGAGGCCCGGCAGAGGCTCAATGGCTCTGGAACACGAGGAGCCGGTGGTTGCCGTAGTCCGACACCACCACCTGGGGCCACGTCAGGAGCACTCCCGAGGGCTGGTTGAGGGTGCGCCCGCTCGGGGTGGTGCCCGTGTCCGGATCGCTGAGGGTGGCGTGGGTGAAGTCCACCTGGCCGAGCACGGTGTCCGCCGGGGTCTTGTTGGCGGTGGGGAGGGCGTTCCACACCAGGACCCGGTGGTGCTGGCTGTCGGTCACGAAGAGCTGCAGCCCGGTGGAGGCGACGGTGTAGGGCGTGTTCATCCCGGTGGCGGTGAGGGCCGGGGCGCGCGAGGTGAAGTCGGCCTGGCCCAGGACCACGTCCGCGGGCTGCCCGTGGGTGGTGGGGAACTGGTTCCAGAGGAGCACCCGGTTGTTGTAGCTGTCGGCCACCACGAGGCGGGTGCCATCCGTCCACACCCCGGTGGGATTCCAGAGCGTGGTGGCGGTGGCGGTGGTGTCCCTCACCTCATCGCCGTTCGCGTCGTTCTCGACGCAGGTGGTGAAGGAGCGCTGGCCGAGGACGAGGTCCGCCGGCGCCCCGTTCGTGGTGGGCAGGGTGTTCCACACCAGGACGCGGTTGTTGGCGCTGTCGGCCACGAGCAGCTTGCCGCCGCCGAGGAACACGTCCTCGGGGAGGCCGAGCGACGTGCGGCCACAGCCGGGGAGCCGGGCGGTGGGGTCGAGGCTCTCCTGGCCGAGGACGAGCGAGGGCGTGGCTCCGGTGCTGGCGGGGAGCGTGGAATGGAGCAGGACGCGGCTGTTGCGCGTGTCCGCCACCGCCAGCCGGGTCGCGTCACTGGAGAGGCCCTCCGGAGAGCCGAGGCCCTGCTCTCCGCTGCCGGTCTCGAAGTCCGGGAAGTCCGGCTGGCCGAGGACGAAGCCCGCGCTCGCGCCGTTGGCCGAGGGCACCCCGTTGAAGCCGAGCACCCGGTTGGAGCCCGTGTCCGGGACGTAGAGCCGCCCCGCGGCGAAGGCCGGGTTGCCCACCGGGTTGCTCAGGGTGCCGGCGCCGGTGGGGCCGCCCCGGTTCACCGCCCTGCTGGTGAAGTCGCCCTGGCCGATGACGACGCTGGCGGCCTGGAAGGTGTCCAGCGTGTACCAGTCGTGGCAGCGCACCGAGAGGTTCGTCACGTTGCCGGCCACCGTCCCGCCCCCGTTGGACACGGTGCAGCGCTGGCCCTCGGGCTGGGTGGCCACGCCCACCGTGTACGCGCCGCCGCGCGGCAGCTTCGTCGCGAAGGTGAAGCCTCCATTCGCGGTGACCTGGAGCGTCTCGCCCCCGAGGCTCAGCCCGAGCGTCCCGCGCAGGCCCTCCACCGTGCCGCCGAGCGTGTACGTCCTCGTCCCGCAGCGCACCTGGACGGAGCTCACGTCCGCGCCGGCCACCTTGCCCGTGGCGCCCTCGACGGAGCACGCCTGCTCCGGGGGCGTGGCGGTCACCGTCACCGCGTAGTCGCTCCCGTCCTCCAACGGCGTCTCGAACGAGAACGGCCCGTCCGCGCCCCGGGTGAGGCCCTGCTGCCCGTTGAGCTGGAGGGTGAGGTTGCCGCCCGCGAGGCCGGTGACCGTGCCTCCCACGCGGTACGTCGCGATCTTGACGGGGGGCTGCTCTTCGCACGCGGCCACCAGCGTGGCCAGACCCAGGAGTCCAAGACGACCGATGCGCATCCGGGGTTTATGTCACGGGCCCGCAGGGAGCGACAAGCCGCGTGCCCCCATGCTCGGGCCCGGGCCAGCGCTCAGGGCATGTCCTGGCCGCGCGTCTTCCACCAGTTCTCGCCGTAGCTGATGCACAGCTGCTCGCCGGCCTCGATGTCGCGCAGGGCGTAGAAGGTGAAGACGTCCTTGGGCGAATGGCCCTTCTGGTAGCCCCGGTAGTACGACACGTTGGGCTCCTGCGAGTGGTTGTAGATCATCCCCGAGCCCATCACGATCGCCACCCACTCGCCGCCCCGGTCCTCCTCGTGCGGGCCCCACTCGATGTTGAACACGTAGTCGGACAGGGCGGAGTTGCGCACGGAGCGGAAGGGCACCTTGAGGTAGTGGCACTCCTCCAGGATGGTCCCCTCGGGGATGGCCTCGTCCGTGAAGACGCCATAGCCCCACTCGCACGGTTTGATCTTCAATCCCGGGTGGACGAAGAGTGCCTCTCCTGGCTGCATCCTTGAAACCCTTGTCACGGCACCGGGCAAGGCACATCCCGCCCCGGCCGTGGCCGCGTGCTACCACGAATGGGTAACGCCGGAAGCCCGGCGTTCACTCCAGCCCCGGCCCTCGCCGCGGGCCTGGATTCGTTGACCTCGAAAGCATTGCCGCACGGCGGCATCTCTTCCTGGGTAAGTTCGCAACCCTACACTCCAGGTTATTTCCGGACGTGCCCGGGGTACAATAAGTTCGCGTGTTGGCGGATAAGTCTGCCTTTCCCGCGAAACGGGCAGGTCCGGATCGCGGAACCCCCCCCCAGGAATCACCAGCGCCAGGAGAAGCGTATGGCAATCAAGAAGTTCGGACCGGTCGTCGCGTTGCTCGCGTGTGCCGCCCCCACGTTCGCGGAGGCCGCCTCGCAAGAGAAGCAGGTGTGGATCACCATCGGGACGGACGCGCTGGAGCCCGCGCGCGCTTCGTTCAAGGAGAAGGGGCTGGCGCTGCCCGCTCCGGCGCTCGAGAAGGGCGGGGTGGCGGTGCTGCGCGTGCCCCAGTCGCAGCTGGAGAAGCTGTCCGAGGCCATGCACGACAAGCTCAACCGGTGCGCGGGCTTCATCGCCCATGACACCGAGGAGCAGGCGCTCGCGGCCGTGGAGGGCAGCACCGCTCCGCAGTCCCTGGCGTCGCTGGTGAGCTACAACATCAACAACGGCCCGTCGGTGAACGCGATGCTGGGCGGTGTGCAGGAGCTCAACATCCGCAACACCATCAACTCGCTGTCCACCAACTGGACCACGCGCCGCTACAACGTGCAGTCGGGCGCGGACGCGGCCAACTGGCTGAAGACGCAGTGGACCACCATCGCCGGCAGCCGCACGGACGTCTCGGTGGCGCTCTTCACGCACACCTGGACGCAGCCGTCCGTCATCGCCACCATCACCGGCACCACGCACCCCAACGAGGTGGTGGTGATCGGCGGTCACCTGGACTCCATCAACGGCAGCTCCTCCACCGGCGCGGCGCCGGGCGCGGATGACGACGCCTCGGGTGTCGCCTCGCTGACCGAGGCCTTCCGGGTGGCCATCGCCAACGGCTACAAGCCGGCGCGTACCGTGAAGTTCATGGCCTACGCGGGCGAGGAGGTGGGTCTGTACGGCTCGAACGCCATCGCCACCTCGTTCAAGAACGCCGGGACGAACGTGGTGGGCGTGCTCCAGCTGGACATGACCAACTACAAGGGCTCCAGCTACGACTTCGGCATGGTGACGGACAACACCAACGCCTCGCTCAACAGCTTCACCACCAGCCTCATCTCCACGTACCAGCCGGGGCTGACCTGGACCAACATCACCTGCGGTTACGGCTGCTCGGACCACGCCTCGTGGAACAGCGCGGGCTACCCGGCCACGATGCCTTTCGAGGCGACGATGACCACGGACAACCCGCAGATCCACACCTCGGGCGACACGCTGACGTACATGGGCGGCACGGCGGCCAACTCGGTGAAGTTCGCCAAGCTGGCGGTGTCCTTCCTGGGTGAAGTGGCCAAGGGCGCGACCACGGGCAATACGCCTCCTCCGGTGGACAGCGGTGGTGGCGGCGGCACCATCCCCACGGCCACCTTCGACGCGACGCTCAAGGCGCCCAAGTGCGCGACGGCGGGCGCGGGCTGCGACTCGGGCACGCTGCTCAACGGCCGCGGCGGCCTGGGCCCCGAGGTGAACAAGCCCAACACCATCAACGCCACCTGCGTGGATGGCGCCTCGGGCACCTACCACTCGGACGAGTCCAACGATCGCCTCAAGGTGGCCACGTTGGACGGGACGACCATGGCGGCCGGCAAGCAGGTGCAGGTGACGGCCACGGTGTGGGCCTACTCCAGCACGGCGGACACGCTGGACCTGTACCGGGCGCCCAACGCGAGCAGCCCGGTGTGGACGCTCATCGGCTCGTACAAGCCGAGCGGCTCCGGAGTGCAGACCATCACCGCGACCTACACGCTGCCGACGGGTACCACCCAGGCGATCCGCGCGAACTTCCGCTACAACGGCACCGCGTCCTCGTGCAGCACGGGCGCGTACGACGACCACGACGACCTGATCTTCACGGTGCAGTGACGTGTCACCACCCCTCTCCCCCCGGGAGAGGGTCGGGGTGAGGGTATCTCTCGCCCCGGGTTGAATCCCGCCCCGGTGCCGTGGCTCAAGAAGCCGCGGCCCGGGGCGCTCTCATTTGAGGGGTCGCGTCGACGATGGGGGCGGGCACGGGCTTGCCATCGCCCGCGGCGAGGAAGGCCCGGAGGACGAAGTCCTGGCCCATGTGCAGCTCGAGCCGGGGCGAGCCGCCGCGGCGCCACTCGGGGCCCACCTGCAGGGTGCCGAGCACCTCCCGGTCCACGCTGGTGGTGTCCAGGGACTCGAAGACGAGCACGGGCAGGGGCGTGGGGCCGGGCGGCAGCGACTCCAGGGACACGGACTTGCGGCAGGGCACCGGGGTGTTGGCGGGGATGACCTCGTGGGAGGCGCCGCCGGGGAGCATGACGCTCACGGGCATGGGCACCACGTCCATGAGGCCGGTGCCGCCGGGCCGCGACAGGTTGCGGCCGAGGATGGCGGCGCCCACCGCCACGCCCAGCTCCGGGTGCACGTCCTTCTCCGAGGAGAAGCGGCGGAAGTGCGAGAGGCGCTCGCGGATGGCGGGCATGCGCGTCTGGCCGCCCACCAGCACCAGCTCGTCCACCTGCGAGGGCTTGAGGCCCGCGCGCTCCAGCACCTCGTCACACGCGGACACCGTGCGCTCGATGAGCCGGGACGTCATCTCCTCCAGCCGCTTGCGGGTGAGGCGGAACTGGAAGTCCAGGAAGCCGCCGTCCGGCCCCTGGGTGATGCAGGGCACGCGCAGCTCCGCCACCTCGGCCCGGGAGAGCTGAATCTTCACGGACTCGGCGGCGAAGACGAGCCGCTGCATGACGATCTTGTTGCCGCGCAGGTCCACGCCGTGCTGCTGGTGGAACTCCTCGGCCAGGTGCTCGACGATGCACTCGTCGAAGTTGGCGCCGCCGAGGAAGGCATCCCCGCCGGTGGCCAGCACCTTCACCACCCGGTTCTGCACGGACATGAGCGTGGCGTCGAAGGTGCCGCCGCCCAGGTCGAACACCATCACCGTCTGCTCCGGGCTGCGCAGGTTGGCGTAGTAGAGCGCCGCGGCGGTGGGCTCGTTGATGATGGCGCGCACCTTCAGGCCCGCGCGCTCGGCGGCGTGGCGCACCGCCTCGCGCTGGCGGATGCTCGCGTGGGCCGGCACGGTGAGCACGCACTCGGAAAAGGGCTCGCCCGCGGCGTGGCTGGCCAGCGTGAGGATGTGCCGGAGGATGAAGTAGGCCACCTCGTTGAGGGGCGTCACCCGGTTGTACACCTTCACGGCGCAGTAGCCGTCCGTGCCCTCCACCAGCTGGAAGGCGAAGCGCTCGCGGTGCTTCTGCACGTACTCGGACTGGTAGCGCCGCCCGAGGAAGCGCTTGCTGCCGAAGATGGTGTGGCGCGGGTCGTCGATGATCTGCCGGCGCGCGGCGGGGCCCACGATCGCCTTGTCCGCGGCGTGGTACCAGGCCACCGAGGGGAGGATGAAGTTCTTGTCCGACACGGGCACCAGCTTCAGCTTGCCCTGCCGGTCGAAGAACGCCGCCGCCGTGTTGGTCGTGCCGAAGTCGATGCCGAGGATGGGGCCACTCATAGGGGCACTCATAAGGGGGGGCCCACTCTAAAACGAAGCGGGCGGTCATCGCTCGGATGACCGCCCGCTCATGCCCTCAGTGAGGGAGGACTACTGCCGCGCGTCGGTCTCGGCGACCGGGTGCGGGAAGTGGTGGTGCACCTTGAAGTCCACGCCCGCGGGATCCTCCTGGCGCAGCTCCTCCAGGCGGTTGTAGCGGCGCATGTCGATCCACCGGTGGCCGCCCTCGAAGAGCAGGGAGAAGCGGCGCTGCTCGAGCAGCTCGTCCTCCATGAGCTTCGGGTCGCTGAGCACTTCCGGAAGCGGGGGCAGGCCACCCGACTTGGTCCGGATGATGTCGAGCAGGCGCGTGGCCTCCGCGTAGTTCTCCTGCTTCATGTAGGACTCGGCCCGCAGGAGGAGGAGCTCCTCATTGCGGATGATGGGCAGCGGGGCCTCGTTGTCCGGGTAGAGGGTGAAGAGCACGTCCGTGGTGATGCCCTGCCACTTGCGCGCCTCCTCCGCCTTGGTGAGCTTGCGCCCCACGCGGTCGTCCTCGCGGGTGGAGCCGTCCTTGTTCTTCAGCAGCGCCGGGTTGGCGTAGATGTTGGCGCTGTTGAGGCCGTTGGCCGTGTCACCCGAGGCGCCGCTGAACACGTGGTACACGCCCGTGTCGAGGTCCTCGACCTTGGTGATGGTCTCGTCGAGGAACGACTCGTCCAGGGCGGTCTGCGCCGTGGCCCACTGCTCCATGTAGACGGCCACCCGGGCGCGCACCGCGCGGTTGAACTTCAGGAAGCTGGCGGGCTTCTCGAAGCCGACGAAGCCGGCGCTCAGCTTGAAGGGGAACTTGTCCCCGCCGGCCAGCAGGTCCGCCTTGGCGTCATCGAGCAGCATGGCGATGTGGTTGAACACCTCCGCCTTGGTCGCGATGGGGGCCAGCTCGTCGCCCAGCTTGCGGTTCACGTCGATGGGCGCGCCCTCGATGTCCCGCGTGTTGATGAGCGTGAGGAAGTCCAGCGCCTGGATCGTCTTGGCGAAGCCCTGGATGGCCTTCTTCTCGGTCTCCGTGACGCCCGAGACCTTCTCCGTGGCGTCCAGCACGGTGTGGGCGTTGCGGATGTTGAGGTAGGGGCCGGCCCAGAAGTTGCCGCCGAAGGCGGGGCTGCCGGGATCCAACCGCTCACCGGAGAGCATCTCGCTCACGTAGCGGGGATCCGCCGTGTCGAGGATGTAGCCCTCGCGGCCGAGCACGCCCAGCTGCGCCACGTAGCCGTTCTGCGCGCCCATGCCGCCGCGGTGCCCGATGAGCAGGCCCGTGGTGGCGCTCAGGACGCTGGAGCGCGTGGGGTTGTCGCGGATGGACTCGACGCCCGGGTTGTTGAGGTCCGGGACGGTGAGATCGCAGCCCCCGAGGCCCATCGCGGCGAGGGCCAGGACCACCTTGGTCATCTTCTTCATGTTGCGGATTTTCATGGTCCTCAGAACCCCAGATCGATGGACGTCCAGAAGCTACGGCTGGGCGGGAAGGGGGCCACGTCGATGTTGCGGGCGATGGCCTGGTTGCCGAAGTTGCTCACCTCGGGGTCCAGACCCGAGTAGTTGGTGAACGTGAAGAGGTTGCGGCCGCTGACCGTCAGGCGGGCCGACTTCACCCCGGGGATACGCGTGGCGTAGCTCTCGGGCAGGTTGTAGGTGAAGGAGATCTCGCGCACCTTGAGGAAGGAGGCGTCCTCCACGTACACGGCGGCGTTGGTCTTCCAGTCCAACTGGCGCTTGGCGCCGTTGGCCTCGTAGTCGCGCGTGTTGGCGGACGCGTCATAGAGGAAGCGCGTCAGGTTGATGATGTCGCTGCCCTGCTGCCAGTCGAGCAGGAAGGAGAGGGAGAAGTCGCCGTACTTCACCGTGTTGGCGAAGGCCATGCGGAAGTCCGGCTCCGTGTCGCCAATCTTCTTCACGTCGCAGCAGGTGCCATCCGCGCGGGGAACGCGGCCGACGATCTGCGTGGCGCTCGCGCCCTCCTCGATGCGGAAGGCGCCCAGGCTGGTGCCGAAGCCGCCGACGTTGAAGGCCGGCACGGGCATGTGGGTGACCGTGCTGCGGTTGAGGGCGAAGGTGGTGTTGGACACCCACTCCCACTTCTCCGTCTTCACCGGGGTGAGCTGGAGCATGGCCTCCACGCCGCGGTTCTGCAGCTCGCCACCGTTGAAGATCTCCGTGGTGTAGCCGGTGGAGGGGGCCACCGCGCGCTGCAGCAGCATGTCGTTGATGGTGCGCTGGTAGGCGGTGAGCTCCACCACGGCGTTGCCGTTGAAGAGCAGCGCGTCCACACCGGCCTCGATCTCACCCTGGCGCTCCGGGCGGAGGTCCGCGGCGGCCGCGACACCGGTGCCGATGATGCCGGAGTTGCCGCCGATGTTGTTGCTGGCGCTCCAGGCGTTGTAGCGCATGCCGTACTGCGGCTGGTTGCCCGTCTCGCCGTAGGCCAGACGGAACTTCAGCTCGTTGACGGCCGGGTGCAGGTTGGGGATGCGGTAGGCCGTGGCGATCTTCGGGTAGAGGAAGACCTGGGCCGAGTTGCTGTTGTTGCTGCTCTGCTCGGCGAGCACCGAGCCCACGAGGGTGAGGCGCTCGTCCATCAGCAGCATCTCCTCCTGGAGGAACATGCTGCGGTCACGCACCAGCTGGCGGTTCTGGCGCACGCCCACCTGGGTGCCGGAGTCCACGTTGGGCTGGCCGGCCGTGAGGTCGCGGCTGGTGATGTACGTGGAGTCCAGGCTGCGCTGCTCGAACTGGAAGCCGGCCGAGGTGTTGGCGCTCAGCACGCCGGAGGTCGGCTTGTACGAGTGGATGACGTTGACGCTGGTGTTGAGGTTGAGGACCTCGCTGGTGGCGAAGAGCGAGGTGCCCGCCTTGCCATCATCCACCGGCTCGAAGTGGAGCTCGTTGGGGAAGAGCAGCTCGTTCTTCTGCTGGAAGCGGTCCACACCCAGGTTGGCCTTGAACTTGAGGTTCTGGGTGTCGCTCTTGTAGGCGTTCCACGTCGCGTCCGCCGCGCCCATCAGACGCCACACGTCCTCCTCGTTGCGCATGAGGGCGGCGGTCTGCAGCGGGTTGGAGCCGTTGGGCAGGAACGGGTTGACGGGGTAGGAGCCGTCGCTGCTGGCGCGCAGGTCCACGAAGTTGGGCGTGGAGGGCAGCACCATGTGGTACGACACGTTGTTGTTGTCGTTGTTGGTGAGGCCGCGCGCACCCAGCGAGTGGATGAAGGTGGTGGCGGTGTTCACCTCCACGTCGCTGCCGAACTTCTGCCCGAGGTTGAGGCGGAAGCTCTGCTTCTCGTAGCCGGTGTTGGTGATGATGCCCTCGTCGTCCTTCACCATGGCGGAGGCGAAGTAGCGGGTATCACCGGACGTGCCGCTCACGCTGGCGAGCGTCTCGTAGGAGAGCTTGCGGTTGGAGGCCAGCTGCTCCTCGTGGTCATAGGCGACGCCGGGCCGGAAGTAGTCGGCGGCCTTGGCGCCGAAGACCTCGGTGGCCTCCTCCATGGTCTCGATGCGGCGGCTGCCCAGCTTGTTGGCCAGGGTGTAGGCGCCCACGCGCTGCGTGAGGGCGAACTGGGGGGCGCCGGACTTGCCGCGCTTGGTGGTGATGATCACCACGCCGTTGGTGGCCTTGGAGCCGTAGATGGCCGCGGCGGAGGCACCCTTGAGGATCTCGATGCTCTCGATGTCGTTGGGGTTGAGGTCCGCGATGCGGTTGACCTGGTTGTCCTGGGTGGCCGAGGGGTTGGAGCCGCTCACCGAGCCGGTGACCTCGAAGACGCCGGAGGCGATGGCCACGTCGCTGATGATGACGCCGTCCACCACGTAGAGCGGAGCGCTCGAGCCGTTGATGGTGGAGACGCCGCGCATGCGCAGCTGCATGCCGCCGCCCGGAGCACCCGAGTTGCTCTGGATGTTGGCGCCGGCGACCTTGCCCTGCAGCGCCTGGTCCACCGTGGAGGCGGGAGCGCGGTTGAGGTCCTCGGCCTTCACGGAGGCCACCGAGTTGGCGGCGTGCTTGCGGGCCAGCTCGCTGGCGCGGCCCACGACGACCATCTCCTCGACGAAGGTGGCGTCCAGCGACACCGTCACGGTGTCACGGTTGGCCCCGACGGTGACCTCGCGATCCTTGTGATCCTGGCTGGAGAAGAGCAGCGTCACCGGGCCCATGGGGATGTCCAGCGAGAAGGAGCCGTCGAGCTCCGTCTCCACACCCTTGGTGGTGCCCTTGATGATGACGCGCGTGAGCGGCAGGCCGTCATTCGTCAGCGCATCCAGCACCTTGCCGGAGACCTTGCGCGTGTTGGCCGGGGCCACGGGGGCGGCCGGCTGCGGCGCCGCGGGCTGCGGTGCAGCCGTGTCTTGCGCCTGGGCTTCGACGGAAAGGAGTGCGAGTGCGCACCCCGAAATCAACGCTTGTTTCAGCGTCATTCGCTCTTCACCTCAACGTTGCTGCGGATGGAGCGGCCCCCCTGTATGGGCTGCCGTTGACTGCGGATCGTGTGTGGGAACCGGTAGTACAGTCAACGTCGCTTATCCGACGCAAAACCGTGTATGCTAGGGGCCGCTTTCCGGTGGTGCGGAAATTTTCGCGCCGCAGCCGCCAGGGTTCACGCGGAGTCCTGCCGCGCACGGGCCACTGGAGCGGGCGGAGGAGTCGGCGCGCCATGTGCCGTGGGCCCGGTGACGGGCCGCCTCGTGAGGATCAATCTTTGTTTGCGGTGGGGCCACGGTGGGCTGTCCAGCCCCCCGAGCGGGTTGGTGCCCACGTCCGGAGGGCAGCCTGCCGGAGCAGCCATCCCTGGGCGCACCCCGGGTTGGCGTCTCGCGCATGGGCGCCATCTTTGCCCTGTCTCGCAATCGACAGGAGGGGTTCATGTTCAAGGGTTCGGGTTGGTGGGCCGCCGGAGTGGCCGCGTTGCTGGTCACCGCCGGGTGCAAGCAGCAGGAGAAGCAACAGCAGCAGGACGTCCAGAACGATGCGCGCGCCCAGGTGGAGGCGGCGCAGGAGCGCTCGCAGCAGGCGCTGGAGAAGGCCAAGGAGGTCCAGGCCCGCGCCGCCGACGAGCAGAAGCAGGTCGCGGACGCCCGCCAGGACGTGGAGAAGCAGCGGCAGGAGCTCCAGGAGGCCGAGGCCAAGGCCCAGAAGGAGTTCCAGGAGGCCCAGACGGCCCAGCAGCAGGCGAGCAATCAGGCGACGCAGGCCCAGGCGGAGGTGCAGCAGTCCCAGCAGCAGGCGCTGGAGGCCCAGCGCCAGCAGCAACAGGAGATGGCGCAGGCCCAGCAGCAAGCCGCCCAGCAGCAGGAGCAGACGGCGCGCACCCAGCAGCAGAGCGCCCAGCAGCAGGGCGGCCAGCAGCGGCAGCAGTTGGTGACGGGCCAGGTGGTGAGCTCGAGCCCCGATGAGCTGCTGTTGAGCAGCTCGGGCGGAGTGGGGCAGCCGCAGATCCGCCTGCAACTCAACCAGCAGACGCAGGTGATGGTGGACGGGCGTCAGGGCTCCGCCGCGGACATCGCCGAGGGCAGCCAGGTGCGCGCCTCGTACCAGGACATCGGCGGGGAGCCGACGGCGCTGCGCGTGGACGTGACGAGCCGCGGCCTGGGCACCGGCGGCAGCCAGGAGCCCGGCAGCCAGGGCAGCCAGGGCACCCAGCCGCAGCCGCAGCAGTAGCCACGAGACAGGGCGGTGGATGAACGCGGGGCTCCGGCGACTCGAAGGCCGGGGCCCCGTCGTGCATGGGTGCAACGGTGAGGGCGAAAGGTGGAGGCCCGTCCGGGAGTCGAACCCGGCAACAACGGTTTTGCAGACCGCCGCCGCCCCGGGCGGAACGGGCCTCAGGCGAGCGCCCGAGGTGTCCCTCGAACCGCTCTGGGAAGAGAGACGGCGCGCACGCGACGTCCTGACACTCAGTTGCAATCCCCCTGGCTCCCGGTCACATTGCGTTCCGCTTCAGGCGGAATCATCCGCCCAGAGAGGAACCATGCAGGGACGCGCTTTTCGAGGGGGGATGTCGTGGGTGCTGGGTCTCGCCGCGGTGCTGGCGTGCGAGCCGGGCCCGAAACAGGCGGAGTGGACGCTGGCGGGGTTGAACCTGTCCAACACGCGCCATCAGGAGGCGGAGCACCTGCTGAGCCGGCAGAACGTGCCGGGCCTGAAGCCCCGGTGGGTCTTCACGGCGGCGGGTGCCGTCTCGGCCACGCCGGCGGTGGAGTCCGGGGCCGTCTACTTCCCCGACTGGGGCGGCCAGCTGTGGAAGCTGGAGGCGCGGACGGGACGCGTCCTCTGGTCCCACGCCCTCTCCGAGTACACGGGCGTGCCGGACTCCATCTCGCGTGTGACGCCAGCGGTGGTGGGGGACACGCTCATCCTCGGCACGCAGCAGGGCGGCTACCTCCTCGCCCTCGACAAGCACAGCGGCAACCTGCGGTGGAAGACGCAGGTGGATCCGCACCCGGCGGCCATCATCACCCAGTCGCCCATCGTCCACGGCGGGCGCGCCTACGTGGGCGTCTCCTCGATGGAGGAGGCCTTCACCGCCGACCCTTCCTACGTGTGCTGCTCCTTCCGCGGCAGCGTGGTGGCCGTGGACCTCGCGACCGGCGAGCGGCGGTGGCAGGCGTACATGGTGCCCGAGGGCTATAGCGGTGGCGCCGTGTGGAGCAACACCCTGGTGGTGGACACGAAGCGCAACAGCCTCTACGTCACCACCGGCAACAACTACGAGGTCCCCGACGCGGTGGAGGACTGCATCGAGTCCTCGCCCCCCGAGGCCGCCGAGAGCTGCCTGGCGCCCGATGACTTCATCGACGCGTTCGTGTCTCTCGACCTGGAGACGGGCGCCGTCAAATGGGGACGGCGGCTGCAGGGCTTCGACGCGTGGAACTTCGCCTGCTCGCTGAACCCCCAGCCCTGGTGCCCCTCGCCCGTGGGCCCCGACTATGACTTCGGCCAGGGCGTCATGCTCTTCACCGCCAACACCCCGGGCGGCAAGCGCGAGCTGATCGGCGCCGGGCAGAAGAGCGGCATCTTCTGGGCGTTGGATCCGGACACCGGCGCCGTCGTCTGGAACAAGCTGGTGGGCCCGGGCGGCTCCTCGGGCGGCATCATGTGGGGCTCGGCCACCGACGGCGAGCGCATCTACGTGGGCAACGTCAACTGGAACCAGAAGCCCCACACCCTCGTCTCGGGAGAGAGCATCACCTGGGGCTCGTGGAGCGCGCTCGACGCGGCCACCGGGGAGATTGTCTGGCAGAAGGCCGACCCCCAGCACTCCATGCCCATGGGGCCCGTGACGGTGGCCAATGGCGTCGTCTACGCGGGCTCGTTGGATCCCCAGGGCCACATGTACGCCATGGACGCGCGCACGGGCGAGTTCCTCTGGGACTTCACCGCCGGAGGCTCCGTCAACGCCGGCGCCGCCGTGGTGGAGGGCTCCGTCTACTGGGGCTCGGGCTACGGGCGCTTCGGCATGGGGACGCCCAACGACAAGTTCTACGCCTTCTCGCTGGAGTAGGTGGCTTGTGGAAGGGCCTCCGAGTGTCCGAGACTCGGAGCCCTCATGCCCGCCAGCGATGAACGCCGCCTGCAGGCCCTCGTCCTCGCTCCCGTCCGGCGCGTGCGGCGGCGCCTCAATGCCGTCATCTGGGCCGAGGCCGGTGTGGCTCCCGTGTGGGCCGCCGCCACCGGCTGTGTGCTGGCCCGGCTGTTGTTGCGGGACGCCGCCGCCTGGGTGCTTCCGCTGCCGCTGCTCGCCGCGGGCGCGTGGTGGGCCGTGCGCGCCCGCGCCCGGAGCGTGTCCCTGACGCACGCGGCGGTGCTGGCGGACCGCTCGGCGGGCGCGGGCGGGCTGCTGCTCACCCGGCTGGAGCGCCCCGTGGGCGAGTGGGAGCTGTCCGCCAACCAGTACGCCCGCGCGGTGACGCTGCCCCCGGTGGCCTGGAAGCGCCCGGCCGGGGCGTTGCTCGCGGCGCTCGCCTTCCTCGGGGTGGGCTTCCTCCTGCCGCTGCCCGCCCGCCAGGTGCGCCCCGCCAACGCGGCCGCCGCGGCGAAGGTGGCCGCCGTGCAGGCCAAGGCCGAGGCGCTCGCCCGCGAGGAGCCGCTGGGCACGCCCTTGGAGGAGGAGCTGCGCCGCCTGTCCGAGGAGGTGGCCGAGGGCCGCTTCGACTCCGCCGACTGGGAGGCCGCCGACAGCCTGGAGAAGTCGCTCGAGGCCCGCGCCGCGAAGGCCGCCGCCGAGCTGGCCGCCGCGTCCGAGGCCGCCAGGGATTTGGAGGAGTCGCTGGATGCCGCCTCCGGAGCCGAGGCCGCCACCCGCGAGCGCGAGGCCCTCGAGAACGCGTTGATGGCCCTGGGCTCCGACAACGGCGCGCAACCCCAGCAGGGCCAGGAGAACGAGGGCCAGGAGAAGGGGAACACGCCCTCCGGCAACAGCGGGGGCGCCCCGGGCGCGGGGGATGGCGGCACCGGCCAGGGACAGGCGAAGCAAGGAGGCTCCGGCGGGGGCGCGCGCTCGCGTGACGAGGTGGCCAGCCTGCGCGAGACGCTCGAGCGCCGCCAGCGCGAGCTGGAGCAGCGCTTCGGCCAGGGCACCGGGCGCAACGGCTCGCGGCCCGGCGAAGGCGAAGGAGAAGGCGAGGGGCAGGGACGCCAGGGCGGCCATGCGAGCCGCCAGACGCGGCCGGGCAAGGGCGAGGCGGGGCGGGGTGGGGAGAGCCAGCCGCTCGTCTTCGGTGAGAAGGCGGAGATGGACCCCGAGCGGCTCTCCTTCAAGCCACTGCCCCAGGGGCAGGGCGGCGAGGCGCAGGGGCTGTGGGGCCTGCGCTCCGCGGAGCCGCAGCGGCGCGAGGGCGGCGGGGGCGGCGGCGGGCAGGGGACGGGCGCCCAGGGCGACGCGGAGGCGGGACATTCGGCGGGGCCGCTGCTGCCCCGCAACCGGGAGCTGGTGAAGCGGTATTTCGGGGGGGAACCCTAGGAGAGGAGTCGGCCGTGTCGGAACTGTTGAGCCCCGCCGAGGTGCAGGGCGCGGTGGAGAGGGTGGCGCAGCTCCAGAAGGGGCTGAACCAGGTGCTGCTCGACCAGACGCAGGTGGTGGAGCAGGTGGCGGCGGCGGTGCTCGCGCGCGGCCACGTGCTGCTGGAGGGCCTGCCGGGCCTGGGCAAGACGGAGCTGTGCAAGGCGCTCGCGCGGCTGCTCGGGCTGCCCTTCCGCCGCATCCAGTTCACCCCGGACCTGCTGCCCGGCGACATCACCGGCACCTACGTCCTCGAGGGCGAGGCCCGCCGCGACTTCACCTTCCGCGAGGGGCCCCTCTTCGCCAACGTGGTGCTCGCGGACGAGATCAACCGCTCCAGCCCCAAGACGCAGTCCGCGCTGCTGGAGGCCATGCAGGAGCGCAGTGTGACGGTGCTCGGTCAGACGCGCCCGCTGCCCGACCCTTTCTTCGTGCTCGCCACGCAGAACCCCATCGAGCTGGAGGGCACCTACCCGCTGCCCGAGGCGCAGCTGGACCGCTTCCTCTTCCGCGTCCAGGTGCCGCCCGTGGGCGCCAAGACGCTCACCACGCTGCTCACCACGCGCGTGCGCGGCACCCCGCCCGTGCTGCCCTCGGTGACGGATGCCGAGGGCCTCGCCTCCCTCTTCGCCGCGGTGGACCGGGTGCACCTGCCCGTGCCGGTGGCGGACTTCATCGGCCGGCTGGTGGAGGCGAGCGACCCGCGCGGCCCGGGCGCGCCGGAGCCTGTGCGCCGCTTCGTGCGCTATGGGGCCAGCCCTCGCGCGGCGCTGGCGCTGGCCTCGTCCGGACGGGCGCTCGCGTTGATGCGGGGCAAGCCCAACGTGGGCTTCGACGAGGTGGTGGCCGCCGCTCCCGCCGTCCTCAACCACCGGCTGGTGCTCGCCTACGAGGCCTCGCTGGAGAAGGTGAGCGCCCTGGACGTGGTGCGCGCCCTGCTCCAGGCCGTCCCCGAGGTGCCCCGTGCGTGAGCGTCTGCCCGCCGCGCTGCTCGCCCTGCTGCTGTGCGCGAGCCCCGCGCTGGCCGCGCCCGAGCCGGAGCCGGCCGTGGTGGACGAGGAGACCGCCGCCGAGGAGACCGCCGCCGAGGAGGAGGAGGAGGACAAGAGCTGGGTCCCCGGCTACCAGGAGGTGCCGGGCCAGGCGGTGAACGTGTCCGAGGGGGACCTGCAGGCCACGGTGGTCAACAGCGTGCTGCGCCCCATGCGTGGCTACCTCCCGCTGGAGGTGACGCTCTACAACCCGGGCTCCACCCCTCGCGCGGTGAGCCTCAGCGTCGAGTCCCAGCGGGTGGGCCGCAGCCAGGTGGCCACGCGGCAGGTGGAGGTGGGCCCCCGCCAGCGGCTCTCCGCCTGGCTGCCCGTGCCCACCACCTCGCAGGGAGGCCTGGTGCGCGTGCGAAGCCCGGGGGCCTCCTTCCGCAACTTCAACTTCTACTCGGTGGAGCCGGAGGGCCAGCCGGTGCTCGTGCTGGGCTCCGAGCAGGCCTTCGAGTCGGGCACGAAGCTGCCCCGCGTGAAGAAAAGGCCGAAGCTGTCGGTCCGCTTCGTCACGCCGCAGGACGCACCGCGCGAGCTCGCCCTCTACGTGGGCTACCCCCTGGTGGTGGTGGCCGGAGACGTCACCGCGCTGCCGGCGGATGCCTGGAGCGCGCTCGAGGCCTACGCCTCCACCGGGGGCTATCTCATCCTCCTGCGCCCGCCGCGCGACGTGGCGGGCCGCCTGCCGCTGCTCACCACTACGCCCACGGGCGTGCTGCCCTACGGCTTCGGCCGGGTGCGGGTGTGCGGGAAGGCGGAGGAGTGCGGCGCCGGGCTGCTCACCGACGTGAGTCTCATGGAGGAGCCCTCCGTGGGACACGTGGGCGTCGTCGCTCCCGCGGGGCCCGCGCCGAGCTGGCAGCGGGGCGGCGGCCAGAGGCTGAACGACGGCGAGGTGCCGCTGCTGCCCGGAGTCCAGGCGCCGGTGGGCCGCTTCCTGCTCCTCATCACCCTCTTCGTGCTGGCGGTGGGGCCCGGGGGCCTCGCGCTCGCCCGGCGCAAGGGGCCCGTGGCGCTGCTCATCGCCGTGCCCTCGGTGGCGCTCGTCACGTGCCTGGCCATCGTCGCCTGGTCCGTGCTGGTGGAGGGCTTCTCCGTCCATGCCTCCCGCTACAGCCTCACCTGGCTGGACCGGGACCGGGACCGGGCGCTGACGGTGGGCCTCGCCGGCTACTACGCCAACCTGGAGCCCGAGGGCCTGCGCATCCCGGCGTTGGCCGCGCTCCTCGGGCCGGACCTGAGCTGGGAGGACCAGGCCACGGAGGCGGACTGGACGAATGGCATGGTGGTGACGGGCGGCTTCCTGCGCTCGCGCTCCTACCGGGAGTGGGGCGAGCTGGCCGTGCAGCCCTCGCGGGCCCGGCTCACCGTGCGCCGCGAGGGCCAGGGGCTGCGCGTGCAGAACGCGCTCGGCGCACCGCTGGCGGAGGGGTACGTGCGGCTGGGCGGCCAGCTGTGGCAGTTGCCGGAGCTCGCCGACGGCGCCGAGGGCGAGGCCACGCTGGCGCCCGCTTCCGACGTCAAGGTGTCCTTCACCGGGCTGGTGGCCTTCCCGGAGCCCGTGAAGCGCCGCTTCTCGCGCGTGCCCTGGGACACGCTGGACGCGCCCCTGCCGGAGGGCGGGTTCGCCGCGAAACTGGAGGGACCGGGACTGACGCCCACGGCGGCGCTCCCGGTGGAGCTGCACGAGGGCCTGCACTTCGTGCACGGAAGGGTGGACGGACCATGAGCCTGCTGGAGGTGAAGGGGCTGCGGCGCGACTACGGGGCCCTGCGCGCGGTGGATGATGTCTCCTTCGAGCTGGAGGCGGGCACCATCCTGGGCTTCATCGGGCCCAACGGTGCGGGCAAGAGCACCACCATGCGCATTCTCGCCACCCTGGACACGCCCAACGCGGGCCAGGTGACGCTGGACGGGCACTCGCTGGTGGACACCCCGGACAAGGTGCGGCCGCTCATCGGCTACATGCCGGACCGCTACGGCACCTATGACGACGTCACCGTGCTCGAGTTCCTCGACTTCTTCGCCCGCGCCTACGGCCTCCAGGGCCGGGACCGGACGAAGCGCGTGCACTCGGTGATGGAGTTCACCGGGCTGATGCCCCTCCAGGACAAGCTCACCAGCGCGCTCTCCAAGGGCATGAAGCAGCGCGTGGCGCTCGGGCGCACGCTGCTGCACGACCCGAAGCTGCTCATCCTCGACGAGCCGGCGGACGGGTTGGATCCGCGCGCCCGGATTGAATTGCGCGAGCTGCTGCGCGCGCTCGCGGACCAGGGCAAGGCGGTGCTCATCTCCAGCCACATCCTCACCGAGCTGGCCGAAATCTGTGACACCTGCGCCATCATCGAGCAGGGCCGGCTGCTGGCCACGGGCAAGGTGGCGGACATCCTCGCGCAGGCCACGGGGACGGCGGTGGCGGAGCTGATGGTGCGGCTCTTCCCGGGCGAGGAGGGCGAGGCGGTGTGGGCGCGCGCCGAGCGGCTGCTGCTGGAGCAGCCGAGGGTGAAGCAGGTGGTGCGCGAGGGCGAGACGCTGCGGGTGCGGCTGGAGAACGAGGGCGGCGCGACGGCCGGAAACTGGGTGGACGAGTCGGCGGCGCGGGTGCTGGCGGCGCTGGTGGGGGCGGGCGTGCCCGTGTGCGCCTTCAGCCACCGCGAGCGCAACCTGGAGGATGCGTTCATGCACGTGACGAAGGGGAGGGTGGCATGAGCGCGCTCGCCACGGACACCGCGGGCAGCGCCCCGCGCGAGGAGGCCCGGCCCGGCGTGCTGGCGCGGCTGGGCGACAGGCTCAACCCGCTGGTGGTGAAGGAGGTGCGCCAGGGCCTCCGCTCGCGCCTCTTCTGGGTGTGCTTCGGGCTGATGCTGCTCTCCTGCTTCATCCTCTCCCTGGTGGCCTACGCCACCACGCGGGACGACGGACTCAGCACCCATGGGCAGAGCTTCTTCTTCTCCTTCTACGTCTGCCTGGCGATGGTGCACTTCTTCATCATCCCCTACAGCGCCTACCGCTCGCTGGCGCGCGAGCGTGAGGACGAGACGTGGGTGCTGCTCATCCTCACCGGCCTGGGGCCCCGGCGGATTCTGCGCGGCAAGGTGAGCTCCTTCCTGGTGCAGGCGGGCCTGTACGCCTCCGCCGTGGGGCCCTTCCTCCTCTTCAGCTACTACCTCAACGGCATCGACCTGCCGACCATCCTCCTGGTGCTCGTTCTGGGCGCCAGCTGGCTCGTCTTCCTCACCGTGGTGGCGGTGTGCGCGGCCACGCTCGCCGATGGGCGCATCGGCCGGGCCATGGTGAACCTCGTGCTGCTGGGCACGCTCGGCCTGTCGCTGATGTACAGCCTGATCGCCGCCTGGTTCCTGAGCGATCAGGGCTACCGCTCCGCCGCGCGCGAGGATGGCTTCTTCATCTTCACCGGCGCCTTCCTCTGCGTGATGTTCTCCTACGGGTGGCTGCTCTTCGAGACGGCCGCCGCGCGCCTGTCGCTGGTCACGGAGAACTACACCCACGGCCCGCGCCTGGCGCTCACCCTGCAGTTGCTGCTCTCCGCGGTGCTGCTGACAGGACTGTGGTTGATGGACACCCCGGGCTCGGGGGCCGCCGAGGCGGCGAGCATCACGGGCTGCCTGCACCTGGCCCTCACCGGCATCTTCGTGGCCACGGACGTGGATGGCCAGGCCCGCGCCTTGCGCGCCGGCACCCGGCCCTGGTCCCTCCTTCGCCCGGGAGCGGTGCGGGGCTTCCGGCTCGTCGTGCTGCTGGTGCTCGGCTGGACGGCGCTGTGCTGCGGGCTGCTCGGCCTGTCCGGGAGCGCTGGCGGCTTCACCGAGCAGCATCTGCTCTCGGTGCTCGCCGCGCCGGCGTACGCCATCCTCTTCCTGTCGCTGCCGCTGCTGGTGGGGCGCCTGCCGCGCTCGGACCGGCTCGCCTCCCCGGCCGTGGTGCGCGTCCTCTTCTTCGCGCTGGCGGGCCTGGCCGGAGCGCTGCTGCCGCTGCTGGCCGTCCTCTTCGACCAGCGCGCGGATGACCCGCTCTTCAACCTGCTCAACCCCTTCATGGGGCTGGCCAACTTCAACGACTACGACTACTCGCTCAACGAGCCGAAGATGAACCTGGGGTTGCTCGCCAGCGTGTGGTTGGTGGCCGCGCTCGCCGCCTTCGCCGCGGACCGGGCCCTCGTGGAGCGCGAGCGCCGGGCCCACGCCTCATGAGCACCGGCCTGGACTTCGACGAGGCGGAGGTGGCCCGGTTGGCTCCGGGCCTCGCCCTGGCGCTGCCCCGGACACCCCACCGGGGCCGGACCGGCGAGGTGCGCGCGTCCTCGGCCGGCGCCTCGCTGGAGCTGCACGACTTCCGCGCCTACCAGCCGGGAGACGACCTGCGGCAGATGGACTGGAACGCGGTGGCGCGCACCGGCGAGCTGATTCTGCGCGTGCGCCAGGACGAGGTCTCCCCGCGCCTGGAGGTGCTGCTGGACGGCTCGCGCAGCATGGCGCTGTCGCCGCGCAAGGCCGGGTGCGCGCGCGAGCTGGCGCTGCTGGCCACCGAGGTGGGCGCCTACCAGGGACTCAGCCCCACGCTGCTGGTGGGTGGCGCTCGCCCGGAGCGTGTGCAGGGCCAGGTGTGCCGCTCCGCCCTGCGCTCCGCCACCTTCGATGCGAAGGATGACTTGCACGCCGCCCTCGGACGCCTGCCGCCGTTGCGCCCGTGCGGCCTGCGCGTGGTGGTGAGCGACTTCCTCTTCGAGGCCCCGCTGCCGGCCCTCGTGTCGCGGCTGGCGCAGGGGGCCGCGGCCCTCTTCCTGGTGCAGGTGCTGGACGCGGAGGACCTCGAGCCCACGGGCGGCGAGGGCGCGCGGCTGGTGGACGCGGAGAGCGGCGCGGCGCTGGAGGAGCTCCTCACCGAGGACGTGCTGGCCGCCTACACCCGGCGCTTCACCGAGCACCAGAAGGCCCTCGGGGCCGCGGCGGCGAGGGTCCGGGCGGTGCACATGGTGGCCCCCGCACCGCAGGCCCTGCGCGCGCTGGTGGCCGGAGCCCTGCGGCCCCTCTTCCTCCCGGCGGGGGTGGCATGAGCTTCGGCTTTCCCTGGGGACTGCTGGCCCTGGGCGCCCTGGTGCCGCTGGTGGTGAGCGCCCTGTTCCTCTGGCGCACGGCAGGCTTCGCTGCCATGAGGCGCACCCCCCCGCCGCCGCATCTGGCTCTGTCCTTGAGTCTCCTGCTGTTGTCCGCCGGGTGCGCCACCTCGCGGGGGTATACGCCGCAGGGAGGCGCACGCCGCTCCCAGCCAGTTCCCGGCCATTTCCCTCGGTCCTCCGGCGGCTCCACGAGCGCACTCCCCCAGGCGTCCAGTGCCCCGCCACAGGCGCGGACCCCGGAAGTGGACGAGCCCACCACCATCGCCGATCGCTCCCAGGCGCGGGCCGATGGCCGCCTGCGCTTCCTGCTCCCTTCTCCGCCCTCCAACTCCGCCCTTGACGTCCTCACCCTGGAGGAGACTCGCCCCTTCCGGGCCGCCTTCGCCTCACTCTCGCAGCCGCCTCGAGTCCGGCTGCACCTGCTGGAGGTTCCGGCGGCGGACAGCTCCGGCAAGGGCTCCGCGGAGCCCTGGGAGTCACGTCTGCGCGACGAATTCATCTCCCGCTTCGGCCCGCCGCTGTTGTCCCTGCCTGAGTCCCTGGCCACCAGCCGCTTCTTCCTCGCCCTTCAACTCGCCCCTCTCTATATGCACGAGGGCATCCGACAGGCCGCCATCGAGCTGTTCACCTCCCGGGCCTTTGTCCTCAGTGTCTGTCTTTCCGTCATCGTGTACTTCTCTGCCTGGCTGGCGCCCGAGCCGATTTTCACCAAGGCTTTCGCGGCGGCGCTCACCCTTCGCCTTGCCCTGGTGTCGGGCGTGTTGGAATTGGGGCAGCTCGCCCTGGCCTGCCTCCGCCTGCACCAGGAGGCAGAAGCTTCCACCACGCCCCAGGAGTTGGAGGCTGCCTCCCGGCGTTTCGCCTACGCCATGAGTGGCACCTACCTGCGAGTGCTGGTGACGGTGGCCACCCTGGGCATTGCCAGGTTCATCCCCTCGGTGCCCGAGGGGGGCATCTGGCGGCTGCTGCCCGTCCTGACGGAGGATGGAGCTGTCCTCGCGCAGTCCGTTACCCGCTTGCAGGTGGTGGCGGACGGCTCCGTCCTCGTCTCCGGCGTGGCTGTTGGTAGCGCCGCATGCTCCGCCCTGGCCTGGTGTGCTTCCAATGCCTCGGGCGGCGGCGCCCCGAAACTCTCCACCCGCTATGGCCCTCCGCATACCCGCAAGAATCCTCCTCACAACGAGACCATCGAGGATGACCTGGCCGCCCGGGAGGCGGCGGGGCATGCCGACTTGCGGAAGAACAAGGCTCAGCGGGACGCCGGGGGCAACCGGGTTGTCGAGCGCAATCCCGCGAAGGGCATCCGCTTTCGTAAGCCGGATGCCTCCTCGATCAGGCCAGATGGCGTGCGACACAATATCAACTACGTCTCCTCACCCAAGGACATGCAGCGCGAGCTGGAGGCCTTCGACTCCATGATTCGAGCGGATCCAAGGGCCATCCACGAGCTGTACCTCCTTGATGGCACATTGGTGAAACGATTCGTCCCGGCGGGCGTGAGCGTTCCGTAGGCTGAAAGACCGGGAGGCGCCATGCCGCACAAGCTGGACGTGGAACAATGGCAGAGCGAGCTGGTCAAGGCTCTCGAGTACGGCGAGCAGGAGCGGGCCCGCGCCCTGGTGGCGCAACCCGGTCCGCGCAAGGCCCGTACGCTCCTGGAAGCCATGCTGGAGGACAGGGATGCCCTGGTGCGCCAGGCAGCGGCCTTCGGCCTGGGTGAGTTGGGCGGAGCTGCCAGCGCCAGGTGCCTTGAGCAGCAGATCGCCGTTGAAGAGGCTCGCGGCGGATACGACGGGGACTCCGTCGTGGAAGTCATCACCCAGGCGCTGGGACGTCTCCAAGAAGCAGACACCCGGGCCACGTTGGTGCGGAGGCTCCAACGCTTGGTCACCCGCGGGGCGGCTCCCAGCGACATCACCACGGTGGTGCATGCCCTCTGGCGCAAACGCCACCCGAGTCTCGTCCCTGTCGTCCGCAAGAGTCTGGAGCAGCACCCCTTACCGGCCCCCCTGTCCTTGCAGGGTCTGCTCCTCCTGCTGGAGAAATCTCCGGAGGAGCTGGACGCCTGGGTCCGCGACGCATCCGTGCCCGTGGAGCTGAAGAGGGGGGTCGTCACGGTGCTCGAGGAGGAAGTACCGGAGGCCTGGAAGCCCACCCTCCCTGCTTTTCTCTCCACGGCCAAGGCATTGCTCGGCCCGGCCGCGAGCGAGGACGGTGCGGAAGCGTACTACTGTGAGCGGCTGTTCATCCTGCTGCTGCTCAACGAGAAGCCGGTCCTGACTTCACTGTCTCGGGAGTTCCGAGCAACGCTGCGCGAGGTGGCACGCGGGCTGGTGGCGGCGAAGTCCCTCTCCTGTGCCATGCGGGCCGTCAACCTGCTCGACTGCGTGGGCCTGCCCGAGGATGCGTCACTCATTGAAGCGCACCGCCCCGAGGACCCGACGTTGGCCGCGGCCTTCGCCGAGGCCGCACAGGCTCTGCGCTACCGGCAGCCTTCTGCTGACGGGCCGCGGGAGTGATGAGCGCATGCCCTCCGTCAAGCGCACCGCACAACCCTTGCTCCTCCAGAGGGCCCCCCGGCAACGGAGAGGCAATCCTCCGTATACTCGCCGGGAGGACGCCTGCATGCGCGAGACAACAAGGAAGTGGGGGCGAATCATCGTCCCCGTCCCGGCGGGGGTGGCATGAGCTTCGGCTTTCCCTGGGGACTGCTGGCGCTGGGCGCGCTCGTACCGCTGGTGGCGGCGTACTTCCTGCGGCGCAAGCAGAAGCCGATGGTGGTGAGCGCGCTCTTCCTCTGGCGCACGCCGCGCCCCCGCGCCGAGGCCGGCCCGCGCTTCGAGCGCTTCACCCGCGAGGCCTCGCTGCTGCTGGAGGCGCTGGCGGTGGTGGCCGCGGCCCTCTTCCTCGCGGACGTGCGCCTGGGCGAGGACGCCCGGACGCGGCACGTGGTGCTGGTGGTGGACGGGAGCCTCTCGCTGTCGGCGCGCGGCGCGGACGGACGCCCCGTGCTGGAGAAGGTGCGCGCGGAGGCGGCCCGGCGCGTGGAGGAGGAGAAGGCCACGAGCGTGACGGTGCTGGCCAGTGGCACGGTGCCGCGCGTGTTGGCGGGGCCGGAGGCGGAGCCCTCGCGGGCGCTGGCCGCGCTGGAGTCCTTCCGGGCCCTGGGCGCGGACCACGAGGTGGCGCAAACGCTGCTGTGGGCCCAGGAGCTGGCGGGCCCCGGCCGGCACGTGCACTTCTTCACCGATGCGCCGCCCGCGGAAGGCCTGGCCGTGCCCGCGGCGGTGCGGTGGACGGCGCTGGGCGCGCCCCGGGACAACGTGGCGCTGGTGTCCGCGTGGCGCCGGGACGAGGACGCCACGGCCACGGTGACGGTGCGGGTGGCACGCTTCGGCACGGGGCCCGAGGAGACGGAGGTGCGCGCGGTGGCGCGGCCCGGCCCGGGCGCGAAGGAGGGCACCGAGCGGCGCGAGCGGGTGCGGCTGCCCGAGGAGGGCGCGGCCACGCTGCGCTTCACCTTCGAGAACGCGGGAGACGTGGAGGTGTCCCTGCCTCCGGATGCGCTGCCCGAGGACGGCGAGACCCGCCTCCCCCCGGCCCCGGAGCGGCGGGTGCGCGTGGCGCTGGCCGAGGGCTTGGATGCACAGGCGCGCTCGGCACTGGAGCGCTTCCTCGCGGTGTCGCCCGGCGTGGATCAGGGGCCCGGAGAGGGGGCGCTCGTGGTGGGCCCCCGGGGCTCGGACGCGCGGGTGACGGTGGGCGCGGGCGGTGCCGTGCGCACCTTCGTGGGCCCCTTCTTCGCGGAGAAGGGCCACCCACTGCTGGATGACGTGCAGCTGGGCGGCGTGCGCTGGGCGGCAGGTGCCGAGGCGCCTCCAGGCCGGGCCCTGATGACGGCGGGGACGGTGGTGCTGCTGTCCGAGGCGGAGGGACAGGTGCACTTCAACGTGGACCTCTCGCGCTCCAACGTGCAGCGCACGCCCGCGTGGCCGGTGCTGCTGGGCAACCTGCTGCGCGAGGTGCGGCGCTCGCAGGAGGGCTTCCCCCGGCGGCAGCTCTCGCTCGGCGAGACCCTGGCGGTGGTGACGCGCCCGGGTGCGCGCTACACGCTGGAGGGCCCGGAGGGAACGCGGCCCCTCTTCGGCGCGGGAGCCCTGAGCCTGCCGCCTCCCGCGGTGCCTGGACGCTACACGCTGGAGCGGGACGGCGAGCCGGTGGACGCGGTGGAGGTGCTGCCGCTGGATGCGCGGGAGTCGGACCTGCGCGGGCGCGGTGAGGGCGACAGGCCCGCGCAAGACGCGGGGCAGGACGACGGGGGAGGCGCCGCTCCCGGACGGGCGCGTTGGCCCCTGCTGGTGCTGCTGGCGGCGCTGCTGGCGGATTTCTACGTCACGCGGCGCTCGGGGGCCTGAGCCAGTTGAAGTCAGTCCTGTCAGGGAGGAGGTTCCGGCCGCGCTCGGGAGCAACTGGTCCTACTGTCGGACCAGTCGGCACGCCGCGCGGCCAGAAGGTGCCCTCCACGTTGCTGCAAGAGCACCCCTGAAAGAACCTGGTTCGGATGGCCTATCTCGACACCAGCAGCCGGAGCCCGTAGGTCACCAGCACCAGCGCGAGCACCCGGCGGATGAGCGGCTCCCGCCGGGTGTACGCCCGCCGGACGTGCCCGGTGGACAGGCCCCACGCCAGCGTTCCGTACCAGGCCATGGCGAGCGTCACGATGCCCGCGGCCGCCGCCACGCGCACCCAGAGGGGGATGCCCGGCACCACCGTGGGGGCGAGGATGCTCAGGTAGAACGGCAGCGTGTTCGGATTGGACAGGCTGGAGAACAGCCCGCTGCGGAACGGCCGGTCCTCTTCCCCCACCAGGGCCCGCTCCACGAGCGCCCTCTCCGGAGCCACCGAGGGAGCAGTCCCGGAAGCCTCGGCCGGGGCCGGACGCGCGGAGCGCAGCCCCTTCACGCCCAGGTAGATCAGGTACAGCCCGCCCAGGTAGCGCACGGTGCGCATCCCTCCCGGCAGTTGCTGCAGGAGCACGGCGACGCCGCCCAGGATGAGGCAGAGCCAGGCCGCGTTCCCCAGGGCGATCCCCAGGATGGCCCAGGCCGCGTGCCGGCGCGTGGCGGACAGCGCCAGGCGCGTGACGATGAACGTGTTCGGCCCGGGCGTGATGACCGCGAGCAGGTACAGGCCGTAGATGGAGGCGAGCAGGGGAACGGGCGGAGTCATGGCGGCCGCCCTGACCTATCACCCGGCGCTTCCCGGGCTCAACCGGCTGGGGCCTACTGGAAGCCCGACTCGAACAGCAGCTTGGGCTCGCCGGGGGTGTCCTCGTCCTCGCCGAAGAGCTTGAAGTTGAGCCGTGCGACGTCTCCCTCGAGCTCCACCTCGATGGTGCCCACGTTGAGGCCGCCCACCGGCTGCTCGAGCACGCGCGCCATGGGGCCTCCCAGCAGGTGGATGCGCGCCCACGTCCCCTCGAGGTCCCCCATCCGGAAGTGCGTGCGTGGCACGTGGCGCGCCAGGTGCCAGTCGAGCGAGGAGAGCTTGTGGGTGATGGAGCTCGACACGAACTGGTAGAGCGAGGTCGGTGGGTCCGTGCGCCAGTCGCACCGGGCCGCATAGCCCACGTGGACGTCTCCACTCACCATCACCACCCGCTGCCGGGGGTGGTGCTGCTGGTGGTTGCGGATGAGCTCCAGCATGCGGCAGCGGTCGGCGCGGTACTGCGGGTGCGTCCAGCGGTCGTGCGCATCGTCGCGGAAGCTGCCCGGCACGTAGCGGGCAATGCGGGAGAGCCAGCCGGGCATGAAGAACGGGGGCACGCTCACGACGATGAAGAGCACCGGGGCGGAGTCATTCGCGTTCAGCCAGGTCGCGAAGCGCTCCAGTTGGTGTGGCGAGAAGACGCGCGCATGGTCCCCGTCCGCGGAGCGCCGCTCCGAGCGCACGTCGAGCACGTAGCCCGCCGCGGCGCCGTACTCGAAGGTGTAGTCGTAGGGGCCCTCGAAGCCGGGGCGCGAGGGCTCCACCCGCGAGTGCTGGTAGTTGCGGTAGGCCTCCTCGGCCGCGTCGCGCAGATGGCGCCACTTCTTGCGGTGGTGCTTGGGCAGGGTGCCGTAGTTGTCCGCCACCTCGTGGTCATCGAGGATGGGGTAGCCCGGAAAGCACGCCTGGAGCTCCAGCCAGGCCGGGTGGCCCCAGTTGCGCCGGTAGCGCCCCTGGTACACCGCGAGCGCCTCGTCGTGGGTGCACTCCAGCAGGCTCTCGCGGCCCGGGGGGGCCACCGTCTTGAAGTACTTCGGCTCGAAGAGCGACTGGCTCTCGGGGAAGTCCGCGTAGAGCTGGTCTCCCACCCAGAGCACCTGCTTGACGTCACAGCGCTCCCAGGCGGTGCGCGCGACGCGCAGCATCCGCAGCCCCATCTCGTGCATCTCGCCCTGGTCGTCGAAGGGCTGGTGGCAGCTCGCCACGCCGATGCAGAACCGCCGGGGCATCTGCGAGGCCCGGGCGGGGAGCGTCTCGAAGCGGCCCTCTCCCACGAGCACGCCATCCGCCCGGCTGATGCGGAAGCCGTAGCGTGTGACGGGCTCGAGGGGGCGGGCCCCGGGGATATCGTCCGGGTAGGCGAAGGCATGGGTATGGTCGCTGTGCGCGCGGTCGCCCATGTCGAAGGCGTAGGTGAGGCGCTCCGAGGGCACGCTGTCCAGCCAGAGCTCGAGCCGGTGCGCGCCCCCTCCTGGCGAGCGCATCCATAGTCGTACGCCACGCGGGCTCACGCGGCCCACGGCCACGGCGCGCTCCATCACTGGGAGGTCAGTCCGCATAGACCCAGAGTGGGGATACCCAAGGCTGCGGACCAGCACCCGCATGGCCAGGAGCCCTCGGGAGACATGCTCGGCAGCCTTCATCCGGGCCGAGCGTGGGTGGCTTCCTTCCAGGAGTTCCGAGCTGTCATGGCACCTAGGGCACTCCAGCGTGCGCGCAACCCCCGCCGGGCGGGTACGGCTCCTGTCCTGCCGGCAGGAGAGCACTCAGGGGGGCGTCAGCCGCCCCCTGGCCATCACCCGATCGGATCCGGCGAGGTCGGGCCGCCGATGAAACTCGCGGGCGTCGTCAGATGGCTCCAGGCGAGCGCGGACAGCACTCCGAACAGGATGAGCGCCGTGGCCAGCGCGGCCCACTGTCGCGCGGGCGAGGTCAGGCGCGAGCGCAGGAGGACTTCCGGTCCGATCGCCCCCATCGGCAGCGAGACGATGAGCCACGCCAGGGTGGACCCGAGCCAGACGGTCGCGAACAGCCCCACCCGCTCCGCCTGGGTGAGCAGGGTGAAGCCCGACAACACCCAGAGGATCGCGAGCACGAGCCCCGACGAAATCACCGCCCCGGCCAGCCGTGTCCGCTCGAAGCCGCGGAGACGGCTGAATGCTTCCAGCCCGAGATTGAGCGTCGCTCCGAGCAGCAGGGGGGCCGCTACCACCGCGAAGGGCAACGGAAAGGCGAAGAGCGCGCCGAACAACGTCACATAGATCCACGGCGCCGTCAGCAGGCCGAGCAGCAGTGCTCCCAGCCCGGCCGCGCCTGGATCCCTTCGCTGTCCGGTGGTCATGGGCGTCCCCCCTGAAGCTTGCCTCACGGAGATTTCACGGGCGAGGGGCGGGCAGCAGGTCGCCGGAGAAGGAGAAGCCGAGCGCCAGATACGGGAAGAAGGCGGAGGAGTCCGCGCCCGTGCGGTAGCGGTGGGTGAGCCACCAGTTGACCATCAACAGCACGGTGGGCGAGTTGAAGCGCGCGCCCTCCCGCTCCGCGAAGGTGTAGGCCACCACGGGGCCCAGGCGGTGGGTGGTGTTGAGGTTCTCCTGGGGCTCGCCGGGTGCGAAGTGCTCCGGGCCGTAGAAGGCGTGCGAGGACGCCCAGCGAAGACCGACCGTGAGGCCCCGCCCCGTCTGGTACAGCAGGTCGGCGTCGTTGACGAAGTACCAGCCCCGGTTGGGCGCGAGCACGTCGTAATAGATGTCGTAGAAGACGCGGTCTCCCTCGCGCAGGGACATGTCGGGGCGGACCAGCCGGAAGAGACTGCGCGCCACCACCGGGCCCACCTTGAACTGGAGCGTCGCGCCGAGCGTCAGTTGCGTGCCCGTGTTGGCATAGGGCCTTCGGGCGTCTCCCGCGGGCAGCTCATCGCGGGCATACAGCTCCGTATCGCTGAAGTCCGAGCGCGCCGAGGGAAAGGACTGCAGCTGCCGGAAGGTGCCGAAGTTGGCAACGAACTCATACATGCCCCAGAGCTGGAGGATGCTGAGCGGTTGGACCTCCGCCACCACCCCGAGCCGTCCGAAGGCGGGGCTGACCCCGGGGGCGAGGCCGATGCTCACGAAGTTGTCGCGCAGCGCGGGCGATTCACTGCGATAGAGCCGGTAGCGGTAGCTGAGCCGCGCCTCGTCCAACAGGCCCAGCGGGTTGAGCCGGGCCACCAGCAGGTTGCGGTACACGAGCCGGTGCTGAGGTGGTGGCTCCTGCGGGACTCCCTGCGCGGAGGCGGCCGGCGCGGTGAGGAGGACCAGCGCCGTGAGCACGGCGACACAGTGGGAGGGGCGCGGCATCGATGCCTCCGGGACGGCGTGTGGGTGGACTGAAGCCCGGCCCGGCTTCACGTGGGGCGGGTGGCGTCCCACCATAGCTGCTCAGGCGGGTGGATACCGGGGCCGCCGGACGCGGCGCCCGTGATCTTCCGCTGAGGGGACATCGCCCGGCTCTCAGCGTGCGACGAACCGCCCGGTGACGCCCTTCGGGAGGACCACGCCGAAGAAGAACCCCTCCTCGAAGGGTTCCGTCGAGTCGACGTGGACCTTCGCGCGCGCGGCGATCGTCGCGAGCGCCGTCCGCAAGAACACCATGGCGAACGCGGCTCCCACGCACTCGCGTGGGCCACGCCCGAACGGGAAGAAGTGACCGCTGCCGAGGGGGTCGCGCGCCACGCCTCCGTCCAGCCATCGGGTGGGCTCGAAGGTGTCCGGGTTGGGCCAGTGGGCGGGATCCCGGTGCAGGTGCTGGTTCGAGATCATGATCGTCGAACCCGCGGGCAGCGTGGCTCCGGCGAGCTTCACGTCGGCGGACGGCGTGCGGGTGAAGATGCGGACCGCCGGAAGCAGCCTCAACGACTCGTACGTGATGGCTTCGATCCAGCGCGCGCCGCGCAGCCGCTCGAGGGTCAGCTTCTCTCGGGCCAACCCGGCGGCCTCGGCCGCGAGACGCTGCTCGGCCTCGGGGTGCTTCTGCAGCTGGTGGAACGCGCCGACCAGGGTGGTGCTCGACGAGAAGACACCGCCGAAGAAGACATGTCCGATGACGTGCGCGAGCACCTCGTCGTTGATGCCGGGCCTCTCGCGCAGCGTCCGCGCCAGCAGATCGGCCGCCTCCGGGTTGGGGGCCTGGCGCGCCTTGCGGACTCGCTCGGCGAAGTGCCCGTAGAAGCGCTCCCGGGCGGCCTCGAAGCCCTTGGGCAGCGAGACGAACCTCAAGGGCAGCTTCGCCTGGATTCGCGCGTCAGCGCCCTTCGCGAGCAGCATGAAGTCGTCGAACACGGAGTCCGGGAGCTTCTCGCCGACCGCGGCGACCGCGAAGGTGTCGAATGTCAACCGGCGCAGCACGGGCGTGAGCTCGATGGGCGCTCCACCAGCGAGGGCCTCCACGGACTGGGAGATCGCCGCCTGCATCGGACCCACCTGGGCGGCCAACCAGTCCCCGGTCCACGGCTGCTCGAAGGGGTCTGCCCGGCGCTTGGCGGTCCAGTCCTCGCTCTGCTTCGCGATGAAGAGCGCGTGGTGCGTCGTGGCCGGCTTGATCTCCTCGCTGACCGAGCCCTTCTCGAACTCCATCCGGCGGGAGTCGAGCACCTGCTCGATGAGGACGGGGTCGTTGAGCACCAACGCCGGATTGCCGAGCATCCAGATCAGGGTGACTCCCCCATACTCGCGTCCATACCGCGCGCAGACGTCCCAGGCCGGGCTACCGCCGAGGAAATCCCCGGCGGTGCCGAGAATGCCGGGCTGCGGCCCGGGGAGGTTCCCCAGGGCCTTGCGCCTGGCCCCAAAGAACAGGTTGAACACACTTCGAGACAGCAGGTTCGGCACGGGAGCTCTCCTCCGAGGTTCTGGTGTGGCGCTGCCGGGCGGCTCCGGCTGGGGTGGGGCCAGCGGCACCGCCACGGGATGAGCAGTGGCTCAGACGGTGATCCCGCAGGGGATTTTGTCGGGTTGCAGGACGGTGTAGGGCACGTCGCTCTTCGCGTTGCGTGCCTTCACCGCGGCGAGCTGGACGCGCAACCGGTCGTGGAACCGCTCGTGGATCTCGGCCAGCCCAGGTTCCTTGAAGTAGTCCTCACGCCAGCCGCCCTCGTGGAGCAGGAACTCCTCGTCCTCACCGAAGCTGGCGAGCGCTCGTCCGATGGCGACCTGCCAGAGCGTCTGGGAGCGGGTCGGGATCATCCCGGCCAGGTCGTCCGGGCCGAGAACCCCCTTCTTCCTGGGCGGCTCCCGGCGCATGCACAGCGGCGCGTTCGGCACGAAGGCGTAGTGCTCGTACTGGAGATAGTTCACCGCGGCGTGCTGGACGCTGCCCGTGAAGAGAACGGTGGAGAGGATGTCGGCGAGGTCCGCCACGCGCGTCAGCCGGGTGCAGGGCAGCTTGTCGGCGGGCAGTCCCCGTTCGGTGAGATCGGCCCACCACGCCTGCATCTCGGTGTCGCCCACGAGGTCGGCGTCGGACTTGTAGAAGTGACCGAGCACGCCGCCGACGTACTCCTCGAGGGCATCCCACAGGGGCAGCGCGTCGTCACGGTAGGGGTAGTAGGGCAGGATCTCCGGGTCGAGGACGCCACGGCGCTCGAAGTCCGGCCGGGGCTTGTTGTCCGTCAGCTTCCAGCGCAGGTAACCCTTCTGGCCCAGCTTGATGTGACCCTTGCCGGGGCCTCCGGTGGCGATGAAGTCGTCGAACACGCCGCCCTCGTCGAGCAGGCCCTTGCGCGCCCCATCGTTGATGGCGAGGGTGTAGCGGAAGTGGCGGCGCAGCAGTTTGTAGACGGGGTGCGGATCCGGGAGGTTGCGCATCGTCGCCATGACGAACGGCTCCACCACGAAGTGCGTCCGCAGCGCGTGCGTGACCATCTGGTGGGTGTTGCCTTCGCTGCAGCGGAGATAGATCTTCGCGGCGAGCCAGTCGTGCGCGGTGTCATTCGGGGTGAACACCGGATCCTGCTCGGGGTCGCGGCCGAGCTGGATGGCGATCGGCCGGAGCTGCCGGGTGTCGTCGAGGTACAGGAGGCACCGGGCCGATGGTGCCCAGCGCCGCTCCTCGACGCCGTCCTCGTTGACCTTGCGGAACATCGGGATGCCGTCGAGGATCTCGAAGTCGAGCAGGAAGACCCGCTTCGCCGCGAGCGCCTGGGCCAGCGAGCTGCCGGGCGAGAGCAGCCCGCGGAGGTCGCCGTCCGCGAGCGGCAAACCGTCCGGCAGGGCGGTGATGAGCTGGATGTGGACCGGGTTGACCCCCTGGACGGCCTGCCGCGCGAACTCGTAGTCGTCCTGCCACCGCTGGGTGACCTGGGGGGCCTCCAGGTGCTTGAAGAGGTCGAGCGTGTCCACCAGTCCGTTCCAGGCGCTGGTCAGCACGGGCATGTGCAGCTTGAGCGTGGTGATCGTCTTGGCGATGACGACCGCGTAACTGCCGTCACCCAGGCCCCGGTAGAGCTCGTCCTTCGGGAGAGGCCGCTCCTCGCTGATGTCGAACGCGCCGGGCAGTCCAGCGGTCGCCTCGGCGGGGCGCCAGGCGTACATCTGCCGGCGGCGCTCGAGTTGCGCGCGGCGGGCGAGCACCTCCCGCTCGTGCCGCACGTGCTGCGGGAGCCGCGCCGTGCCCGCGAGGACCTCGGCCGTCGAGTTGCTCAGGATCCAGCGGAAGTAGGGGAAGTACCAGCTTCTCTCTCCGGAGGTGACCTCGGCGGAGTCGAGGAGCCAGTCGCCCGCGAGGCCCTTGGAGTTGGAGAACCGAAGCAGGAGCAGCTCACCGAGCTCCCGGGTCTCGAGCTCGTAGACGCCCTCCGCTCCCGCCTCGAAGTCGTTGTGGAAGCGCTTGTCCAGTGTGTGCGGCTCGCTCTCGCCGTGCGTGCCAACCAGGACGACGCTGATCTCACCGTCCGTCCCCGAGCCAAACCGTGCGCTCGTGCGGATCGTGATCTTGTACTCGACGCTCATGAAATCCCCTCGTGTGAAGCCTCGCTACCGTAGGGCGCTCGAGATGCGCGCGACAAGCCATGCAGCGCGCCCCTCACCGAGGCCCGCTCCTCTCGATTTCAGAGAATCTCCGCGCGGTTTCGGAGCGTCTCCGCTCTTTGGTACCTTCCCCAGGGCATGAGCCCCGGCCCCCGCGGCACCCTCCACGACAGCGGCCCCGAGGTGCTCTGCCGGGAGCTGGGCTGATGAGTCGCGCGTTGAGCCGCTTGATGTCGGCCCTGGGCCTCGAGGCCCAGGATGCCGAGCCCGCCCTCCTCGAGCCCGCCGAGCTGGCCAGGTGGTACGCGAGCCTGAGTCCCGAGGAGCGCGTTGCCGTCAGCCGCGAGCTGGCCCCGCGTGTCCGCGCGCCCCGGGCCACCCGGGACCCCTCCACCCTGCCCGCCGTCGCCACCGGAAGGCTGGTCTTCGAGCAGGACGGCCCCCAGGGACCCCTTCCCCTGCACCACCTCAAGGTCGAGCTGTGGGACCGGGACCCCGGCGCTCCGGACGACTTCCTGGGCGAGGGCTTCACGGATGGCGATGGGCACTTCGCGATCCGCTACGATCCCGCCGACGCGGGGATTGGAGACCTGCCGGACCTGGAGCTTTGCTTCTTCGAGCCCCAGCACACCTTCCGCAAGGACGGGCGGGTGGTGGAGGCCTGGCGGCGCATCGGCTCGCAACGGGGCCCCGACGACCACGGCGGCCTTCACTACGACTTCGGGACCCTCCGGCTGCCGTACTGGGAGTACGATCCGGCGACTCCCCTGGCCCGGCTGTTCGTCACCGAGGAGGGCACTCCGCCGACGGCGTACGCCCCGGGTCGTTCCCTGGCGATGCTGAAGGCGGTGTCCCCCATCGAGCTCATCAAGCGCCAGCACCTGCTGCAGATCCGCCTCGGCCAGACTCCCAGCGTGGCCCGGCTACAGGCCGACTACCCCGAGTCGATGACCGTCCGCATGGAGCGGGAGGCACCGGGCTCCTCCCGCGGCGATGCCTTCTTCGGCGAACGCCTGCTCAACGGCATGTTCGCGACGGTCATGGACCGGGATCCCGAGGTGCCCGGCGATGTCTGTGCCTTCCGGCTCTATTTCCCCTGGAATGCCTACGAGCAGGACGGCATCCACTGCCTGCCCGATGTCGACGTGCGGCTGCGTCTGGTGGATGGCCGGGTGCTGCCCGTGCGCATCGTCCTGGGGCTGCGGGAGCCAGGGGCGACGGCGCCCGGCTCACCGGTCACCCGCCGGACCTTCACGCCGGAGGATGGCGCCAGTTGGGAGGCCGCCAAGCGCATCGCACGGATGAGCGCGACGCTGGACACCGAGCTGGGCAATCACCTCGGGCAGTGCCACTTCAACGTCGAGCAGTACGCCATCGCCGCGCACCGCAACCTGCGGCGCAACCCCCTCCGCTGGCTGCTCATGCCCCACCTGCGGGAGGTGGTCTTGATCAACCACTCGGCCAGCGGGTTCCTGGTCGGGCCGAACGGCTACATCACCCGCGCCAGCGCGTTGACCGAGCGGGGCATCGAAGCGCGGCTGCAGCACCTGATGGGCAGCTACGACTGGCGGGGCTTCGCGCCCGCGGCGCCGGTCTGCGAGGGGCACCGCTATGCCCACGCCGCGCAGCTGTTCTGGCGGCTGCTCGGCGAGCACGTCGACGCCTTCTTCGCCGAGCACGGCGGCGCGGTGGAGGCCGAGTGGCGGGAGGTGCGGCGCTTCTCGGACGACCTCGTGGCCCACTCGGTGCCCGCCTTCGTGTGCCGCTATCTGCGGGCGCGGGTGCCGGGGAAGGACGCTCCGTGGTTCGTGCGGTCCGAGCGCATGGACCTGGACGTGAAGGCCGCGGAGCCGCCGCCGCGGGCCGTCAGCGCGGTGACGCACACCGATGTCCCCCAGCCCGGCGAACTGGACGCGCTCAAGCAGCTCTGCCGCTACGTCATCTTCTTCGCGACCTTCCGGCACGCGTGGGCCAACAACCTCCAGTGGGAAGACGCTGGCGAGGTCCTCTACGCGTGCCTGGGGCTGCGCTGGGGGAAGGGCGGGGTGCTGGTGGCCGAGGAGGACCCGGAGGTCGCCCCGGCTCCGGACGAGGCCACCGAGATGCTGTGGATCTCCTGGATGCTGTCCAAGACGAATTACGGCCTCATCCTGGCCAACGAGGAGGACGACGTGCATCCGCGGCTGGTGGAGCTGCTCCGGGCCCGCGCCGCCGAGTTCGCCGCGCTGGGTCTGGACGTCCGGACGATCAGCTCCCGCATCAACATCTGATGACGCGGGTGGAGACCGGGGCCGTCCACTGTCACCCCACCGGGCTCACCTGTGCGGTTGGGAGGCGGCGGGGCCCGCGCACCGCGAGGGGAGCTCGGGGTCGATGTCCCTGGCTCCCGTGAGCTCGAGGTACCTTCGGATGAGGCACAGCCGCGCTTCATCGAAGGCGGCCCCGTCATCGGGCACCTGCCAGGCCGTGGGGATGAGCCCGCGTGCCACGCTCCGCGCGAACTCCGGGTCCCCCGCATCGCTCACGGCCTTGAGCCACTCGTAGTCCTGGATGCCGAGGCGGATGAGCTTGAACCGGATGGACGGCAAGGGGACCGGCGTGGTCCCCCCGATGTCCGAGGGTCTCCCCGGATAGAAGAGGGTCCCATCCCCGTTGCCGTTGAAGCGGAACTGGTTCGTCCAGGCCGTGGAGAGCATCCCCACCGTCTGGTAGTAGAGCTCGCCCGTGGCGCCCTCCAGGAAGGACACCCACTCCAGGGCGCGAGCCTTCGTGGCCTCCCGGTCGATCATGTACGAGGGCCATCCCTGCCCCGGCTGGTTCTCGGGCATGTACTCGTTGGCGACGCAGCCGTGGGACATGCAGCTCTGATACATCCAGACATCCCGGTTCGGCAGGGCCAGGAACCCCGTGTAGCGCTCCCTCTGATCTCCCACGTAGGGCGGCCGTGTCCCCTCCATGTAGTTGACCAGCACGACGAGGGTGTCGATGAGCCCGACCAGGTCGTACGTCTCCAGATCCGTCACCGTGGAGGTGAGGAGTGTGCTCACGTCGGGCGCCGCCTGCCTCGACAAGGTGGCGCGCTGCTCCACGTCCTCGAAGGAGATGCCGTAGGGCGGCTCGTCACCGACGTAGTCGAAGGCGCGCGACAGCCAGTCCCGCCTCCTGGCCTCCTCCTGGAACTCCGCGAGGCCCTCGGCGGTGGGCGGTCCCAGATACTGCCAGCTCGTCATCCTCGCCCCCGGCAGCCGCAAGGGCACGGTGCCATCGAGGAAGGCTCCCCAGCGCGCCTCGAAGGTCTCCCAATCCGGCAGGTTCCAGGTGGCCTGGCCCGGCAACCGCGGGAAGGCGCTGGCGAGCGTGATGCGGTGCTCGAGCGCCAGCCGGTGGAACATCTGGAGCAGCGGCACCAGGGTCTCCTCGGAGCAGTCCGGCGTTCCGGTGAAGGCGCGGCACACATGCGGGGGCCACAGGAGGAAGGCCGTCCTCAGCGAGGCCGTGCTCGGCATGAGCGCATCGACCACGGTGAGATGGACCTGCACGGTCGAGTGATACCCGTTGTCCGCCCTCACCTGGACGGTGCCCTTGTACCTGCCCGGAGGTGCGTTCATCGGAACGAGGACATCCACCCAGATGGCACGGGCTTCACCCGCGGGGACGTTGAAGGGAAAGGCCCGGCGCTTCTCTCCCACCGTCTCGTCCACGTCCGGCACCAGCCCGTCCGGCCAACGTCCGAGCTCCGAGTCCGGCGTGGAGCGTTGTTTGATGTCGAGGAATACCTCCTGATGGAGCGTGATGCTCTTCCCCTCGATACGGCTCGGCCCCTCCAGTGCGGTCAGGCTCGCGCTCACCCCCGTCAGCCCCGCGGCTCCTCCGTGGAGCCCGACCTGGAAGGAGATGAACTCGTTGCGCGCCGCGACCAGTTTCAGCGGGGCCTGGGAGCCTGGCTGGGCGTCAGGCCGTATCTTCGTCATCGCACTCTCGCCCCAGACGGAAGGCCGGGACTGCGCCATGACGGCGGTGGAGAAAAGCAGAACGACCCAGAGCAACGGGCGCGGAGGGTTTCTCATGGCGCACAAGGTATGAACCGGGGGTGAAGCCTGGACTCCGGGGCATGCTCGGACGTGATCCGCTCGCCTGCTCCTCGGCGTGCCTGATGGAGGATGACCTGCTTGCCGCCCGATTCGGGATGAGGGGAAGGCGCGGGACTCGAACGCGAACGAGGAGCGCCCCCTTTCTCGGCCAGAGCCGGGTGGGTAGCATGGGCGACCTTCTCCCAGAGAGAGACCGGTCCCCTCCCGAATGAGCTTCTCCCTGCCGCAGGCGCTGGTGCTCCTCGTCCCGCTGGGCCTCTTCCTGTGGAAGCGCGGCCAGCGGCCCGGCCCTCCCATGGCGCTGCGGTGGGCGCTGCTGCTGCTCGTGGTGGGCGCGCTGGCCGGCCCCGAGTGGGCGCTGCGCCACGCGGGCAGCGACGTGGTGGTGGTGGTGGACCGCTCGCGCTCCATGCCCGCCGACGCCGGGCGCGTGGCCTCGGAGCTGGTGGGCCTGTTGGAGACGCAGCGGCGCACCGGCGACCGGGTGGGCGTCATCTCCTTCGGGCGCGAGGCCCGGGTGGAGCAGCCCTTGTCGGAGTCGGGGCGCTTCGGCGGCTTCACCCGGCCGGTGGACGCGGAGGCCTCGGACCTGTCGGCGGCGCTCGACGCGGCGGGCGCGCTCATTCCCCCGGGCCGCACGGGCCGGGTGCTGGTGGTGTCCGACGGGCGGGCCACCGGCGCGGATGCACGGGGCGCGGCGCGGCGGCTGGCGGCCCGGGGCATCGCCGTGGACTTCCGCCACGTGGCGCGCGAGGACTCGCCGCTCGACCTCGCCGTGCTCTCGCTGGACGTGCCGGCCGCGGTGAAGGCGCACGAGCCCTTCCAGCTGACCGGAGCGGTGATGGCCTCGGCGCCCGTCACCGGCACGGTGCGCCTGGAGCGCAACGGCCGCGTGCTGGTGAAGGGGCCCTTCGAATTCCAGGCCGGGCCCAACCTGCTGCCCTTCCGCGACCTGGTGGACGAGCCGGGCCTCGTGGCCTACCGGCTGACGGTGGAGGCGCCCGGTGACGGGGTGGTGGAGAACGACGTGGGGCAGGCGGTGCTGCGGGTGGAGGGCCCGCCCCGGGTGCTGCTGCTCACGAAGCAGCCCGAGGGCACGCTCGCCAAGGGCCTGCGCTCGGCGGGGCTGACGCTGGAGGTGCGCGCGCCCTTCGCCCTGACGCTCGATGCCCTGGACGGCGTAGGCACGGTGGTGCTGGAGAACGTGGACGCCAACCAGCTCGGCGAGCCCGCGCTCCGCGCACTGGCCTCGTACGTGGAGCAGGCCGGTGGCGGACTGGTGATGACGGGCGGCCGCTCCAGCTTCGGCGAGGGTGGTTACCGCCGCTCCCCGGTGGAGCCGCTGCTGCCGGTGTCGTTGGAGATGCGCGAGGAGCAGCGCCGCACGGCCCTGGCCATGAGCGTGCTGATGGACTGCAGCTGCTCCATGGGCGCCACCGTGCCGGACGGGCGCACGAAGATGGAGCTGGCCGCCGAGGGCGTGGTGGGCGCGCTCACGCTGCTCAACGAGAGGGACGAGGTGTCCGTGCACATGGTGGACACCGAGGTGCATGAAATCTTCCCGATGAGCCCCGTGGAGAACGGGCTGCCGCTCGACGAGGTGTCGCGGGGCTTCAGCGGCGGCGGCGGCATCTACGTGGGCGAGGCACTGCGCGAGGGCCGCAAGCAGATTCTCCGCAGCGACAAGCTCACGCGGCACGTGCTGCTTTTTTCGGACGCGGCGGACTCGGAGGAGCCGGCCGACTACCTCCGGACGCTCTCGGAGCTGCAGGGCCAGAAGGTGACGGTGTCCGTCATTGGCCTGGGCTCGAAGACGGATCCGGACGCGGCGCTGCTCGAGGAGATAGCGGCCAAGGGCGGAGGCCGCGTCTACTTCGCCGAGGACGCGACGAGCCTGCCGCGCATCTTCAGCCAGGAAACGATCGCCGTGGCGCGGGCCACCTTCGTGGACGAGCCCGCCTCGCTCGAGGCGGCGCCGGACCTACCGCTGCTCGGCAAGCTGCCGGCGCTGGGGCTGCCGCAGGTGGGCGGCTACAACCTCACGTACCTGCGGCCGCGCGCGAGCGTGGCGATGCGGACGCTGGATGACAACGCGGCGCCGGTGCTGGCGCTGTGGCCGCGGGGCTCGGGGCGGGTGGTGGCCTTCATGGCGGAGGTGGATGGGGAGTTCACCGGCGAGCTGCGCACCTGGAGCGGCCTGCGCGCGGCGCTGGAGGGCATGGTGCGCTGGAGCATGGGCGGCGCGGGCGAGGCGGGCGAGGCGGTGGCGCGCTCGGAGCGGCGGGGCAACCTGCTGCGGGTGACGCTGGACTTCGCGCCGGGAGAGGCCCTGCCGGGCGCGCTGCCCTCGCTGGTGCTGCTGCCGGGAGACGGGCGGAGCGCGCCGGTGGAGCTGCCCATGCGCTGGGAGGACGAGGACCGGGTGGCGGCCGAGTACACGCTGCCGGGCAGCGGCACGTGGCACCCGGTGGTGAAGCTGGGCACGCGGGTGCTGCGGGCGCCTCCGGTGACGCTGCCCTACGCGCCCGAGTTCGAGCCCGGCAGTACCCAGGAGGGCCTGGAGGTGCTGCGCGGGGTGGCGGCCGTGGGCGGCGGGCTGGAGCGGCTGTCCATGACGGGCCTCTTCTCCGAGGCGCCCGAGTCCGAGGGCCGCGTGGCGCTGGCGCCCTGGCTGGTGGCCCTGGCGGTGGCGGTGCTGCTGGCCGAGGTGGTGGTGCGCCGCTTCCTCTCGGGCCCGAGGCTCCGGCGCGCGGTGGCTCCTTCCACCGCGGCAGCCGGAGCGGTGCCGGGCCCCTCCGCGGCAACGGCCGGAGCGGGCAGGGCGCCCGAAACCCCGGCCAGCCCGGGAGCTACTCCGGGCGCCGCGTCAGCGGAGGACGCGCCCGCGAAGGAGCGCGGGGTGGACTCGGCGCTCGAGGCGGCTCGGGAGCGGGCCCGCCGCCGGCTCGGACGCTGAGCCCTTCGGCGCGGCTCAGTGCAGCGGTTCTCCGTATCCGGACGGCTCGGACGGAGGCGGGGCGCCGGCGCGGGACGTGTCCCCGGGCCGTACCGGCTTCTCCTCCACGGGGAGGTAGACCCGCGTCAACCAGTGACGCTGCCAGGGCTGGCTCTTCTGCTGTGTCCATGGCATGGCGGGATGCTCGTCGAGCACCGTCAACTGCTCGAGCCACGCTGTCAGCTCCTTGTCGGGCTCCGAGAACCCCTGGCTGCGATAGAGATGCAGATCGTCCGCCCACCGCTTCCGGCGGGCGGGCGGCACTTCCCGGTTCACCTGGAACCGGACCGCCAGGTAGGTCCCCTTCTCGATGGGGCCGACGAGCTTGCACATGTCGGGGCTCGAGGTGACCAGCCGGAGGAAGTCCTCGCCGATGCCCGCCCCCCAGAGCCCCGGTGGCACGTAGAAGTCGTCCCCCTGCCACACCACCACCTTCTTCTTCGGGCCACCCCTGGGCGTCCAGCACAACTCTTTCCCCTGATGGTGGTGCGTGCGCACGATGAGCTGGGCGGCCTGGATGGAGTACTGGGGCTTGCTCCCATGGGGCAGCTTGAGCTGGTACGAGATGAGCTTCTCCTCGGCCTTGGGGGGGAGTCCGCCCTGCTCCAGCCAGCAGGACATCGCGAAGCCGTTCTTCATCTTCACGGACAGCTGCCCGATGTCGCTGCGCTCCACGTTGGGCAGGCTGAAGCGCTCCTCCATGAAGTGCGTGAAGCGCGGCGAGTACAGCGTCTTCAGGAGGGGCCACCAGGTCCGCACCAGCGGCGCATAGGCCCAGCGTGCGAAGTAGTTGAAGAGCCCCATGTACGCGGGGTGGTTGTAATGGGTGGCGAAGTCCTCGGTGAGGAACACCTCCTCCATGACGAGCAGCGCGCGCCGGATCATGTGGAGCGCGTCGGACATCTCCTGGGGACTGGCCTGGAGCTCCTCCACCGGTTCGCTGTCCTCTCCCGGTTCGCTGTCCTCCGAGGGGCCGCGCCAGGGCACCAGCCTGCCCACCCGCTTGCTCTCATCGAATCGCTTGGCTTGCAGGTCCAGCTCGCTGATCTCCTTGAAGATCTCCCCGAACAGCTTCCGCGCCTCCGGGCTCTGCAGCATCGAGTCGAGCGAGGCGGCCCGGTCCACGATGCGCGGGAAGCGCTCCTCGAAGCCCTCGGGCACCGGCAGCCATTCGTAGCGGGCGCGGGCGAAGATCTGCGCGGGCGCGAGGGGCTCCGCCGACTCCAGCTCCCTCAGGATGGGCCGGAAGGCATTGAGCGCGACATGCTCGCCGAGCCGGCGGTACGACTCCCACTGCGCCTCGTCGTAGAACTGGTCTCCCGTCGTCTCGTGGGGAAAGGCCGAGTTGCTCGCCTTGTACTGGGTGATGTCGGCCGGTTCGTTGCCCAGCAGCACGGGCTTGACGAGCAGCAGCACCCCGGTGTTGCCGTCCGGGTACTCGATGTCTCCGGCGACGACCGACTGGGTCGCCGGCTTGTCCTTGCCGGCGCGCAGGCGCGAGAGATCGATGCGGATCTCCGCCCCGAAGTCCTCGCGCACGCGCCGCACGGCATTGGCGAAGTCATTGAACGAGGCCTCCGAGTCCATGCCGCAGTCGGAGACCACGATGAACCGGCAGCGCCGGCGCACCAACTCGTAGAGCGCCAGGTTCTCGAAGTGGCCGCCGTCCGAGAGGAGCACGTTGTGGCTGTGCACCCGCGAGCGGCCGAGCAGCTCCCGGTAGAAGGGCAGTCCCACGCACAGCCGCTCGTACCACCGCATCCGGATGCTCCGGGTCGGGTGCGGCAACCACAGGCCCAGCCGCAGGTTGAACGCCGTCATGAGGAAGGTGACGGCCGGCCCCAGCTTCATGGACATGGAGCCCATGTGGGAATTGAAGGCCGCTCCGGAGGCCGTCATGGTCGAGGCCAGGGTGGGCACCAGCCCGCCCTCCTTGCGGATCTTCGTCCACGTCTTGTACTCGGAGCCCACCGAGAAGCCCACGCACGAGAGCACCGCGCTGTCGGCTCCCCGGTAGAGGTTGGCGATGGGATCTTGCGAGGCGAGGTCATTGGCCGCGCAGCAGATGAGGTGCAGGGGGCCGGTCTGGGCCTTCTGCAGGTGGAGGCGGAAGTCATCCTTGCTATGGGGCTCGGTCTGGCCCGGTGCCTCGCCATGGGCCGCGCCAATGAAGGTGCGCGCGAGGCGGGCCCGGTAGAAGGTGTGCAACCCCACGAGGTTGGAATCGAAGCAGAGCAGCGTGAGCACGGTGATGAGGACCGCTCCGCCCACGAGCCAGGTGAGCCGCTTCTCTTCCGCCGTGCCGAGGATGAACAGCACCATTCCGAGCACGAGCAGCATCAGGATGGCATACGCCAGGACCTGGGGCAGCCAGGCCCGGGCCCGGTGCTTCATCTTGGGGCTGGCCGGCGTGCTCGTCCGCCTGCCGAGGAACTGCTGCACCTTGGCGAACAGGGCCATCAGCGCGACCACGCTTCCCACCAGGCCCGTCTTCAGCGCGGTATAGAACTCCTGCAGGCTCGGGGACGTCAGGAAGAGATCCCGCAGGAACCGGCCCCCGAGCCAGAAGACCGCGAGGACCGACCAGAACGTCGCGAGGATCAGCAGGCGGCTGAGCACCCGGTCCACCGCGGCCAGCTCCGTGCGTTGCATCCACTCCGTGACGAAGCGCGAGCCGAGCCAGCGCAGCAGCACGAGCACTCCAGCCGCTCCCAACCACGCGAGGGCGGGGGCGAACACATAGAGCCGCTCCCGGACGAAGTTCATGCCGGGCGCGAGCGGCGCGAGCAGCCACATTCCCTGGAAGTGCCAGGCGTTCACGTGGTTGACGGCGAGGAGCCTGTGCCAGAGCCACTGCGCGAGGCCGATCGCCAGCAGCGCGGTGGGCATGTAGTAGCCCAGCCGCGAGGCCTCGGACTCGAGGGAGTCCTGGATGTCGGCCTGCTGCATGCCCCGGCTGCTCAGCACCCGCTCCCGCTGCCGGCGGAGGAGCCCTTCGCAACCGAACAGCGTCCCCGCCGTCAGCACGAGCATCAGCGCGTGGGAGAGGGCCAGCTTCCACTCCGGCGGGCTGGCCTCCGCCGCCGGCCACCCGATGATGAGCGAATGGGCGAGCACCAGCCAGAGCAGGAGTGACAGGACGATGAGCGAGAGCGCCGCGAGCAGCGAGGGGATGAGGGCGCTCAGGACCGCGACGATCATCCGTCCCGTGTCGGGGCTCAGCAGCCCCAGCCGCGGGCTCAGGAAGTTGCTGAACTCGCGCAGGTGGCGCACCTCGGGCAGATGCGTCCCGCGGGACCGCTGGTCCTCTTCGGGGAAGAGCCCGGCCTTCTTCGGCGCGCCGGGGCACGGTTTCTGCGCGTGGTAGTGCCGCCACGCCGTCCAGAAGCCACCGATGTAGCCTCCGCCCGAGACGGTGGCGAGGTAGTCGAACATCCCCAGCAGCCCCAGCTGATGCAGGCCCTGCAGCAGCCCCAGGTTGAACGTCGCGCTGCGCATGCCTCCCCCGGAGAGCGCGAGCCCGCAGAAGTCCTGCGGAGGGCCCATGCCCGGAGCCGCCGGGGTCTCGGACTCCGGAGGTGGTGGCTTTCCCTGTGAGGGGGCGGCCGTCCGCGCCTTCCGGGCCCTCACCAGGTAGCGCCGCTCGAGCTCCAGCAGGCGTTTGATGTCCTCGTCGGACTTCTTCGCGGGGCCATCGGCTCCGTCGCTCATGGTCGCTCCGGCAGGGCCTGAATACCGGACACAACGGTAGGCACTGCTCCGACAGGGACTCAGTGTCCCGGGGCCGGAGTGAATGTGGCCCGCTCGACATCCCCCCGGGTGGTGGATTCCCTCAAGATTCAGAAAGAACGGGAAATGCTGTCTTTCCTGGTGCTAAGAGGCGTCCTCCCCCCCGCCGTGGGGCCAGGCACCCCCCGCCCGGTTTCGCGGCCATCCCCGAGGTACGAGATGAAGCTGCGATACACGCTGTTGCTGTTGCCGGCGCTGTTGGCCGTGGGCTGCGGTCCGTCCGAGGACGAGGTGGTGGTGGACGAGCTCACGGGCCAGGTGCTCGAGCCGGCCACGACCGAGTACGACATGCACCGGCTGCTTGAGGACACGGACATCACCGGCGGCCAGTGGATTACGGTGGCCCAGGTGCAGGCGTTCCTGCAGCAGAAGGGCTCGTACCTGGCCACCTACAAGGACCCGGCCTGGAACAACAAGACGGCGGCGACGCTCATCGTGGAGCAGTCCAAGCTGCAGACCATCAGCCCGCTCTACATGCTGGCGCGCATCCAGACGGAGTCGAGCCTCATCACCAGCGGCACCTCCACCAACCTGGCCAAGGCCACCGGCTGCGGCTGCCCGGACAGCGGCGGGTGCAGCACCTCGTACGCGGGCTTCGGCAAGCAGATCGAGTGCTCGGCGAAGAAGCTGCGCGGCTACCTCGTGGACCTGGACGCGGGCCGGGCCACCATCTCCGGATGGAAGCCGGGCGTGCTCAAGAGCACCTCGGATCCGTGCTCGGTGAAGCCGGTCAACAAGGCCACCGCGGCGCTCTACACGTACACCCCCTGGGTGGGCGCGTACGCCATCCAGTGCGGCCGCACCGACGTCGGCGGCTCGTCGCTGGTGGCGGTGAAGTACAACCAGTTCAAGGGCGAGTACAACTGGGGCACCGGCGGCACCACCGTCACGTGCTACTCGGGCACGGTGGAGGCGAACGTGGCCGTGGGCGTGTGCGTGCAGAGCTCCTCGGACGCCATCTGGCGGCAGTGCCAGGCCGACGGCACCTTCACGGCGGGCACCACCACCAAGCCCACCACCTGCACGGCCTCCTGGCCGTATTGCTCGTCCGCCACCCTGGGCCGCTCGGTGCCGGCGCGCACGTGCGTGCAGTCCAGTGGGGACTCGCAGTGGCACCAGTGCGGCGCCGAGGGCGCGTGGCAGTCGGCTCCGACCGCTCCCACCTCGGGCACCGGCCCGGTGGGCACCTGCTACGCCACCTACGCCCTCTGAGACGGGCGCTGGCTCAGGTGAGGCGGCCCAGGATGTTGAACATGAAGAGCCAAGCGCCGCCGCACATGCAGCAGGAGAGCAGGGGCGTGAGCACGGTTCCCGCCAGGGCCACGCCCCACGTCGTCCGGTGCAGCCCGTGGTAGGCGAAGGCGCGGGCCACCAATGCCCAGAAGGGGGCCACGTAGATGCCCACGCAGGGCACCGCGCCGAGCACCCAGGGCGCCTGGGAGAGCGCGTGGGCCCGGAGCGTCACCTGGAAGCCCCGGGTGACGCCTCCCAGGCTCAGTACCAGGTGGTCGAGCCCCGCGAGGATGACGGTGGAGGCCAGCGAGGCGAGCGGGCCCACCACCATGAAGAACGCGAACATGAAGAGCCCGTACAACGCCGCCAGGTCACCCGCCGCCTGGGTCCCCTCCGGGAACATCGAGGGCAGGAGGGCGACGAGGCCCAGGTAGGTGAGGCCCATCATGAAGCTGCCAGGCAGGGAGCTCAGCAGCGCGAACAGCAGCGAGCCGCCGCCGCTCCCCTCGGGCCGGAGCGTGGGGAAGGTGTCCGGGTGGAACATCACGTGGAGCACCGTCTTCCACCAGGCGGTGAGCGTGCCCAGCTCCTCGCGCTGGTCCCACGGCAGCGGCTCGTCCTGCTCGAGCGCATGGCAGCGCTGGCAGACCAGCTCGTCGCGCGAGTTGAGCCGCAGGCACGCGGCGCAGGCGAAGGAGCCGCAGCGGTCACAGATGGCCAGGCTCACCCGCTGGGGGTGGAAGGCGCACGTGGGCTCGTCACTCCCCGGAGAAACCTCCCGCAGCAGCGAGGTGCCGCAAGCCGGACACGACGTGGCTCCGGGGATGAGGGGCCGCTGGCAGTGGGGACATGGGAGGTGCATGTCCCCACCATCCTGGCATGAACGTCCGGGTGGTGCGCTCAGAAGGCCACGGGCAGGCGCTGCAGGCCATTGACGAGGATGCCATCGCGCCAGCGCAGCCGGGCCGGGTCCTCCGCCAGCCGCAGCCGGGGCAGCCGCTCCAGCAGCAGGTTGATGGCGATGGTGCCCTCGAGCCGGGCCAGGGGCGCGCCCAGGCAGAAGTGGATGCCGAAGCCGAAGGCGATGTGCCGGTTGGGCTCGCGGGTGATGTCGAAGCGCTCCGGCTCGGGGAACTGCTCGGGGTCGTGGTCGGCCGCCAGCAGCGAGGCCAGCACGCTCTCGCCGGCGGGAATCACCTGGCCGCGGAACTCGAGCTCCTGCGGGGCCCAGCGGTGGGTGGTGGTCTCCACCGGGCCTCGGTAGCGCAGCATCTCCTCCACCGCGGACTCGATGAGGGACGGGTTGGCGCGCAGCCGTTCCAGCTGCTCCGGGTGGGTCAGCAGGGCCCAGACGCCATTGCCGATGAGGTTCACCGTCGTCTCATGGCCCGCCACCAGCAGCAGGAAGAGCATGCTGATGAGCTCGATGGGCGAGAGCCGGTCTCCCTGCTCCTCCACGGCGAGCAGGGCGGTGAGCAGATCGTCCCGGGGCTCGGCCCGGCGCTGGGCCATCAGCCCCTGGAAGTACTGGGCGAACTGCCTGCCCGCCGCCTCGATGGGCTGCATGTTCCCGTCGCGGGGCGGGGTGATGATGATGTTGGTCCACTCGCGGAACTGCTCCTGGTCCTCCTGCGGGACGCCGAGCAGCTCGGCGATGACCGTCACCGGCAGGGGGAAGGCGAAGGCGTCGAGCAGGTCCATCTCGCCGCGGGCCTGCACGGCGTCCAGCAGCCGGTGGGCGATGGCGGTGACACGCGGGCGCAGCTCCTCCACGCGGCGCGGGGTGAAGGCCTTGGACACCAGCGTGCGCAGGCGCGTGTGGTCCGGCGGATCCGCCGAGAGCATGTGCGTGTTGATGGCCTGCATCGTCTCGGTGCGCCGTTGCTTGGAGGGCGTGCCGTCGGGCAGCTTGCGGGCGTCCTTGGTGAAGCGCGCATCTCGCATCAGCTCCACCGCGTCCTTGTAGCGGGTGGCCACCCAGACGGGGGTCTTGTAGTTGGGGTCGATCAGGCGGACGAGGGGCGCCTCCTGCCGCATGCGGGCGTAAATGGGCAGGGGGTTGGCGCGCGTCTCCGGCGCCCACAGGTCGTAACGATTGGTGTTCGAGCTCAAGAGGGACTCTCCAGGGTGAAGCGGATGGGGGGGCCGGCCTCGCTCCCCTCCGGGCCCCCTGGGATAATGCCCGCGGACGGCGGCGCAATCGATGAGGGGTCCGTGTGGGGCAGGGTGCCCCGCGGGGGCAGAATGACCCGGTTCCGCGCTGCCTCCGCCGGGCGGGAGCATCCTGGCACGGGCCATGCTGTGGAAGGGGGTTCTCCCTCCGCGCGGGTGGTGTGCCCTGACGCCTCTCTATTCATCGCAACCCCACCCTCCGCGCATCCTCCTGGCGGAGGACGATGCCGAGCTGCGGGCGCTGCTGACGCTGGCGCTGGCGCGAGCGGGCTACGCGGTGGTGGCGCTGGAGGAGGGGTTCGAGCTGTCCGACTACGTGTCGCTGACGCAGGTGTATGGCGGTCCGCTGCTGCCGCCGGATCTCCTCCTGTCGGATGTGCGGAGGCCGGGGCTCACCGGACTGGACGTGCTCGCCCAGGCGCGGGCGGCCGGGCTCTTCTGCCCGGTGGTCCTCCTGTCGGCCTTCGCGGATGACGCGATCCGTGAGGTGGCACGGCGGCTGGGCGCGAGCGCCGTGCTGGACAAGCCGGTGGACCTGGAGGTGCTCACGGCCACCGTGCGCCAGGAGCTCTCCATGGGGCCGCGGACGAGCGAGGTGTTGCCGTGATGAAGAGGTTGCTGCTCGGAGTGGCGCTGCTGGTGTTCGGAGGCCTGCTCGCCTTCGGCGGCGGGAGGATGGTCTACCGGGCCCGGGCGAGCGAGCACTGGCCGGTGGCGCGGGGCTCGGTCCTGTCCTCCAAGGTGGAGACGCTGCGCAGCCGGCGGGCGGTGAGCTTCCGGCCCCATGTGCGCTACAGCTACACGGTGGGTGCGGAGGGCTACACCTCCGAGACCATCGCCTTCGGTGCCCTGGACACGGGCAACGTGCAGGAGGCCAACGACTACGTGAGGCGCTTCCCGGCCGGTGCCCCCGTCGAGCTGCGTTATTCACCGGAGGATCCGTCGCTTGCCTGCATCGAGTGCGGACAGGCGGGCATGGCGGACTACGTGGTGACGGTGGGGGGCGGGGCGCTGATGCTGTTCGCCGCCTTGGGGCTCGTGGATGTTTTGGGCAGCCAGCTTCGTGCCCGGCGGCGCCAACGGACTCTGGCCCCGCGGGGTGAGGCCCCTCATCAGGCGACACGTGGTTGAGGTAGCGTTGGCCCTGTCTCCGACCCCCCCGCTCATGCTCCGCTCCCGTACGCTCCTCCTCGCGGCCGCCGTCCTCCCTTTGCTGGCCGGCGGAGCTGTGTCCTGCCGCGAGTCCGCACAGGACACTCCACCCGCCAGTGCCACCGCCGCGAAGGAGACGGCCGTGCGCGCCGCTCCTACCCCCGGGCCCGTGGCCGCTCCACCCGCGCCGAAGGTGACGGCGGAGCTGCTGCCGCCTCCTCCTGGCTACGCCGGCTCGGAGAAGTGCGGCGAGTGCCATGAGGACGAGCACTCCGCGTGGCGCAAGGACTGGCATTCCCGCGCGCTCTCGGAGGCCACCTCGGACCACGTGGTCGGCGACTTCAAGAACGCCCATTACAAGGGGGACTCCAGCGAGGCGTGGATGAGCTCCCAGGACGCGCACTTCGCCATGCGCACGAAGGGGCCTGGCGGGGTGCTCGACGCGTACCCGGTGCACTGGGTGGTGGGCGGCAAGCGGATGCAGGATCCCGTCACCATGATGCCGGACGGGCGCTGGCAGGTGCTGCCCATCTACTACCACGTCACCGGCAAGGGCGAGTGGGTGGACTACTCCGAGTCCAAGCAGGGCGCGCTGACGCCGGACCACCCCTTCTTCTGGTCCAACTGGCAGCGCAACAGCCAGCACTCGTGTCTGGACTGCCACGTCACCGGCCTCAACACGCGCTACGACCGGAAGAGCCACCACTGGAGCACGGGCTTCGCCGACGCGGGCGTGGCGTGCGAGAGCTGCCATGGCCCCGGCGCGCGCCACGTGGACACGCAGCTGCCCAAGGACATCATCCAGCCCTCGAAGCTCCCGCCGCAGCAGGGGATGGCGGTGTGCGCGCAGTGCCACGGGCCGCACCGCACGCTCTTCCCGCTGCTGGACGCGGAGCACCGCTACCAGCCGGGCCGGCGCTACGAGGACTACTACCAGCCCATGGTGGTGCTGCTGGGCAACCAGCGCTCCGGCGACTTCTTCGAGGACGGGCGCCCGAAGACGTCCAGCTTCGAGTACCAGGCCCTCATCCAGTCCCGCTGCTACCTGCAGGGCGGCGCCACGTGCCTCACCTGCCATACCGCGCCCCACGCCGGGCACGCGGACAATGAAGTCAAACAACCCAAGCGCCTCACGAAGGGCGTGACGGTGGACTCGGCCAGCTGCCAGGGCTGCCACGCCAAGGTGTTCGCCGAGGGCTCCAAGCACACGCACCACACCTCGGCCGAGGCGCAGGACTGCATCGCCTGCCACATGCCGCCGACGGTGTCGGGTGTGCTGGACCATTTCGTGGACCACGCCATCGACGTGCCGGTGCCGCGCAACACGGTGAAGCACGACATCCCCAATGCGTGCAACGCGTGCCACACGCACGAGAAGGCCTCGCCCGAGACGATGGAGGCGGCGCTGGAGAAGTGGTGGCCCAACGCGAAGCAGCGGCAGGCGCGGCGGATGCGGCTGGCGGACGCCATCGCCATGAAGACGGCCGAGGACAGCCGCCAGCCGTTGGAGCAGGTGCTGGCGGACAAGAAGGAGGCGCCGTCCCTGCGCGGCGTGGCGGCCCACCTGCTGGCCCAGCGCTTCCGCGAGGAGGCGGGGCCCGCGCTGAAGGCGGCGCTCGCCACGGCCACGGACCCGACCTTGCGCTCGGACCTCGTCGAGGCGCTGTCCATGACGGGCACGCGCGAGGTGGCGGACGTGCTCGCCCCGCTGCTGAAGGACAAGTCGCTCTGGGTGCGCCAGACGGCCGCCATTCCGCTCGCGTTCGCGGGAGACGCGCGGGGGCTCGCCACGCTGGAGACGCTGGCGCACCAGCCCGAGTCGGAGGGGCTGACGATGCCCCACGTGGTGCTCGGCCAGCTGGCTCTGCGCCGGGGAGACCTGGGCACCGGGGTCCAGGAGCTGGAGCGCTCCCTGGAGCTGCAGCCGTACAACGCCGAGGTGCTGGTGGTGCTGGCCGACGTCTACGGCCGCCAGGGGGACCTGCCGAAGGCGAAGGAGCGGCTGGAGGAGGCGTTGCGCTTCGACCCGCAGCACCGCGGGGCGCGGCAGCGGCTGGACTTCCTGAAGCGGGGGAGGGGCCCGGGGCACTGAGGCCGCCTGCCCTTCTGGCGAGCGGACCGGCGGAGAGGCGGGAGCCGGGGTAGAGTCGTACCTCCCGTGAATCGCATCTCCGCCAGAGTGTTCGCCGCCGTGGGTCTGCTCTTCGTTGCCTCGGGCATGAGCGGGCTCGTTTTCGAGGTCATCTGGGTCCGCTACCTGACGCTGGTGGTGGGTCACACCACGTTCGCGGCGAGCCTGGTGGTGTCCGCCTTCCTGGCGGGGCTCGTGCTGGGCAGCCTGGGGTTGGGGCGGCTCGCGGACAGGCTGAAGCACCCGCTGCTGGCCTACGGGTTGTTGGAGGCGGCCACGGGGGTGCTGGCGCTGGGCATCACCCGGGTGCTGGCCTCGCTGCCCGAGTGGCTCTCCGTGCTGGGCCTGCCGGGGGGAGGGCCGCTGGCGGTGCGCGGGGTGCTGGCCTTCCTGCTGGTGCTGCCGCCCACCTTCGTCATGGGGGGCACGCTGCCCGTCCTCATGCGCTTCGTGGCGCGCGAGCTGGAGGGCCTGGGGCGCTCCTTCGGCGTGCTGTACTCGCTCAACACGCTGGGCGCGGCGCTCGGCTGCGGGCTGGCGGGCTTCTACCTCATCGGCGCAGTGGGGCTGTGGCGCACGGCGGCGCTCGCCGCGGGCCTCAACGTGCTCGTGGGGCTCGCCGTGGTGCTGCTGCACGTGCGGCTGCGCCCGGAGCCCCTGCCCGCCACCGCGCCCGCCGCTCCCGAGGCTCCCTCGGTTCCCGGCGGCGCCTCGGGTTTCCAGGGGGCACGCCGCACGCTGCTCGTCGCGGCCTTCGCGCTGTGCGGCTTCGCCTCCATCTCCTACGAGGTGCTCTGGTTCCGCGTCCTCTCCACCTCGCTGGACTCCACCACGTATGCCTTCACCATCCTCCTGGTGACGTTCCTCCTGGGGCTCGTGGTGGGCGGGCTCGTCTACTCGCTGCGGCTGGCCGGGCGGGTGCGCGAGCTGGAGCTCTTCGTCACCGTGGAGTCGCTGCTCGCCTTCGCGGGCCTGCTGTCCATGGCGCTGCTGGGCATGTCGCGCCCGGTGAGCCAGCTGCTCTCGGGCCTGGTGGGCGGCTGGGGCCCCAACGCCGTCTACGTGGGCATGCTGCTGCACGCGGCGCTCGTCATCCTCGTGCCCGCCTCGCTCATCGGCGTCATCTTCCCGCTGGTGGTGCAGCTCACCACCCGGCACGTGGCGAACGCGGCCAGCAACGTGGGACTGCTGTACTCGGTGAATACGCTGGGCGGCATCGTGGGCTCGCTGGCGGTGGGCTTCGTGCTGGTGCCCGCGGTGGGCACGCAGTGGACGTTCGTCCTCGTGTGCGCGCTCAACATGGCGCTGGCGCTCGGGGTGCAGGCGCTGGACTCGCAGGCGCACCCGCGCGCCCGGCGGAGCATGTGGGCCGGGGCGGCGCTGCTCGGGGTGGCGGTGGTGATGGTGCCGGGCGACTTGCTGGTGCGCGCCTTCGCCGAGCACTCGGACTCGCGGGTGCGCTTCGTGCGCGAGGGCGTGGACGGAGCGCTGGCGGTGCTCGAGTACGACAACGCGTCGGTGTGTGACTCGGGGCTGTACGCGTGCGGCCCGGGGTGCCGGGAGAAGGGCTTCCGCCACCAGCAGTTGCTGTTCGGCTCGGTGTCGTACGCGAACACGGCGCTGCCGCGGAAGCGCTACATGGCCACGCTGGCGCACCTGCCCATGCTGCTGCACCCGGAGCCCAAGCAGGTGCTGCAGGTGTGCTTCGGCACGGGCAGCACCGCGGGCTCCTTCGCGAGCCACCCGGGCCTGCGCTCGCTCACCATCGTGGACACCAACCCGGACGTGCTGGCCGCGGCGCCGCACTTCGCCGAGCACAACCACGGCGCGGCGGAGGATCCGCGCACGCACGTGGTCTTCGACGACGGGCGCCACTTCCTGCTGGCCTCGCAGGGCCGCTACGACGTCATCTCCTTCGAGCCTCCGCCGCCGCGCTCGGCGGGCGTGGTGGGCCTCTACACCACCGAGTTCTACCGGGAGGTGAAGCAGCGGCTGGCGCCGGGGGGCGTGCTGGCGCAGTGGATTCCGCTGCAGCAGCAGCCGGACAACCTGACGCGGGGCATGGTGGCCTCGCTGCTGGAGGCCTTCTCCGAGGTGACGCTGTGGATTCCCTCGGACTACGAGGCGGTGCTGGTGGCGGCGGACCGGCCGCTGGGGGTGGACGTGGCGGGGTGGGAGGCGCGGTGGGCGCAGGCGCCGGTGGCGCGCTCGCTGGCGGACGTGGGCTTCACCTCGCCGTATGGCCTCATGGGCACGTACGTGGCGGGCACCGAGGCGCTGCGGCGCTGGACGCAGGGTTATGCGCCGGTGACGGATGACCACCCGGCGGTGGAGTACTTCCTCTTCAACGCGGACAAGCCGTTCGACCCGGAGGCGCTGCTCGCGATGGCGGAGCGGCCGTCCGTCGAGCGGGGCGAGCGGTTGGATGGGGAGAGGCTCTCGCGCGAGCTGGAGGCCAACCGGCGGGTGCTGGAGTCCACGCGCCTCAAGCGGGAAGGGGAGTGGGACGCGGCACGGGCCCGGGTGGAGGAGGCGCGCGCGCAGGTGGGCGACAACGCCTTCCTGTCCTTCCTGATGGACCTGGAGCTGGACTGCCTGCGGCCCGTGGGACGGTGAGCCGTCAGTAGACGACGCAGTCGAACTTCTCGAGGACGACCTTGAGCTCTTCCGGGGTGGTCCCGTACCGCTCGGCGACCGTCGGGGCGTGATAGCTCACGGCCACGGTGGAGGGAGGCTGGGTGTGGAGGTTTTCCACGATGACACCGCCAAACAACTCTGGCCACTTGACGTTATTCAACTCCTGGCTTCTCCCAATGGGGTCCAGGATGGTGAAGCAGGGCCAGGGAGGCAGGCGAATGGTGCGCATGTCGCAGCCGTGAAAACGGCAGCCCTGCAGGCGGGCCTTGGTGAAGTCGCAGTCCTCGATGCCGCCATTCTCCCGGCCCGGCATATGGGGAAGGCGGTGTCCGAAGTCACAGCCCGTCATGCGCCCCGTGAACTGGCAGCCTTTCAAGAATGCCCTCGACCAGTCGTGGTTCTTCAACTCCTGCTTCACCTGGATGGAACAGTCGATGAATCGCGTGGGGAGGATGTGCAGCCAGCGTGCGGGCACGCGAAGTACCAGGGAGCATTGGCGCAGGGTCAGGTTGGGACCGAGGAAGTAGATTCCCTCTTTGTCGGTCAACTCCAGGCGCTCACCTTTCATCTCCCGATCTTCGTAGATGATGTTCATGCTCTTCCTTGTCTCATGTCAGAAGAAGATCATCCGAAAAAAGACGTCAGACATCCGACGCCCGTGACGACCAAAGTTGTCCGCTGAGCCGGCGAGCACCTCGTAGTGGTACTCCTGCCCTGCTGGGCCCGTAATATCGACCCCCTGGCGGTTCCATTTCAGGTGCTTGAATAACTCTCGCAACTGAGCTTCTACCCAGCGGCCACGGGCCTGTCCCTCCAGGCGGGAGGCCTGAAAATGATTGCCCGCCCTACGTGCCATATCGATAGCTTCTCGCTCTTCGTTGGTGAGTTGGCCTGGCCCCCATTTCTTCGCGATTCGGTTGGCCGCGGATTGGAGTTTGTCACCGAGCGGGTCGCTCAGGGGGATGTCGTGGATGGAGAAGCCAGGAGGCAGGTGCCACCGCTGCCCATTGGCTAGAATCACCTGCAGGTTGCCGCCCCGGTGACGGATGACCACGGTGCCACGGGAGCCGCCTCCGGAGGACGCTCCGCCTCCCTGCCCCTTCTTGAGCATCACCACCGATATGGGACCATGCGGGGTGGCTGCCACCGTCTCCACCGCCGCCACTGCCCGCGCCAGCGCCCCCTCCTGGGCTGCCATCACCTCCAACCGCCCCAGCACCGCGGTCCCGCCCTGCGCCTGCCACTGCGCACTCGCCAAGCCGTAGCCCGGTAGCACGCGCACCCTCGCCGCCACCTCGCCCAGCGTGCGCCCGGTGAGTGCCCCCACCGCCAGAATCATCGCCCGCGCCGCGTCCGTGCCCAGCACGCGGGCAAAGCCCTCGCCCGCTTCGCGCAGCTCGGCGAAGGTGCTGGCCTCGTGCGCCCGGGTGGCCAGGGTGGCCCAGCCGTCCATCAGCCCCCAGAGCGTGTCCACGCCCAGCCACGCCACCAGCACGACGGACAGGCCAGCGGCCAGTAGCTTGGTCGTCGGCTCGGGCACCAGCCAGAGGGCCAGGTAGGTGCCCAATGTCCACATGCACGAGGCCATCAGCACCTGCGGGCTCAGCTCCCGTCCCAGCGCCGCCTTCGTCTCCTCCAGCACCGAGCCAAACGCCAGGGCGAGCGCCAGCGTGCGCCGGTCATCCGTGCGCAGGTAGGGCCCGTCGTCGAACAGGCGCAGGCAGTCGCCCCCACCCCAGGCCCGGGTGCACCACATGAGGTACTTGTCGCGCAGGGCCGCATCCGCTTCGGGTGTCAGCTGGCTGTGCTCGTCCACCGGCACCAGGGAGAGCACCTCGCCCTTGTACACCTCGGCCACCCACGTCCCGCTCAGCTGCCACGCCTCCGGGTGCTGCTCCACCTGCCCCTTCAACCACTCGCGCGCGGCCTCGCGCGGACTCTTCCCATTGTGTTGCACCTCGTGGGCAATGCGTTGCACGGCGCGCTGGAAGTCCGCCTGGGCCACCGGCACGGGCCGCGTGGTGCCACGGCCCGGCTCCAGCACCGCCACCTCGTACACCACCGCCCCCTCCAGGCCGGGCTCGAAGGGGGGCGCCTCCCGGGGCGCGGGTGGCGGCGTGAGCGACACCGCATGTCCCTGTCCCGCCAACAGGCCACCTGGGGGATGGCCCGTCGCACACCCCGAGAAGAGGAACAGGACAAGCAACATCCACCAGCGGCGTGGCTGCATGCCTGCCGGGTGGTGACTCGCGAGACGGGGGGACATGCCATGCCTCCAATAAACCGTGGGCCCTGAAAGCCAGGAGCCCGCGAGCGCAGGAGGGGCCGTGCGGCGATGTCAATCCATGAGGTAGGAAGACAGGCGGAGGACGTATTGGGAGGGATTCCTTCGCTACGGGAACGTCACCCCTTCCAGCGAAACACTCGGGGGCTCACCGTCCTGCCAGAGCAGGAGGGTGAAGCGGCCCTGGGCCTCCGGAGCCTCGGCCTCCACCACCACGCGCTGCGACTTCGCGCCCGGGGCAATGGGCTCCAGGGGCCACACCCGCAGCACCTTGCGCCGCGTGCCGTCCTCGCCCACCAGCACCGCCCCCGCCGCCGTCCAGGGCTGGGTGGACACGTTGCTCACCTCCATCTCCAGCGCCACCGTGTCCCGGGCGCGGTAGCTCGTGGCCTTCCATACCTTGAGGGGCTCGCCGGGGCGCTGGGTGAAGTCCCTTCCCGGCACGAGCTCGCGGGTGGTAATGCCCGTGGCGTCCAACTGGCCGGTGGCGAGCAGGCCGGTGATTCCGTCCGGGCGTTGCCGCATCCGCGCGAGCTCCGCCTGGCACTGCCGGGACATGACGCGCTCCGCCTCGGCTTGTGTCCAGCAGGCGTCCGGCACGGGCGGGCGCAGCTCCACGTTCACCTGCGGCTCGGCCCGGGAAGCGTCCACCACCAGGAGGAAGTCCGCGCTCGCGGGCCGCGTCCCCTCCACGAAGCGCACCGTCAGCCGCAGCTGTTTTCCCGCGCCAAGCGCCGTGGAGGGAATGAGCGCGAGCATGTCCTCCAACACCGTCACGCGGGAGAAGCGCTCGCGCTCCTCCACCTCCACCCGGGCCAGCCTCAGGGGCGCGCCGAAGAGCAGCGTGGTGAGAAGGTCCGGGCGGATGCGCACCTCGGGCACCTCCCCCTGGCCCGCCGGGGACAGCACCACGGCGCGAGGCTCCCCCACCGCTTCACCGGCTGGGGTGCCGGGCTGCGCGCCGGCGGAAGTGCTGGCCAGGAGCAGGAGCAACGCGAGGGCGGCGGGAAGAGGGCGCATGAAACCTCCGAAGTGGTGCACACTAGCAGGAACCTCCCACGTTGGCCTCTGCCCGCTTCACCCGGCTGCTCGCGCCCGCCTACTCGAAGCGCTCCACCGCACGAACGTCCGGGGCGTTGGGGACCTCCGCGGTGTCCGGCCCACCATTGGGCTGGGGGACGAGGCCCCGAATGGCAACGCCCTGCCAGGCACTCCATGCCTCCATGCAGACGCGATAGGTTTCTCCGGTGGGACGTTGGGCCTCGGTGAAGCGGCCGTACACGCGCTCCTTGCCGAAGAGCAGGCGCCCCGTCAGCACGGTGCCCGCCTCCAGTTGGCCCATGTCTGTTCGGAGTTCGAGCCGGGCGCCCGGCCCCTCGCGCACGGTGATGTAGCCCGGCTCCCGCACACCGGCGAATTTGGTACCGCCCCTGCCCCCAGTGCGGATGCCCAGGCGCTGCATGGTCTCCAGGGAACCGGGCGGGCACGCCTCGGGCGGAGGCGTGGCGCGCACCTGGGCACCGGGACAACCGGCGGCGAGCGCGCCCATGGCGGCGGTGCACAGGGTATGGGCCACGGCGTTGCGCACCGGGCCCTGCTTCTTGTGCTGCGTGCTGGCGTCCTTCCGTGAAGTCTTCACGCGCGTGCTGTCCTCGGGGAGCGTCGCCAGGGCGACGGGCGCGGGAGTGGCCGCCCACGCGGGCGCCGCGCCGCTTCCACCTTTGAGCGGGCACCACGCACGCGCCACTTCCTGGCCAGAAGCCACCCATGACGCAGACATGGCGGAACGCGCGGGCAGGGCGGCCACCATGGAAGGGGAGGCCAGCGGCGATGCGGAGTGCACATGCGCGCTGGCCAGCAGGGCCGCCATCCCCAGTGTCAGTGCCCGGCTCCACCCGCGCCCGGAGGCCACCGGCCCAGGTGCCGGCGCGGGCTCCCGCGCCACTTCCTCCCCGCGCGCCGCCATCTCGCGTACTCCGCGGGTTTCCTCCCCCGTGGCGGGCCCGGTGGCAGGCGCCCCTTCCGGCTCCGCCACCGTCCCGGTGTCCACCTCCTCGAGCGCCTCCTCCCCACCGGGTGAGGACAGGCGGGGCTGCCGCTGGAGGGGCGTGGGCTTGCCGCGCCGGGGGTGCTCGCGCTCGTACGCCAGCAGCCTGCGGTGGTGCGCCAGACTCTGCTCCAGGTTCAACTCCTCCTGGCTGCGGGTGGTGGCGTTGTGCGCGGCCCAGGGCTCGCACAGCGCCACCTCCCAGCCCGCGTCCGCCCCGGCCAGCGCCGCCTCCAGCGCGCCGCACACCGCCCGGGCGTCCGGGTAGCGTGCCTCGGGTGCCTTCTCCAGCATGCGCAGGCACACCTCGGAGAGCACCTGGGGCACACGGGCGTTGCGCTCGTGCGGCGGCACCGGCGCGCCGTGCACCACCGCGTCCTCCACCTCCTGCTCCGTGTCTCCCTCGAAGGGCCAGGTGCCCGTCAGCAGCCAGTACAGCAGCCCTCCCAACGCCCACAGGTCGTCCCGGGCGCTCGCCTCGTAGGACTGGTGCGGCTGGCGCTCGCGCTGGAAGCGCCATGCCTCCGGGGCCCGCAGCAGGGCGATGTTGGGCAGCTTTCCTCCGGACACCTTGAGGGCCCCCGGGAAGGTGCCCACCCCATAGTCCACCAGCACCGCGTGGCCGTCCTCGCGCACCACCACGTTGTCCGGCTTGAGGTCGCGGTGCACCACGCCCACCGAGTGCGCCACCACCAACTGCCACGCCAGCGCCCGCACCGCTTTGGCCGCCCACGCCGCCCCCGGGTTGTGGCGCTCCACGTACCCGTCCATGGGCAGGCCGGGCACGTAGCCGGTGACGACGTACAGGAAGAGCGGCCCGGCCTCCGGGTGCTCGCGGTAGTGGCCATGGCACTCCACCTCCACCAGCCGCGCCAGGTGCAGCCGCAGCAGCACCTCCACCTCGCGCCAGGCCTTCGCGCCCGTGTGCGGCAGGTACAACAGCTTGAGCGCGTACAGCCGCTCGCCGCGCCGGGCGCGGAACACCGTGCCGTAGCTGCCCGCTCCCAGGCGCGCTTCCAGGGTGAAGCCCGCCACCTCCTCCCCCTCCTGGGGCAGGAAGGCCTCCTGCGCCCCTTCCCGGCACAGCTGCCTGCGCAGCTGCCGCCACCGCCACCGGGCCACGGCCTGACGCCGCTGCTCCGTAGGCCCCACCGCTGCCTGCTCCATGCGCACCACCTCCGGAGTGGGGTAGCGTAGCATGACGCCCCCCGTCACCGGGTGCGCGCGGGTCTTCCTCGCGGGGTGGGTGCGTGCCCGGGAGTCCGTCTCACGGGTAGACGTCTACCCGGGGGCCCCTTCGACTCGCGGGCGCGTCAGTAGTCCTTGCTCCAGATGACGTCCGCGCCGCCCTGCTGCGCGTCGCCGTACTCGCCCTCGACGCTCCACTGCGGGCTGAACTGGTACTCCAGCCGCACGGCGTTGTTGTTCTCGCGCCGGGTGCTGGACTGCGTCTGCGCGGCGCCCAGGCGGCCGGTGTAGCCCAGGTACAGGTCATCCGTGAGGTACGTGCCCACCTCCAGCCGTGCTCCCGCGAAGCCTTCCTCGCCAGCCTCGATGGTGAACACGTCCAGTGGCAGCTTCGCGGCCAGTGCCTTGCGCGCCTGGGAGGCCAGCGCCGAGCCGAGCACCGACGCCACCTGCTCCTGGTTCATCGACGAGCCTCCACCGCCCGCCTTGAGCGTGCGCCGGCCCGTGGCCAGCAGCGTGTAGATCTCCGTCTCCGGCAGCGGCGGCTCGCTGGTGGGCTTGATGGTGAACTCCTTGCCCTGCCCGCGCACGGTGATGAAGACCTTCACGCCCGCGCGCTCGTTGGCGTACTCGGCGGTGGCGTTGATGTAGGGCATGGCCGCCGGGCCGGTGAAGCGCACCTGGCTGGAGTTCTGCACCGTGAGGCGCCGGCCCATCACCTCCACCTCGCCGCGCAGCACGCGCACCTCGCCGTAGATGGAGGTGGCGTCCGAGTACTCGACGCGGAAGTTCTCCGACAGGCCGAGCTCCGCGTTCACGTCCGAGCCCTGCACCCAGAGGTTCTTCGGCGCATTCACGTTGATGGAGTACTGGCGCTGCGGCTCCTCGTCCTCATGGATGGGGCCCGCGCCTCCCGTGGCGCTCCCCGGGCCGGCCGCGTCCGCCGCGGGCGTGGGCCGCTTGCGCCGGGCCGTCTTCATCGGCGTCCCGTTGCACACCAGGACGATGCCCTCGGGCCGCTCCAGCGACTGCAACTCCTTGCGCTTGGCCTCGGGCAGGATGATGTGGGCCTCGGGAATGGCGACGTTGCGCAGGTTGACGAGCTTGCTGGACACCTCGCCCTGGAACTGGGTGCGCATGCGCAGGAGGGCCAGGAGCTGGTCCTCGTAGACGAGGGGGAAGTCGTTGAGGGTGCCCTCGCCGGTGAGCGAGAACACATCCGGCGACGTGCGGTCCGCCTTGGCCTGGAGCTTCAGGGTGCCGCCGCCGCTGCTGGCGGAGAGGTCGGAGAGGTTGAGCTTCTTGTCGGTGACGTCGAGCGCCACGTGGATGTCCTGGTAGTCGCCCATGCCTTCCAGGGCGAGCCGGCCCTTCACCCACTCGAGCGTGCCCCGGTAGGTGGGCGCTCCGACGGTGCCGCCCACGTGCACCTTCTCCATGCGCAGCACGCCGCCGATGGAGCGCACCATGGGCAGCTGCGAGCCGGAGAGGAAGGACAGGTCGAACTCATGCGCGTCCACGTCCACCTCCACCGGCACCCGGGCAAAGTTCACGCCCTTGCGCAGCGTGGGCAGGGACAGGTCCTGCTTCACCTGCCCCTGGGCTATCAGCGTGCCGCCCTTGGGCGCGGACAGGAGCGCGTTGAACACGGAGCGGGCGTCCGCGTAGGTGTAGTGGAGGCGGGCCTGGCCGAGGCCAATCTGGCTCAAGCCGATGTTCTGCACTCCGGCGGTGAGATCCACCTGCGGGTCCGCCAGCGTGCCGCGCGCCTTCATGCTCAGGGAGAGCACGTTCTGCAGCTCGGTGCTCCGGGAGTCGTCCTCCTCGGTGCGGCAGACCGAGGGCGCCCGGGCCCCGGGGCCGGAGGAGGCCAGGCCCATCAGCTCGCGCTGGGAGATGGGGCCGGCGCGGACCGCGAGCGTGAAGGGCACATACCCCACCACCTCCTGGTCCTGCAGCGCGGCGATGGGCGCCTCGACGTGGGCATCCACCTCCGCCAGCAGCGTGCTCTCGCGCCGCGCGACGAGCTGGAGCCTCACCGAGTCCTTGTCCGTGTTCAGCGCCAGCGTGCCGTCGATGGGCTGGAGGCCGCTCACCGTGGCCCGCCGCGCTTCCATCTTCAGCTCGCCCACGGGCGCCAGCAGGGGGCCGGTGACGTTGGCCGTCATCGACAGCAGGCCGCCCGCGCGCTCGGCCACGCCCAGCTGTGACAGCAGGGACAGGGGCAGCTCGCGGATGTCGGCCTTCAGCTCGCGCATGGGCGTGTCCAGCACCTGGTCCGCCGTGGGCGGGTTCGTCAGCAGCCGGCCGAGGGTGAAGGGCGTCGCGAGGCTGGCGGTGGCCTTCGAGCCGATGCCCCGCAGGTCCAGGCTCGCGCTGAGCGTGCCGTCCTTGTCGTCGGAGCGGGCGGTGAGCTCGAAGCCGAGCGGTTCACCCCGCAGCTGCTCGGGCAGCGCGCCCGGCGCGAGCACCACGGGCGGAGGTTGCTGGGGCGGCACACCCCAGTAACGCAGCCCCGAGCCCTGGAGCGACAGCTGCAGGCGGGGATCATTCGCCATCCCCTTGAGCGTCATGGTGCCGGAGAGCATGCCGGTGGCGGACTCGGGCTGGCCGGCCATGCGCAGCGCGGGGCCGATGTCCACGCGGTCCAGGGTGAGCTCCAGGTCCACGGGCTCGCGGCGGTGCTGCATCAGCGCCTGCACCGGCACGTCGTACTTCGCGGAGATGCGGCCCGCGGGAGCGTTGGCGGCGAAGGTGCCGGTGGCGCGGTCGCGCACGTAGCGGCCCTGGAGGTCGAAGCCCAGGTCCGCGTACTGCTGGTAGCGGCCCCCGCGCAGGGTGAGGTCCACGGTGGCGTCCGGCCGGGCCATGCGGCCGCTCACCGCCACGTGGCCGGAGAGTTGGCCGTCCACGTCGAGCGTCGCGGGCAGGAAGGCCTTGGGCAGCTGCCCGAGGTCGAAGTCGCGCAGCTCCGTGCGGGCGTTGATGCGCTCGCCCTCCATGCGCAGGGCCAGCGAGAGGAGCTGCGGCCCGGAGGTGAGGGTGAGGGGCTCCTTCTCGGTGGCCACCTCCACGCGGCCATTGCCCCAGCCCAGGTGGGTGGGGCGTTGGAGCGTCCAGCCGGCCTCGGGGTAGCGCAGGGTGAGGGTGTCGAGCCCGAGGCCCTGGTTGTCCGGGTCCACGGTGCCCTTGAGCGCGACGAGCAGGTCCGTGGCGCCGCCGGTGCTCACGGTGGCCTCGAGGGCGCGGCCGCGGGTGAGGAGCGAGGCGTTCAGGTCCTCATAGGTGCGGCCGCCGGCGCTGAGCTTCGTGGCCTTCAGCGTGGCATCCGTGGTGAGCGGCTGGGTGACGTCCGGCACCCGCGCGTCGATCGTGAGGCCCTGCACGGAGGTGTCCGCCCAGGCGAGCGCGTCGAAGCCGCCCTTGAGGCTGGCGGCGGGATGGCGGACGGGGCCGGACACGGTGAAGTCCAGGGCGCCGTGGCCCGAGAGGGGCAGGGGCTTGCCATCGCCCAGCCGCCCCACGGTGTTGGCGAAGACTTCCAGGTCCGAGGCCACGAGCCGGCCCTCGATGCGCATGTCCTCCTGGGTGCCGCCGCCGCGCGCGGTGAGGCTGGCGCCGGGGGCCTGGGCCAGGAGCTGGGAGAGCTCGAAGCGGCCCTGCTTCGCGCTCGCGTGCAGCTCCACCGGGCCGAGCGTCCGGCCACCCACCTGCGAGGGCGGCATGGTGAGGTCCACCGTGCCATCGAGCGTCTCCAGGCTCTTGCCGCCGCCGGTGACGCGCAGGTCCGCGGCGAGCACGGTGCTCGGTCCGCCGCCCAGCAGCTTGCCCAGGTCCAGTTGGCGCACGCGGGCGGTGAGGCCGTCGGTGCGCAGCTGCTCCACGTTGAGTGTGCCCTCCACCTCGGCGGTGCCGTCGGCGGCCTGGGCATCCAGGTCCACCCGCACCGTGTCACCCGCCTGGGCCACGGTGCCCGACAGGGTGACGGGCGCGGCCACCGGGTAGGAGGGCAGGAAGGCGCGTGCCGTCTCCGGGGAGAGGCTGAGCTTCTTCACGTCGACGCGGGCCTGCTTCTCGCCCTCCAGCGCGCCGCTCGCCTGCAGTCCGAGGCCCGGGGCGCTCATGTCCACATCGGCGTTGAGCTTGCCTTCCTCTCCCTGGGCCTTCAGGGCGAGGCGCACCGGGCCGGCCACGGGCTTGCCGAGGCTGGCGGTGGCGTCGAGCTTCGCGTCGAGCGCCTCGGTGGCCGAGGCCCAGGAGGCCGTGCCCGAGGCATCGAGGTCATCCAGGCGCACCTCGCGGTTGCCCTCGGGTGCCTCGGCCACGTAGTCGACGGAGCCGTCCTCGAGCTGCAAGTCCTCGAGGGTGAAGCGCAGGGTGCCGCGCGGGGCGTTGGGGTCCTCCGGCGGCTTGGGCTGCCGGGGCTCGATGGCGCGCGAGAGGTTGAGGCCGCGCTCGTCCTGGTGCAGGTAGAGGTGGGGCTGCTCCACGCGCGCGGAGCTGAGCACCACGTGCTTGCGCAGCAGCGGGGCGAGCTCCAGCCGCGCCTCCACCCGGTCCACCTCCGCCACCAGCTCGCCTTCGGGGTCGTACAGCTTCACCCCGGTGAGGACGACGGAGCGCAGGCCCAGGTCGAGCCCGCCCAGCTCCAGCTTGCCCGACAGCTGCTCGTTCGCCTGCTGGAGGACGAGCGCCTGGACGCGGGCCTCACCCGCGGGGCCGGTGAGATAGAGGAGCGCGCCGGCCACGAGCACCAGCACCAGCCCGAGGAGCCCGAGCAGGCCCCACAGCAGCCAGCGGCCCCGGTGCTTCCGGGAAGGGGAGGGGGTCGGGGTGTCGCTCAAAATGCTTCTCCGATGGACAGGAAGAACGTGCAGAGTCCTTCCGGGCTTCCCGCGTAAGTATTGCCCTCCGCCGCGTTCGCCTCTACCCCACCGATTCCGAAGCAATCACCCAATCCACCTTCGGTGGTGGCCGCGCCGGTGGCCGGGTCGAAGATGGGCAGGGGCCGGCCGATATTCAACCTCCGGGCCATGTCCAGCCGCAGGGGCCCGACGATGGTGACGTAGCGCACGCCGAGTCCTACCGCCTGGTAGTGGTAGTCCCCGAACACGCGGCCGCTCTCCTTGCGCACATCGGACTGATGGGAGCCGAAGTTCAGCGGGCCGGCCCCCACCAGGCCGGTGTCGTGGAAGGCGGCGAGGTACAGGTTGCCGATCAGTTTGAAGCGCAACTCCACGGAGGTCTCGACGAGGCTGTTGCCGCCGATGGGGACGATCCGGTCCACGGGGGCCAGGTCCTCGTCGTCGCTGACCCGGTTCATGGGGGAGAGCCGCCGGCTGTTGAAGCCACGCATGGAGGCGCCGCCGCCCGCGAAGAAGCGGTTGACGATGGCGCTCTCCTGCCGGATGCGTTCGCCCCCCTCGTTGGTGACCACGGCGGTCAGCAGCGTGCCCAGCCGCAGCCGCGCCGCCAGGGTGAAGCGCTCCTTGGGGCCGAACGTGTAGTAGCCACGCACGTCCGGCAGCACGCGCAGGAACGTGTAGTCGCCCTGCAGGGGTCCACCGCCCTCCTGCAAGGACAGGGCGGTGTAGAAGCCGTTCCTCGGCGCGATGGGATCGTTGCGGCGGTCCCACTCCGCCACCTGCTCGAGGTAGCTCACCGAGATGTTGCAGGTGTCCGCGCTCCCGCTCGCGGGGCAGCCCAGCACCAGGGGCGGGACGGTCGTCTGATCCTCCAGGCCCCGCTGGCCCTGCAGCCGGTAGAGCTCCAGGTTGTAGGTGGGCGTGAAGGAGAACTCCGGGTAGGGCTGCCAGATGACGCCGCCCCGGCCGCGCGCCCCGATGAAGTTGAAGGCCTGCTCCAGTCCCCGCTCCCCGGTGAGGGACGTCTGCAGCCTCACGTCCCGGGCGAGGAAGCGCGGCTGCTCGAACTCGATGTCGAGCCGGCCCACGAGGCCGTGCGGGGTGCTGAGGTTGGGCGCGTCCCCCTCGCCGTCCCCGTCCGTGTCGATCTGATCGAACGCGGCACCGATGGTGGGGATGAAGGCATAGCCCACCCGGCCGTTGATGGTGAGCCGGCGCAGGCCGCCGAAGAAGTTGCGGTCCGTCCACTCGCCCACCGCGCGCACCTCCTGCCGGGCCGCGTCCAGGCCGATGCCGCCGCCCAGGCGGATGGAGCGGAAGGGCGCCTCGCGCACGTCCACCACCACCGGCACCGTGCGGGCCTCCCGGTCCGGCGCGCCGCGGTTGACCTTCACCGCGCCGAAGACCCCCATGCGGAAGACGCGCGCCTGGGCCTCGGACAGCGCCGTCTCGCTGTACCAGTCCCCCTTGTGGATGGCGCCCTGCGCCTGCTCGATGATGCGCCGCGGCTTCACCTGCGGGTTGGCGTCCGTGGCCACGAAGATGTTGCCGAAGCGGTAGCGCAGGCCCGGCCTCACCTCCAGGAGCACCCGGGCCTCGTGGGTGGCCAGGTCCACCTGCACCTCGCCGCTCACCTCCGCCTCGGCGTAGCCCAGCTCGCGCAGCCGCTGCTGCATCAGCTCCTTCGTCTCTTCCCAGCCCTCCTCGCGGAAGATGGTCCGCTCCTCGCCCGCCTGCGCCGGCCGCACCGGCAGCTCCTCCAGCACCCGCGCGCGGTGCTCCGGGGGCAGCGCGTCCATGCCCTTCACCTCGAAGGCCCCCACCCGGGTGGGCTCGCCTTCCCGCAGCACCTTGACCCGGAGCGCGACGGCGTCCTTCCCCTTGTGCACCACCGTGTCCTCGAGCTGCTCCGACTCGAGCTGCATCTGGTAGTAGCCCTGCGACTGGTAGAAGCGCTTGATGCGCCGCAGGTCCGCCTGCCACGCGTTCTCGTCGAAGTAGTTGGGGCCCACGAAGGGGTTGAGTGGCTCCCACCAGGGCGTCTCGCTGGTGACGATCTTCTCCTTGATGTCGGAGGCCTTGACCTCGTCGGCGCCCTCTATCTTGAGGTCCACCACCTTGGGCTGGTCCGGCCGGGTGGCGCCCGAGGGGGTGCCACACCCGGCCACGAGCAGGAGGAGGAGGGTGACGCGCAGCGACGGGCGAGAGGGAGAGTCAAAGACGTCCACTCAGGATACATAGCCCGGACCGTCGGGGATGCACCCGCCCGGCGTGAAGCCTCTCCGCCAGCGGACATTTGGTGCCCTCGGGTGGGGATGCTCTGTCCGCTGGCGCGCGCCACGAGGCGCGTGGGACGTGCATCCCGGGCTCGCCTGCTCCAGAGTGGGGCCGTATGTCATGGCCAATCAGAGGACTCCTCGGGGCGGCGGCGCTGGCGGTGCTCACCTCGTGCGGTGTGAGCGAGGACGAGGTCGTGCAGATCCGGGAAGGGCAGACGCTGGGTGACCCCGAGGTGGGGCTCCAGTACTGCTCCACCTTCGGCTGTCCCTACGCGGACCAGGCCTGTCTCGAGGTGTTCTTCGAGTACGGCCGCTCCCCCGCGCTGTGCCTCACGCTCGACGTGTGCGAGCGGCTCCAGTGCGCGAAGGAAGGCCAGGAGTGCGCCATCTTCGATGGCTTCCCCGGCCAGGTGAAGTGCATCGCCCCGAGGTAGTCGCGCCGCGGGCCCGGCCACGGCACCGGGCCCCCCGTGAGAGGGACCCGGGCCGCCAGGCACGCTTCAGCGGCGCGCCGAGGCGGTGAGGAGGCCCAGCCGCTCGGCGGCCTTGCGCGTCTCCTCGGTGCTGAGCAGGTCCTCGACGTTCTGGCTCATGCGGTAGGACCAGTTGGCGTCGCCCATGGTGCCCGGCAGGTTGATGCGGTCGCGCGTGCCGAGCACGTCCTGCCAGGGCAGCACGCACAAGTCACTGCCCGCGTTGAGCGCGGCGGCGAGCATGGCCCGGTGGATTTCGGGGGTGAACTCCTTGGTGACGCCGAGGCCCTGGAACTCGGGGTAGACGCGCGCGATGGCCAGGCGCTCCTCCTCGGTGGCCGCCTCCGACCACCACTCGGCCACGGGCTCGGTGTCGTGGGTGCCGGTGGTGACGAGCGACACGGCCGGGAACTCATGCGGGTTGCGGTAGACGGCGTCGTCGCGCTCCCAGCGCATCACCCGGTAGCCCGGCAGGCCCAGGTCCTTGAGGATGGTGCGCACGAAGGGCGGAATCACCCCCAGGTCCTCGGCGACGATGCCCGCGTCCTTCGACAGCAGGCGGAAGTGCTGCTCGCCGTAGCGCTTCCAGGCCTCCTCCGTCTCGGGGATGAAGCGGCCGGTGGGCGTCTTCTCGTCGCGGATCCACTGGCGGAAGTAGCCCACCGCGTGGTCCACCCGGCGCAGGTCGTAGTAGCTGGCCGCCTTGACGGCGCGCGACTTGAGCCAGCGGTAGTCGTCCTTCTCCATCCGCTCGAAGTCGAAGTAGGGCAGGCCCCAGTCCTGGCCCGTGGCGGAGAAGGCATCCGGCGGCACGCCCAGACGCGCGTCGCGGCGCAGGATGTCCGGGTGCGCCCACACGTCCGAGCTGTCCTGGCCGATGATGAAGGGCTCATCCCCGCACAAGAGGACGCCGCGCGCCTTGGCCCGCTCGCGCACCATGTTCCACTGCGCCTCGGCCACCCACTGCAGCCAGGCGTGGTAGCGCACCTCGTGCTCCAGCCGCGCCGTCTCGGCCTCGAGCGCCTCCGGCTGCCGGGTCTTCAGCGGCTCCGGCCACTCCCACCAGGCCGCCTGGTGCCGGTCATGGGAGATGGCGGTGTAGAGCGCGTAGCTCTCCAGCCACTCTCCCTGCTGCTTGCGCCAGGTGTCGAACTCCCTGGCGCGCGGGGCGTGGGGCCACTCGGTGCGGTCGAAGTGGTCGAAGGCCCGCCGGAAGGCGGCGCCCTTGAGGCGGAACACCAGGTCATAGCGGATGCGGGGGGCCGCGCGCGCCTCGGCCAGCAGCCGCTTCTCCTCGTCGGAGAGCGCCGCCTCGCCGCCGGTGGCGTGGAACTCGGGCAGCAGCTCCAGGTTGATGAAGAGCGCGTTGAGCCCGAACGCCGAGCGCGTGGAGTAGGGGCTGGGATCGCCCGGGGACGTGGGCAGGAGCGGCAGCAGCATCAGCAGGCGCTGGCGCGCCGTCTCCATCCACTGGAAGAGGCCATCGAACCCGCCGAAGTCGCCGATACCGAAGTCGGTCTTCGAGCGGAGGGAGAAGAGCGGTAACAGGAGACCGGAGATCCGGCCGGTAGAAGCCATGGTGGGCGCACAATGCACCACGTCCCCCCGGGTGTGAACTGTCCTGGCGCCCAGTCAGGGGCCGCCGTGTCCGCTCGCTCGCCGGGGGAGACCCCGGGCCCCGTCCGGGCGCCGGCCATTGACGGCAGGAGGGGCCGGCGGCATCCGTTCTCGTCCCGTGCGTCTCCCCGTCTCCTTCTATGCGCGCCCGGCGCTCACCGTGGCCCGGGAACTGTTGGGCACCCACCTCATCCTCGAGGAGGGCGGCTGGCGGCGCGTGGGCCGCATCGTGGAGACGGAGGCCTACGTGGGCGAGCACGACCTCGCCTGCCATGCGGCCAAGGGGCGCACGCCGCGGACCGAGGTGCTCTTCGGGCCGCCGGGGCGGGCCTACGTCTACCTCATCTACGGCATGTACCACTGTTTCAACGTGGTGACGGACGTGGAGGGGGTGGCGTCCGCGGTGCTGGTGCGGGCGGTGGAGCCGGTGGAGGGGCTGCCCGAGGAGGCCCGGACGGACGGGCCGGGGCGGCTGTGCCGGGCCCTGGGGCTGACGCTGGCCCACAACCGCTGGGATTTGCAGGACCCGGCGCTCCACCTGGCTCCGGGCGAGCCGGTGCCGGAGGCCCAGGTGGAGCGGGGGCCGCGCATCGGGGTGGACTATGCCGGGGCGTGGGCCCTGGAGCCCTACCGGCTCTGGGTCCGGGGCAGTCAACACGTGAGCCGTCCACCGTCCCGCCGCCGCCGAGAGCGGCCTTGACGGGGCACGGCTTGGCTGGAAGGGTGTGCCCTCAATGTCCGACGAGATGTCCGACGAGGCCGTCAAGGAAGAGGACCGGCAGCTCGTGGCGCGGGCCCAGGCCGGCGACATCAGCGCCTTCGAGGCGTTGGTGGAGGCCCACCGGGACAAGGTGTACGGCCTGACGCTGCGGATGACGCGCTCCGAGGCGGATGCCGCCGAAATCACCCAGGACACCTTCCTGTCCGCCTACCAACACCTCAAGGACTTCCGCGGGGATGCGGCCTTTGGCTCGTGGGTGCACCGGATTGCCGCCAACAACGCGCTGATGCGGCTGCGCCACCGCCGGGTGGTGCAGGCGGCCGAGGAAGAGCTCCAGGGCCCGGAGTTCACCGAGCGGGAGAGCCTGGCCGAGTACCCCTCCCAGGACTGGAGCCGGAGCGCCGAGGGCAAGATTCTCGACGCGGAGCTCGGGCGGGCCATCCAGGGGGCGACCGACCGCCTGCCCGAGGGGTACCGGGAAGTCTTTCTCTTGAAAGACGTGGAGGGCCTCAGTTACGAACAGATCGCCGAGGTGACGGGGGATTCCATCCCCGCCATCAAGAGCCGGTTGCACCGCGCCCGGCTCGCGCTTCGCGAAGCCATCGATCGGTTCTACAATCAAGGCAGTGTGGGCGGGTGAAACCCATCGGGAGGCCAGGCATCTTCGTGAATGACGAGGCAGGCCACGGCCGAGGTCCGGATGTACACGTGTAAAGACGCCATCAACCTCCTGTTGGAATTCCTCGATGGCGAGATGCCACCCGAGGAGTCGAAACACCTGCGCGAGCACCTGTCGGGGTGCGCGCCGTGCGTGGACTTCTTGCGCACCTACAAGGCCACGCCGGGACTCTGCAAGCGGGCGTTGGCCCAGCAGATGCCGCAGGAAGTGTCCACCAAGCTCACCGAATACCTGCGCGCGCGCATCAAGTCCGCCTCGTGAAGCTCAACCTGAAGTCGCTGTCGTTGCCGGAGTTGCAGCAGGCCCTTGCCCCCGCGGAGCCGTCACCGGTCGCGGTGCGCAAGGTGTTCGCCTCCGTGTTCGCCCATGGGGCCTCCTCGCTGGAGGACGTGTGCCAGGCGCCGCAGGTGCCGCGGCGCGTCGCGGACCTGCTGCGGGCCGACGCGGAGCTGACGCGGCTGGAGATCGTGGAGCGGCGCAAGGCCGACGACGGCTTCGTGAAGTACCTCTTCGCCTCGCCCCTGGGAGGGCGGGTGGAGGCGGTGCGCATCCCCATCTTCGACCACAAGTACGTGGTGTGCATCTCCAGCCAGGTGGGCTGCGCGCTGGCGTGCGACTTCTGCATGACGGGCAAGCTGGGCTTCAAGCGCAACCTGCACACCTGGGAGATTCTGGACCAGGTGCTGCAGATTCGCGCCGAGGCGGACCGGCCCGTGCGCGGCGTGGTGTTCATGGGGATGGGGGAGCCGCTGCTCAACTACAAGGAGACGCTGCGCGCGGCGCAGATCCTCTCCCACCCGGCGGGCTTCGCGATTGCCGGCCCCTCCATCACCTTCTCCACGGCGGGCCACGTGCCGGCCATCCGGCGCTACGTGCGCGAGGGGCACCCGTACCGGCTGGCCTTCTCGGTGACGAGCGCGATTCCCGAGAAGCGGATGAAGGTGCTGCCGATTGAGAAGACGCACCCGCTGCCGGAGCTGGTGGAGGCCATCCGCGAGTACGCCACGGTGCGGCGCGAGCGGGCGATGATCGCCTACGTGGCCATCAGCGGCTTCAACCTGGGGCGCGAGGACGCGGAGGCGCTCAAGGCGACGTTCGAGGGCATCCCCATCAAGGTGGACCTCATCGACGTGACGGATCCGACGGGCAAGTACCTGCCGCCCTCGGCCGAGGAGTTGAAGGCGTTCCGGGACCACCTGCAGATCCTGGGAGCGCCGATTGCGCGGCGCTACTCGGGGGGCAAGGACATCGGGGCGGCGTGTGGGACGCTGGAAGCTTCACAATACGGCGGCGTGGTGCTGCCGCCGCCGGTGACCGCTGGTTAAGTTGCCGGGGCATGGTCGAGTTCCTCGACAACCTCATCTCGCACATCGGACTGCTGGGGCTGCTGGTGCTGGGGCTGGCGGCGGCCATCGAGTACGTGGTGCCGCCGTTCCCCGGGGACACCATCACCCTGCTGGGGGGCGTGTACGCCATCCGCGGTGAGCACCCCTGGCCGTTGGTGTTCCTGGTGGTGGTGGCGGGGAGCGTGGTGGGCGCGTTCATCAACTACCAGGTGGGACGGTGGCTGGTGGGGCGCTTCGAGCGCAAGCCGGGGGATGTGTTCTTCGGCATCAGCCATGCGCGGCTGGAGGCGGTGCAGTCGCAGATGCGGCACAAGGGGCCGTGGTTGCTGCTGGCCAACCGCTTCATCCCGGGCGTGCGGGGGCTCATCTTCGTGGCGGCGGGGGCGGCGCACATGCCGCGCAGCAACGCGCTGATTCTCGGGGCGCTGTCGGCGATGGCGCACACGGGCCTGGTGCTGGCACTGGGCGCGGCGGTGGGCGGCAACCTGGAGCGGCTGGAGGCGCTGATGTGGCGCTACCAGTGGGCCGTCCTCGGACTGGTGGGGGTGGGCGTGATTGCCGTGGTGGTGCGGGCCCTGGCGAAGCGCAGGGCGCAAGTGACATGAGCACGGCGGGCACGCTTCGCTGGAGTCGCTGCCAGAGGCTCGCCTGACTCCCGCATGATGGACGGTCCTGCGGGTTGGATGTCGTCTCGAGTAGCGTCATGATGACTCAGGGCCATGGCGTATCCGTGTCGTCTGAATGGAGCGTTACCTGGGGGGAACCATGAAGGTCTTCGCTAACGGGATGGCTATCTCGCGCAAGGCCGGGGACGGCAAGTTGATTGCCGCCTTCCCTGATGTGTGCCTGAGCCCACCCCCACCACCAGCGGGCCCTGTCCCCGTGCCGTATCCCAACTCCGCGTTTTCCAAAGATCTGAAGGAGGGGAGCAAGAGCGTCACGGTGGACGGTCAACCCCTGGCTCTCAAGGACCAGAGCTTCTTCAAGTCCTCACCCCTGGGAAATGAGGCCGCTACCCGCAGCTTTGGCGGGAGTGTTGCGAGCCATACCATCACGGGGAAGAGCTACTTCAACAGTTGGTCGATGGACGTCATGGCCGAGGGCAAGAGCGTCACGCGCCATCTCGACTTGATGACGTCGAATCATGCCAGCTATCCCGGCTCGACTCCTCCCTTCGCGGAAATGGAGGAGATGGCGCTTCTGGCGCTCTCTGATGCGAAGGAGGACTTGTGCCCCTGCTGTTGGAACCCCGGTTGCACGGCGGCCATGTCCAAGAGCTTTCCAAGCGGTCAGAAACGGGAAGCCTTCTCGTTCCGTGAGTGGTACCAGCTCGATGAGAAAGACGCCTCTGGCGCTCCTACCTCGATAGCACAGGCGCGGGCCAGCACGCTGGCGGCTCTGCCCTGTAGCCAGGGAACCTGCCCCAATGCGGGGAAGCAGGAAAGAAAGTCCGACCCGCCCTGTGATGTCTATCGGGTCACCACGTCTGTAGAAGCCCAGAAGAATGTCAAGGGCATCCGCACCCGTAGGAAGCAAGAACTGCGCAGGCAGTTCGGAGTGCCTCAAACCGCAGATGAGCTCGCGAGGAATGTCCTGGGCAATCCAGCGGCCACCGAAGCCATGCTCTTGAGTACGCCAGGTTGGACTCAGCGAAGGATCGACAAGGCCCTACAAATTGATCACCGGACTCCCCGGTCGGCTGGCGGCTGCCCCACCTCTGACAACAACACGGTGGCGAACGCACAGCTCTGCAAGAATTGTGTTGATGCTGACGGGCTCCTCGATACCTGGAACAACGAAGAACTGACTGCTCGAAGAGCGAAGCTGGGTATTTGAGCCATGCCAGACACCATCATCAAGAGACGGCGTTGGACGGTCAAAGGCTATCATGCCTACCCGTTGACGGAGGATGACCACGGTCTGCCTGACTATCAAAAGTGGTTGGATTTGGATATGCTTGTCGCGGCAGCCAAGAAGGGAGACTTTCGTCGGATGCCAGAACTCCCGGCGCGAGTGGCTGCCGCGGATGATTGGGTACGCAGGGGCGATGACGTTGCTCTCCTGGGCGATGCCGGAGATTCGAAAACACTGGCCCGAGTCCGTGACGAGATCCTGCCTGCGTGCAGCGACTCCGTCATGCGGCTCGCATACGCAGAGGTGCTCTGTTACTGGGGCAGTCTGTCCACTGTTCCCGTCTTGATTGAGCAATACCGGAAGTACCATTTTAGTGAAGACGCTTGGACCATCGCGGAGTGGCTGAGCCGGTTGATGGAAAAGAAGCCCGGAGTGCTCAATGACTTTCCGACAGAGGATGATGACGAAGAGGCTGAAGCCTATTGTCGCGTGGCCAGGAGCCGATACGAAGAACTGAAGGGACTTCTGGGTACAGACGACGTGGTGCTCTTTCGCGGCAATGTCGTGGGCATCGACAATATCTGCCAGCGGATGTTGGACGACCTCAGGGACAAGCAGTTCCACGAAGAGATGCGTCACAAATTCGAGGCTTGGACTGGCGTCGACTGCTCCGGCTTCTATCAGAACGAAGTGCTCCAGCCGCTCTCCGCAGCGGCCATCATCGAGGACTTCCTCGACAGTCCCGAGCGTGCGCGGTACGGCGCCGGTGAACGGTACTTCTTTGGCCATCGGCTGGCATGAAGTCATCGTTCACGGGTTGAGCTTGGGTGGGAGGCGCCCAGCGCATCCTGGATGAAGCGCCAAGTTGAGCCAGGTCCATCGCCCGAGGGATGGGCCAAATTGTTGTTCATCCATCCGTCCCCAGCGGGAGCCGTTGAGCGTACGCGCAGAGCCGCGATCAAGTGGCGGTCATGCTCCGCTCCCACCCGTGGTTGATGCTCCTCGTGGCCTTCGTGCTCGCTGGCGGTTGCCGGTGTGACGAGCCACCCGTGGGCGGGAGCCGGGGGGACTTCGACGTGGAGCGGCGGGAGCTCGACTTCGGCCGGGTGCTCGAGGGTGACACGGCGCGCCGCCCGGTGACGGTGGTGGGCACGGGCCGCGCCAGCGTCACCGTCTCCGCCTTGGTGCGCAGCGGCCCCTTCTCCCTCGCCGAGAGCCAGGTGTCCGTCCCCGGTGCCGGCTCGGTGTCGCTGGAGGTGCTGTTCGCGGCGGGAAATGGTCCCGCGGAGGGCACGCTGGTGCTGTCCGCCGGAGGGCGCACGGTGGAGGTGGCCCTGCGGGGCGAGGGCGTGCGGCCGTTGGCGTGCCTGCCCTCGGCGCCGTGCCGCCAGTCTCGCTTCGAATTGGAGACGGGAGTGTGCGTGGAGACGGAGGCTCCGGACGGAGCGGCGTGCATCCCCAGCAGCCGGTGCCAGGAGAACGGCCGCTGCCAGGCCGGAGCCTGCGTGGGCTCGCCGCGCACGTGTGACGACGGCAACCCCTGCACCGGGGATGCGTGCGCTCCGGACCAGGGCTGCATCACCTCGCCGGTGGTCTGCCCCGCGCCGAGCAACCCCTGCCGCGTGGGCGTGTGCGACCGCGAGCGGGGGTGCGCCGAGGTGGATGCCCCGGACCTCGTCGTCTGCGGCAAGGTGGACTGTGTCACCGCGCGGTTGTGCTTCTCCGGCACCTGCCGGGAGGTCCCCACCCCCGAGGGGTTCCTCTGCGCGCCCGCCACGCCCTGCCAGGGCGAGGGCCACTGCCGTGCCGGCGAGTGCGCGCGTCCGCCCGTGGAGGAATTGGCCCCCGCCTTCGCCCAGGAGCTGGGCGGCGAGCCCTCGTTCTCACCCGGTGGGCCGGTGCTGCTCACGCACGGCGAGGCCCTCTACGCGTCGGTGTGTGGCGGTGATGCGGGCTGCCGGCTGGTGTCCTACACGAGCGAGGGTTTCCTGCGCTTCGAGACGCCCTATCCGGAGGGGACGGCGCGCGTGCTGCTCGCCGTCTCGGACGCGGGCGTGGTGCTGCACGAGCCGGGGGCGCTCGAGTCCTATGCGTCCTCGGTGACGGGTGCTCTCCAGTGGCGCGTTCCCCTCGCGAGCCTCGAGGCGCCGCCGGGTGCGGAGGGGCTCGTGCCCTCCACGGGCGCGGGGCGTGTCGCGCTCGGGCCCGAGGGGGAAGTGCTGTCGCTCGTGTCGTGGACACCGCCGGAAGCGGGGGATGGCGGCAGCGCGGCGGCGCTCGTGATGCTCGCCCCGGATGGCGGCGTGTCGCGCCAGGGGGCCTTGGAAGACGTCGGCTTCGCGGGAGAGGCGCGGGTGGCGCTGGACTCGCGCGGAGAGGTGTTCCTCTTCGCCGCGGGGGGGCCGCTGGTGCACGCCGGGCCAGAAGATGGGGGCACGGGCTTCCAGTCCGTCCCGCTGCTCGCGGAGGTGCCGGAGTCGGGGGCCTCGCTGGCGGTGGCGGGGGACCGGCTCTTCGCGGGGACGCGGGCCTTCGTGGGCGTGGATGGGGGACTGCCCGCCCTGGCGCGGTGGGACGCGAGTGCACCAGGAGTCCGGCCGCTCGACGAGCCCGTGCTGTTGCTGGACGACACCGGTTACGCCTTCGCCCGGACCTGTCCGCGCACGGATGGCACGGCCTGCGCTCCAGCGGAGGAGGGCGTGCTGCTGCGTGCGTTCGACGCGCGGGCGGGCGCGGTCCGCTGGGAGGTGCCCCTGTTGCCGGACGAGGCTCCCGGGGTGCTGCACGAGGCCGCGCTGGTCCAGGGCGGCGCGGTGAGCGCCGTGACGAGCATGCGGCTCGGTGCGGAGACGCGGGCTCACCTCCAGGTCTTCGCGGAGGGCGAGCGGTTGATGATGTGCCCGCTGCCCGGGACTCCCCGCGTGGTGGGGGCCACGTACGCGGGGCACTTCGTCTACGTCGCCCTCGAGCGGGAGGGCACCTGGCGGCTGGAGGCGTTCGACCTCGCGCCGTTCATCACGGCGGAGACGCGCGGGTGGTCCCAGGGGCCCGGCGTCTCCGGCTCGCGGCGCGCGCGCCCCTGAGGCTCAGTTCTTCCGCGCCAGCTGCTGCTCCTGCTGCTCCATCCACAGGTCCTCGAAGCGCACCTGCGGGGGCGCCTGGTGCAGCCGCAGCCCCTGCACCAGCCCGCTCGCCGCCGCGTGCACACGGTGGTGGAAGATGGGGATGACGGGGCACTCGTCGTGGGCAATCCGCTCCGCCTGCCGGTAGAGCTGCTTGCGCCGCTCCGGGTCGACGGTGACGCGGGCCTCCGCCGTGAGCTTGTCGAACTCCACGTTGCGGTAGCCCATCGAGTAGACGGTCTGCGCCTTCGAGTTGAGGTGGAAGTAGAGGAAGTTGTCCGGGTCCGGGAAGTCGGCGATCCACCCCACCCGGAAGGCCGGCAGCCGTCCCTCGCGCCGCCGCTCCGCGAACTCTTCCGCGCTCAGCTCCACGTGCTTGAGCTCCAACAGCCCCGCCTCCATCAGGGGCCGGAAGAGCACGGCGTCCTCGGCCGACGTGTCGCGGCCCTTCGCCTGGTAGAGCGTCAGTGGCAGCACCCGCACCCCGGCCTCGCGCAGCAGACGTTCGGCCAGGTGGATGTCCAGGCGCGGCTCGGGCAGCACGCCCTCGTCATCCAGCAGCTCCGGCGGCGTCATCGTGCGCGCGATGCGAGCCCCCTTGTGGAAGCGGTCCACCAGCCCCTGGAAGTCCATGCCCGCCCGGAGGGCCTTGCGCACCCGCACGTCGTTGTACGGCGCCTCGCGCAGGTTGAAGCCGAGGAACGACGTGGTGGGTGAGGTGCTGGTGACCACCTGCTGCCCGTCCAGCTCGAGCGACTCCACGTGCTGGGCGAACAGGTGCGAGACGAGGTCCACCTTGCCCTCCTGCAGCGCGAGCACTGCCTGCTCGCGGGAGTCCAGCAGGTGGAACTCGAGCCGCTCCAGCATCGGCAGCTCCCTGCGCCAGTAGGTGGGGTTGCGCTCGAGCGTGATGAGGCTGGAATCGAAGCCCACCTGCCGGAAGGGGCCCGTGCCGATCACCTGTCCGCTCGACGTCACCCGGGCCACCGCCGCGCGCGGCAGCGCCATCAGTTGCAGGAAGAAGGCCTTGGGCTCCTCCAGCCGGATCTCCAGCGTCTGGTCATCCAGCACCTCGATGCCCGTCACCTCGCGCGTCTGGCCCGCCGCGAAGGCCCGGGCACCCTCCACGTCCTCCAGCAGGGTGCGGTCCGGCGACTTCACCGCGGGATCCAACAGCCGCTCGAAGTGGCGCTTCACGTCGCGCGCCGTCAGGGGCATCCCATCGTGGAAGGTGACGCCCTGGCGCAGGTAGAAGCGGTAACGGCGCGCCGAGGGGTCTGCCTCCCAGCGCTCGGCCAGGTCCGGCACCAGCACGCCGTCGTCCAGCCGCACCATGTTGGAGAAGACGCAGCAGGTCATCTCCAGCAGTTGGTTGTCCACCGCGAAGAGGGGATCCAACCCGCCCAGGGCCCGCACGAAGGCCGTCTGGTGGATGCCCGCGCGCACCGTGCCGCCCGCCTTCGGGGCCGGGAGCCGGAAGCGGAACACCTCACCATCCAGGCTGGCCGCCTCGTGCGCCAGCTGCTCCACCGTGCGGCTCAGCCCGTCGCCGATGCGGATGACCTGGAGCGCGTCCTCGCGCACCCGCGCCACCTCCTCGCCGATGGCCGTGTCCCCGCGCATCAGCACGCCGTGTGCCGCGCGGATCTCCTCGATGGCCGTGCTCAGCTTCACCACCGCAGCGGACAGGTCCCTGCCCGTGCGCGCCTGGCCCTCCGCCTTCTGCGAGGCCTCCTGCGCCAGCTTCGCCATCTGCTGCGTCTGGTGCACGAGCTCGCGCCCGTGCCCCGCCTGCTCCATGGCCGCCCGCGTCACGTCGTCCACGCGCCGCGCCACCCGGTGGCTGGCCTCCACCACCGTCGAGCCCTGCGCCTCCAGCCGCTTCGTCTCGGTCAGCGTGGCCTCCACCGCCGAGAAGGTGCGCTGGGTGATGGTTCGTATCTCCATCAGCGCCTCGGCCGCCCGGTCTCCCAGTTGCACGCCCGCGCTGGCCTGCTCCCGGCCCTCCTTCACCAGCGACACCGTCGTGTCCACCTCGCGGCGGATACCGCCCACCATGGTGGCGATCTCCCGCGTGGAGCGCGCGGTGCGCTCGGCGAGGCTGCGTATCTCATCGGCCACCACGCCGAAGGGCCGGCCCTGCTCACCGGCCTGGGCGGCGATGATGGCCGCGTTGAGCGCCAGCAGGTTCGTCTGGTCCGCGATCTCCTGGATGACGTCGACGATGCGGCCGATCTGCGTGGAGCGCACGCCGAGCGAGTCCACCAGCCCGGCCGCTTTGCGGACCGTCTCCTCCACCCGGTACATGCCCTGGACGCAGTCGTTGACGAGCACCTCGCCGCGCTCGGCGGTGGCCGTCACCGCGTGGGCCAGCTGGTTGGTCTCCGAGGCGCGGTGGCGCACCGCATCGATGCCCGTGTGCACCACCTGCACGAAGGCCTCGGCCTCGCTGGCGAAGCGCGCCAGCTCGTCACCCGAGGAGGCGATGTGGTGCAGCCGCTCGCTCATGGCCTGCACCTGCTGCGTGGTGCGGTGCGAGAACTCGTCCAGCGAGAGCAGCGCCTCGGCCACCTGCCCGAGCCGCTCCGTCATCTCCACCAGCGAGCTGTTTGTCTCCTGGGCGAAGCTCTCCAGCTGGGCCACGCGCTTGCCCGCGGCGTGGAGGCTCTGCCCCATGCTGTTCACCGACTCCTGCGAGCGCTCCACGGCTCCGCCCTGACGGCGCGCGGCGTCCAGCAGCACCCGCACCTCCTCGGACACACCCTGGCAGGTGCGGCGCACGTTGCTCGTGACCCGCTGCACCTGGCTGAGCGCGCGGCGCAGGGAGAACATGAGCCGGCGCACCTCGCGCTCCTCGCCCATGCCGCTGTAGGTGTCATGGGTGAGGTCTCCCTCGGCGAGCCGGGTGAGCAGCTGGGTGCGCTCCTGGGCGCGCTCGACGGCCCACCTGAACCAGAACAAGTAGCTGGCCGCCAGCAGCAGCAGCGGGGTGAATCCGAGCAGCACGGCCCAGCCGACCCAGTTGTCGGGGTGGCCGGTGAAGAGCTTGAGGAGGGTGCCCAGGCTGAGGGCGAGCGTGAGCCCCCCGACGACCATGAAAGTGAAGAGGTACTTTTTGGCGGCCATGAGAGAACGGAGGCCCACCGTAGCGCGCATTCTCGCCGGGGTCCTCAAAACGGCGCAGACTGGGGGCATGCTCGCGCTCGTCCCCGCTCTCCTGCTCGCCCTGCCAGCGGGGGGAACCTCGCCAGCTTCCCCCGCGGAGGAGACCGCTCGCTACGTCTTCGCCTGGAGGGGCGTGCCGGTGGGCACCGTCACCCTCTCCCTCTCACCTGAAGTGAAGCGCTTCACCTATACCTCGCGCCACCTGCACACCCGCGGCGAGCACGTGGGCGAGCGGGTGCGGGAGGTCTCCCTGGAGGTGGCACAGGGGGAGACGGTGGTGGGGCGCTCGAGCATCCCGCAGGCGCTGTGGTTGTGGCGTGGCCCGCGTGCGCCCGGCTGTGTGACGGGGCGGGAGGAGCTGTCCGGGCGCGAAGGGCCCCACTGTGTCACCGCCGTGCGGGGAGACCGGGTGGAGGGCACGATGTTCGGCCAGCCCTTCAGCGCGCGCTATGACGAGCGCGGGCGGATGGCGGCGTTGGAGGTGGGGGAGTCGCGCTTCTCCGCGGTGGCACCGGGCGTGCGGCTGAGGCCGCCACCGGAGCTGTTCGCCGAGGGACTCCCGGTGGAGGGGGCGTCCGGCCCACTCGCCTTCTCACCCGCGTGGCCGCTCGCGGTCCGGCCTGGCTGGCTGACGGACTGGCGGGCGGGGGAGGCGCGGGCGCTCGCGGAGGCGGTGCACGCGGCCTTTCCGGAGAAGGGCCCGGGGGCCGCGGACTGGAGCGAGCGGGGCGAGGGCGAGGCGGGCGGGTGTCTGGCCCATGCGCTGCGCTTCGCGGCGGGGGCGGCGGCCCGGGGCCAGCGGGTGGCGCTGGTGCACGGGCTGCTCGTCGTGGAGGGTGGCCCCGCCCGGCCCCATGCCTGGGTGCGCGTGGGGCTCGCGGGGGGCGGCACGCTGGATCTGGACCCCACCTCGTTGGACCCCGTCACCCGGGAGACCCACCTGCCGCTCGCCCTGGCCGAGCCCGGAGGCCCTTCGGTGGAAGCCGGGGAGCGGTGGCTGGCGCTGCTGCGCGGCGAGCACCGCGTGGTGCGCCAGCCCTAGTCGAAGGGAATGACGGACAGCTTCGCGCCCGCGGGAGCCTCCAGCAGCTCCTTGGCCTTCGCCGGCAGGTAGGCGTTCTTGTCGTCCAGCCGCGCCGTGGTGCGCACCGAGCGGAAGCGGTTGCGGCCCGACTCGCGCTCGTAGGACACCAGCACGTCATCGCCTTCCATGTCGAAGTCCTGCTCGGCCAGCTTCAGCGAGCGGTAGCGGCGCACCAGGGTGATGTCCGAGAGGTTGGCCTCGAAGTGCGGGCCCCCGTCGAAGGGATCAATCCGCTCCACGTAGCGGAAGCCCACGCGCTCCAGCATCCGCTGCACGCCCTTGGTGTTGGGCCCCACCTCGCCGAGCACCTTCTGCACGCGCTCGGGGAAGAGCGAGGCGTAGATGTCCGAGTTGGGGAACAGCTCCTTGATGAACTCCTTGTTCTGCCGGCTGAGGCGGTCCGCCTCGTGGTAGGTGAGGCCGGTGAACTTCTTGCCGCACGCCTCCCACAGCAGGCTGCGCCCGTCGGGCAGCAGCGGCGGCAACAGCTCGGCGAGCACCCGCGGGCGGAAGAGCCGCTTGTGCATGGCCATGAAGAGGAAGCGCACGTAGGACAGCTGCTTGCCGGGCTTGTCCGGCGTGGCGCGGTAGGGCGGATCCACCACCAGGCCGCCAATCTCCGTGGGGCCCTCGTAGTTGTAGCCGATGGACAGCACCTTGTGCCGGAAGTGCCGGCCGATGGTGGCCGAGTAGTGCTCGCGCTCGGAGACGTCGTAGTAGGTGTGCGGCGCCTCGTAGGTGCCGTGCTGCGCGATGATCATCGACGTGCCGATGATGAGCTCGTTGCGCACGTCCTCCAGGACGAAGAGGTACTCGCGATCGAAGGGGTTCTTCACCTTGCCCGCGAAGCTCTTCACGGACTTGTCGATGATGGCCTCGAGCGTCTCCTCGTTGTTGGGCAGGTTGACGGTGTTGAGCACCGCGGCGAGCCGCTTCAGGCCGGGCAGGTCGGTCTTCTGGACATCGCGCAGGACGAGCATGGGAGTACCCGGATCACCCCTCGGAGGGGGGACCGCAGAGGGGGGGCACCATACACCACCCGGCCATCCCGTCAGCCGCTCGTCTGTCCTCCCGCTTCGACGCGCCGCGTCGAGCTCACTGCCTGACCGGCTGGCTGCCCGGTTCGCTCAATTCCTTCCACCTCGGGGAAGGCGGTTTCCGAGGGGCAGACGCTCGTCTGAATGCCTGCATTGCTGTCAAGGCAAAAGAAATAACAGCCGCTTGAAATAAAGGAGAAACGTGGGACCGTGGCCCTCGTCGTTGGCTGTCAAACATTAGCGAGGGCGCCTTGAGAGCAATCCTGGTTTCACTGCTCGCCATCCTGATGCCGGGACTGGCGTGGGCCGGTGTCGTGTGGCGGGGGGACTTCGAGACGGGCAACACCTCCCAGTACACACGCGCCCAGCTGGTGAGCGCGGATCGGCTCCAGGTCGTCTCGTCCCCGGTGTACCAGGGCCGCTACGCGCTCAAGGCCACGGTGAAGCAGGGGGATGACCCCATCAACTCCAGCGGCAACCGCAACGAGCTCGTCTACCAGGGTTACGAGAAGGAGGGCTCGGAGTACTACTACCGCTGGCAGGTGCTGTTCCCGCAGGACTACCCGAGCGTGAAGACGTGGCAGGTCTTCACGCAGTGGCACCACGACGGGTGCTGCGGCTCGCCGCCGGTGGAGTTCTTCGTCTATGGCGAGGAGATCCGCCTCACGCTCACCGACAGCGTGACGCCGTGGAAGACGGCGCTGGTGCGTGGGCAGTGGCAGGACTTCATCCTGCACGTGAAGTGGTCGTCCGACCCGGCCGTGGGCTTCATCGAGCTGTGGCACAACGGCCAGCGCGTGCTGTCACGGTACGCGCACGCCACGATGTACGCGGGCGACGGCATCTACCTGAAGCTGGGCCTGTACCGCAGCGACACCGTGCTGCCGATGGGCGTCGTGTACCACGACGGTTTCGTCCAGGGGACGCGGCTGGAGGACGTGCTGCCGCCGGTGACCCAGCCCCCGCCGGACGCGGGGACGCCGGACGCGGGAGCGCCGGACGCGGGCACGCCGGTGCCAGGACCGGATGCGGGCAGCGGCGAGCCGGACGCTGAAACGCCGCCCATCGTCCCCACCTCTCCGTTGCCGGATACCGGTGCCACGCCTCCGACGCTGGAGGAGGAGCCTCCGCGCGTTGGCTGCTCGAGCGCGGGCGGGCCGCTCTGGATGGTGGGGCTGCTGGGGCTCGGCGGCCTGCTGCGGCGCGCCCGTCGCCGATAGCCGGGTTGCGCATGCTCCCTCTCCCTCTGGGAGAGGGCGGGGGGTGAGGGTCGTCGGGCGCCACTCGGCGCTACCCGTGCCGGAGGGGCCGTCGTATGAGAGGGCCACCCGGAGAGGAGACCCGAGATGAGCGACGCGCGTGAAGGGGCGGTGCCCCACCTGAGCCCCGAGGAGTTCCGGAAGCTGGGCCACCGGATGGTGGACTGGATCGCCGACTACTGGGCCCGGCTGGAGTCCTTCCCGGTGCGCTCGGCGGTGGCTCCGGGCGAGGTGATGGCGAAGCTCCCCGCGCACCCGCCCGAGGAGGGCCTGGGCGGCGAGGCGGGCTGGGAGGCCGTCTTCAAGGACCTGGAGCAGGTGGTGCTGCCCGGCCTCACGCACTGGCAGTCGCCGTCCTTCTTCGCCTACTTCCCCGCCAACGCCTCGGGGCCCGCGGTGCTCGGCGAACTGCTGTCCGCGGGCCTGGGCGTGCAGGGCATGCTCTGGTCCACCAGCCCCGCCGCCACCGAGATGGAGACGCGCGTGCTGGACTGGCTCGCCGAGCTGACGGGGCTGCCGGCCTCGTTCCGCTCGGACTCGGGCACTGGCGGCGGCGTCATCCAGGGCACCGCCAGCGAGGCCACCCTGGTGGCCATGGTCGCCGCGCGCGAGCGGGTGCGGCGCACGCTCGGCAAGGAGCCGGAGCTGGTGGCCTATACCTCCACGCAGGCGCACTCGTCCGTGTTGAAGGCGGCCATGCTGTGCGGCGTGGTGCGCGGCGTGTCGGACGACGTGCACCTTCGCCAGCTCGGCACGGACGGCGCCTACGCGCTGCGCCCCGAGGTGCTGGAGCAGGCCATCCGCGAGGACGTGGCCGCCGGGCGCCAGCCCTTCTTCGTGTGCGCGTCGCTGGGTACCACCTCCTCGGGCGCCATGGATCCGGTGGGCGCCATCGCCGAGGTGCTCGAGCGCACGGGCGTCACCGCCGCGGGCGGCTGGCTGCACGTGGACGCGGCGTGGGCGGGCTCGGCGCTCGTCTGCCCCGAGCACCGCGCCATGCTGGAGGGCCTGGAGGCGGTGGACTCCTTCGCCTTCAACCCGCACAAGTGGCTGCTCACCAACTTCGACTGCAACGCCTTCTACACGCGCGAGCGCAAGGCCCTGCTGGACGCGCTGAGCGTCATGCCCGAGTACCTGCGCAACGCGGCCACCGCGAGCGGCGCCGTCATCGACTACCGGGACTGGCAGGTGCCGCTCGGCCGCCGCTTCCGCGCGCTGAAGCTGTGGTTCGTGCTGCGCCACTATGGCGCCAAGGGACTGCGCGCCTACATCCGCGAGCACGTGCGGCAGGCGGAGCTGTTCGCCTCCTGGGTGGCGGCGGACGGGCGCTTCGAGCTGGCCACGCCGCGCTCGCTGGCCCTGGTGTGCTTCCGGTTGCGCCCGGCTCCCGGCGAGGCGCCCGCGGCCACGGATGCGCGCAACCGCCAGTTGCTGGAGCGGCTGAACGCGGGCGGCAAGGCCTTCCTCACGCACACGGTGCTGCCCGGGGTGGACGGAGCGCCCGCGCGCTACGTTTTGCGCATGGCCATCGGCTCCGCACGCACCGAGGAGCGGCACGTGCGCGCGGTCTGGGAGCAGCTCGCGGCGCTCGCCCAGGAGGCGTGAGCCGCGGCCGGGGGCCTATTGGTTGATGAGCGGCTGCAGCACGCCGAGCCGCTCGAAGTCCTGGCTCATGGCCGAGCGCACCGCGTCGAGGATGGCCTCGTCGGAGAGGTTGCGCACGAGGAGCATCCGGGGCGTGACGAAGCAGAGCGCCTGGTCGAGCTGGCGCCGCAGGTGCTCGAGGGTGAAGAGGGTGAGGCCGAAGCGCCGGCCGTCCTTCAGTCGGACCACCACGTCCAGGCTGTCACTCTGGGACGAGGCGAGCTCGTCGGCGATCAACACGGAGGCGATGGGCCCGTCCTTCATATCGAGGGAGCGCATGGGAGGACTGTAGCCGCCCGCCAGCCAGGGGAGGGGGCCCGCGAGGGGCTGCCGTCCACCGCTGCACCATCCGGAGGGGATGCCGGCGCGAGGCGGACGGTATAGGTTCAGCCCCAGGGAGGAACGTCTGAAGTCACCTCGCGGCCCCATGACTCGCAGGCCCACGAAGGACGAGCTACTCGCCGCGGTGGGGCGCCACATGCCGGACCTCATCGCGCCCGGGCTGCGGATTCTCTTCTGCGGCATCAACCCCAGCGTGTACTCGGCCGTGGTGGGCTACCACTTCGCGCGGCCGGGCAACCGCTTCTGGCCGGCGCTGCAGGCCTCGGGCTTCACGGAGCGCCTGCTGGCCCCCTCCGAGCAGGAGGAGCTGCTCACGCTCGGCTACGGCATCACCAACGTGGTGGAACGGGCCACCGTCTCCGCGGACGTGCTGACGGCGGAGGAGCTCGCCGAGGGCGGGCGGCGGCTGGAGGCGAAGGTGCGGCGCTACCAGCCCCGGTGCTTGGCGGTGCTGGGAATCGGCGCCTGGCGCACGGCCTTCGGACACCCCCAGGCCTCGCTGGGGCCCCAGCCGCGGACGCTGGGCGGTGCGCGCGTCTGGGTGCTCCCCAACCCGAGCGGGCTCAATGCCCACTACCGGCCAAAGGACCTGGCGCGGCTGTTCCGCGAGCTGCGGCTGGCCGTGGAGACCTCCGCCCCGTAGCGACGCGGCGCTGTTCCGCCGCTTCTGCTCCGCCATGTGGGTCTCTCCCCGGAAGTGTGGCCCATTGTATCCAGGCAACGCGGCGTGGAGAGGCGAGCCGATCCGCGTCAGTCATTCGTCACTCGACAGGCGCGCGCCCGGCCGGTACATGCGCCGCGCATTCCATTCTTTCAGGGACTCTCCTGGACGGGCACGGAGTCACATGGCTCGTGCGGGAGGCGTGTGCCCTTTGGGTTCTGCACCATGAGCTCGTCCATCTCCGCGCTGGAGCGCTTGTTTTCCTCCGAGGGCAGTCCCCCGGAGCAGCGGCACATACCGCAGAGCCTCCTGGAGCGGCTCGTCGCGCCCGTGGAGCCGGCGGAGGCGTGGCAGCGGGCCCGCCCGCTGGATGACGGGCACCGGGTGGAGCCCCGCGAGCTGCCCGTGCGGGGAGAGAGCCTGGAGTCGGTAGTGGAGCAGTTGCGGCAGCTGAGGCGGGGCCCGGCATCCGCTCCGAGCCTGCCCGGGGTGCTCGGGGCGGTGGCCACGCTGCTCGCGAGCGGCGGGGAGGAACGGCACGAGGAGGGCCTGCGGGTGGACGAGGCGGAGTCGCGCGTGGCCGCAATGGTGTCGCGGGTGGTGGGCTACGACGAGGCGCGGAGCGGGGGCCGTGTCGTGACGAGCGCGCGTGCGGCGGTGCTGGCGGGGCTGCGCGTGGCCATCGCGAAGCATGCGCCGGAGGCCCGGAGGAAGGGCGTGCCGCGCAACCTCTACTGCTTCGCCTCGGAGGCCTCGGAGGACGCCCTGCTCGAGGCGGTGGAGACCACGGGGCTGGGGGGGTACCACCTCATCCGCGTGAGGACGCGCGAGGACGGCGCGATGGACACCACGGACCTGCGCGCGAAGCTGCTGGCCATCGCCTCGGGCGGGGATGTGCCGCTCTACGTGGTGGCCTCCGCCGGGGTCGAGGGCTCCTCCGCGCTGGATGACGTGAGGGAGCTGCGCGAGGTGGTGGACGGCATCACCACGCTGTACGGACTGCGGCCCGTGCACCTGCACGCGGACGCGGCGTGGGGCGGCCTCCACTGCGTCTTCAACGACTATGACTTCCAGGGCAACCCGCTCGGCTTCGGGCCCCCGGTGCTGGAGGCGCTCGCGCCGCTGCGCACGCGGCTACGGCACCTGCACCTGGCGGACTCGGTGGGCCTGGACTTCCGGGGGTTGGGAGGGGCCTCGTTCCCCGCGGGCCTCTTCCTGCTCGCCAACGGCGCGGAGCTGCGGCCGGTGGGCCTGCGCTCGCTGGAGGCCCCGGGCGCGCTGGCCCTCCACGCCCAACTGCGCGCCTTCGGGCTGGAGGGGTACCGCCGTCTGCTAGCCGAGGTGCTTGAGGCGGAGCGTGTCACCCGGGGAGGACGGGGCCTGCCGGGGGTGCAGGCCAGGTCCGGCTCGCCGCGGCGGAGCGGTACCGGGGAGGCCCTGGGCCTGTCCTCGGGGCTGGTGCCGGGGGTGATGGGCTTTGCAGGAGCCCGCCCGCCGCTGACCCGGCCGCGCAACTGAGCGAGCCCTCCGCCGGGGAGCGGGCGGGCGGCCCCTTGACGCGGGGGGGCCATGTTGGTTTGCAGGAGAGATGGCGTCGAAGAACAAGGTCGCGCTGGTCCTGAGCTACCAGTACCCGGGCAAGTACGCGCTCACCGTGCTGGCGGGGGCGGTGGAGGCGGACGCGGTGGGGCAGGACGTGGCCCTGCGCTTCCCGAGAGACCGGGAGTCGCTGCTGGCCGCGGTGCGCGAGTGCCACGACGCGGGGTACCGGGTGGTGGTGGCGTGGTCGTTCTACTCGGCGAGCTTCCCCGGAGCGGTGGAGGAGCTGGCCTGGCTGCGGGAGCGGCTGGAGGGCCGCGAGGTGCTGTGCATCGCGGGCGGGGTGCACGCCACTGCGGAGACGGAGCAGACGCTGCGAGGGGGCTTCGACCTGGTGGCGGTGGGCGAGGGCGAGCCCGTGTTGCTGGAGCTGCTCGGCCGGCTGGTGCGCGGTGAGGACCCGAAGCAGACGCGGGGAATGTCGAGGCTGGCGGACGGGAAGCTGGTGTCGCAGGGGCGAGGGGAGGGCGTGGTGCTGGACACGTACCCGCCGTTCGCGGCGAGACACCGGATGTTCGGGGCCATCGAGATCACCCGGGGCTGCATCTACGCGTGCCGGTTCTGCCAGACGCCCTTCTTGAACAAGGCGAGGTTCCGGCACCGGAGCGTGGAGAACATCGCGCGGTGGACGCGGGTGCTGAGGGAGGCGGGGAAGCGGGACGTGCGCTTCATCACGCCGACGTCCATGTCATACGGCACGGCGGACGAGTCGGTGAACCTGGAGGCGCTCGAGCGGATGTTGGCGGCGGTGCGCGAGGCGATGAGCCCCGGGGGGCGGGTGTTCTACGGGACCTTCCCCTCGGAGGTGAGGCCGGAGCACGTGACGCCCGAGGCGCTGGCGCTGCTCAAGCGCTACGTGGACAACGACAACCTCATCATCGGAGGCCAGTCCGGGAGCGAGCGGATTCTGCAGGCGAGCCACCGGGGGCACGACGTGGAGACGGTGGTGAGGGCGGCGAGCCTGGCGGTGGAGGCGGGCTTCGTGCCGAACGTGGACTTCATCCTCGGGCTGCCGGGAGAGGCGCCGGAGGACGTGAGGGCGACGCTGACGCTGATGCGGCGGCTGTCGGAGCTGGGGGCGAAGGTGCACGGGCACACGTTCATGCCGCTGCCGGGGACGCCGTACCGGGATGCACCGCCGGGCTCGGTGGATGAGGAGACACAGAAGGAACTGGACCGGCTGGCCTCACAGGGCCGGCTGTATGGCCATTGGAAGCAGCAGGTGGCCCTGGCGAACGGAATCGCCGCGAGACGCCAGCCGAGGCGCTGAGTCACCCAACCATCCCGCCAACTCCACCCCGCCAACTCCACCCCGCCAACTCCACCCCGCCAACTCCACCCCGCCAACTCCTCCCTCTCCCCTCGGGAGAGGGTCGGGGTGAGGGTATCCGTCCCCGTATTCCCATCCGTGAAGAGGAGTGGACCCGGGAGCCGCCCGTCTCCGCTTCCGGCTGTCTCTCCCACCGTATCAGGGACGACCGCTCCACTCCGTCCAGGGCCGCATGGACAACGACAAGACCTGGACTCCGCCGATCCGCGAGGCGCTGTGGCTCACGGCGCCGCTCACCCTCGAGGCGCTCTGTGTGGTGCTGCAGGAGGCGCTGAACGTGCCGCCTTTCGAGTTCGACGCGGAGAACGTCTACGAGTGGGGCATCTCGTTCCTCGAACGAGGCGCCGTCGAGCTCAACGTTTCGCGCAAGCACCGGATGGGGGAGCCTCGCATGGAGGAGCCCTTCCACGTCCTGCTGCGCGCGCATGAGCTGAAGGGGGAGCAGGCGCGAGAGGTGCTCGCGAGGCTTGTGCAGGAACTGGGGCCCGTCATGGCGACGGCCACCGGAGTTGCCGTGCATCACGGCGACCTGCGATACGTCCGCGGAGACGAGTACACCTACGAGGTGTGGCGCACGTTCCAGCCATCGCGCGGGCGTTGAGATGACCCGGAGGTACCGGCGGCTCCCTCTCCCTTTGGGAGAGGGCTGGGGTGAGGGTCTTCCCCGGGAACGAGGGAGGAGCCGGAGTGACCGGCCCCTCCCTCGTGAGTCCTACGGACTACGGGGTGTGCGACCCGAACGAGGAGGCGCCCACGGCCCAGTCACTGGCGAGGTTGTTGTCCGCCGCGACGACACGGCGGACCGTATTGTCCTTGGTGGTCGGGAGGCCCGCCCAGTCGACGGACACCTGGCCCGCGGTGGGAGTACTGGTGGTGCTGCAGGGGGCTCCACCGCAGTTGACCGGCAACCACTGCCCCTCGTCCTGGAGCGACTTCAGTTGCGTCTCGAAGTCAGAGGGAGGGGTACCACCTCCCCGGTAGAAGGACGCGCCATCCTGAGTAGCATTCGTGGCGTCGCGCACGCGCAGCACGCGCTGGGAGTAACCAATCTCGGCGGTGGTCCCGAGGAAGTCCCAGGCGCTGTCGTAGTTGGCGCTGTAGGAACTATTGGCGAACTCGCTCTTGCTGGTGGTCTCGGAGCTGGGCGCATCGGCGGGAGCCGTGGCGGGCCTGAGGTGGACGACGATGATGTCACCCGTGGCCACTACGACATTCGGGAAGGTGGCGAGGATGGTGCTCGCGCCCTGCATCAGGGTGAACTTGTCCACGCTCCCGCCCTTCACCACGAGCAACTCCACCAGATCCTTACCGTTGAGGATACCGGGGGCGATCTCGGTGAGCATCAGCTGGGCGGGCGTGATGAACCCGGTGAAGGTGGCGTTGTTGGCCACCGCATCGACGCCGCTGCCCCGGGTGTCCTTCACGCTGGAGGCCACCGTCACCTTGTAGACCGTGCCCGGCACCTGCGTGGAGGTGGTGAGCTGGACCTGGCGGCCCGAGACGGTAGCAGCCGAGGCCACCAGACCCTTGTCGAAGGTGAACTGGCTGCCATTGGCGAGCACGCTGGCCGTATCGATCGTCCGGTCGAAGCTCATCGTCACGCTCGTGGGGCTGGTCACCGAGGCGCTCGTCACCTTGGGGCCGGGGCACGACAGGACGGTGAGGTCGCTGGTGGCCCAGGCGGAGGGCTGGGCCTCGGCAGTGAACCGCCACAGCGGCGCCTGTGTGGTGACGACGCAGTCCTGCGTCACTTCGCGTGCGTCCGCCACCGCGGTGGTCAGGCGCAGCTTGACCTTGCCATCGTTGGCGGGGTTGCCCAGGGTCACGAAGTTCGCCGAGACGTTGCCCGTGCCAGCCGCGGCGAAGGGGCCGGCCACGGTGCCGGTGATGGAGATGAGCTCGCTCTCGTAGTCGTTCAGATTGGTCACGAGATCGACGTTGCTCACGTCGTTGAGGAGGGGCTCCACCGGCTCCCTCGACTTGTAGATGACCCAGCTATCGAACTTGGAGATGTAAGCCACCCCGCTCGACAGGGTCTTCTTCTCGGTGGCGCGGAGTCTCACGTGGTCGCCCACCTCGATGCCGAAGGCCGTGGGATCGACCGCGACGAAGAGCGCCGGACCGTTCTTCTCCGACTGGAGGAAGAAGCCCGCGGGATCTGAGGCGGTGGTACCGGTGAGCGGCTTCGTGTAGGTGACGAGCGCCCCGTTGATGGGATCGTTGATGGTCCCGTTCGTCCGGGAGCGGACGGTGGCGATCTGCGCCGAGGTGTTGGCCGGGGTGGAGATGGTGTACGGCTCGCTACCCGGGGTCTCCGCGTTGTCGGCCTTGTCCACGGAGAAGAACCTCAGCATGACATAGCCGGAGAGGGTGATGGGGCCGGTGTAACGCGTCGAACTCCTGGTCGGCGTGCTGCCGTCGAGCGTGTAGTACGTGTCCGCGCAGCCGATGCCACCAGTGTCGGCGCAGAACAGGGAGACGCTCAGCTCGGCGGCGTTATAGAAGCCGCCCGTCGGGCTGACGGTGGTGGTGGGCGCCGTGAGGTCGAGATCGATGACGTACGTCTCGGTCCGCGCGGTCTCCTCGTTGCCGGCCTTGTCCACGGAGAAGAACTTCAGCGTGGTGTCGGCGGAGAGGGAGATGGCGGCGGTGTAGCGCGTGGAGCTCGTGGTCGGCGTGCTGCCGTCGAGCGTGTAGTACGTGGCCGCGCACCCGCTGGGGCCGGTGTCGGCGCAGGCCAGGGTGATGTTCTGCCTGGTGCGGTACGTGCCACCCGCCGGGGTGGCGGTGGTGGTGGGCGCATCCGTGTCGAAGGTGTACACCTCCGTCTGCACGGTGCTCACGTTGCCGACCTTGTCCACCGCCACGAACTTGAGCGTGGTGTCGGCGGAGAGAGTGACCGGCGCGGTGTACGTGGTCGAGGCCGTGTCCGGCGTGCTGCCGTCGGTGGTGTAGTGGATGGTGTCGCACCCGCTGCCCGAGGCGTTGTCGGTGCAGGTGAGGGTGACGTCGCGCGAGCTGTTGTAGAAGCCGCCCGCGGGGGCCGCAGCGACCGTGGGCTTCACCGCGTCGATGATGTACGACTCGGTCCGCACGGTCTCCTCATTGCCCGCCGCGTCCACGGAGAAGAACTTCAGCGTGGTGTTGGCGGAGATGGAGATGGGGGCGGAGTACTTGCTGGAGGCGCTCGTGGGCGTGCTGCCATCCACGGTGTAGTACGTGGCGGTGCAGCCGCTGCCCGTGCCGTCCTCGCACAGCAGCGTGACGGACTGCGTGTCCTTGTACGCGCGGCCCGAGGGGATGGCCGTCGTCGTGGGCACGCCCTTGTCGATCCGGTACGTCTCCGTGTGGATGGAGCTCGCGTTGCCCACCGAGTTCTCCGCGAAGAACTTGAGGGTGGTGGTCACGTCCACGGTGATGGGCGTGGAGTACGTGGCCGAGCTCGTGGAGGGCGTGGAGCCGTCGGTGGTGTAGTAGATGGCGACGCAGGTGCCGCCCGTGGCGCCGGGGTTGCAGGTGAGGGTGACGCTCTGCTCGGTGCGGAACAGGCCGCCCGCGGGCGAGGCGGACACCGTGGGGATCGACGTGTTGATGACGTAGTCCGCCGTCTTCACGGCCTCGGCGTTGCCGGCCGTGTCCGTGGAGAAGAACTTCAGCGTGGTGTTGGCGTCGATGGTGAGGGCCGCGGTGTAGCGCGGCGAGCCCGTGGTGGGCTCGGAGCCATCGAGGGTGAAGTAGGTGGCCGCGCAGCCGCTGCCCGTGCCGTCGTTGCAGGCCAGGGACACGTTCTGGGCCTCGTCGTACCTTCCCGGCGCCGGGGTGGCGGTGGTGGCGGGGGCCACGGTGTCGAGGGTGTAGACCTTGGTGTGCACGGCCTCGGCGTTGCCGGCGGTGTCCACGGAGAAGAACTTCAGCGTGGTGGTGGCGTCGATGGAAAGGGCCGCGGTGTAGCGCGGCGAGGCCGTGGTGGGCTCGGAGCCGTCGGTGGTGTAGTGCGTGGCCGCGCAGCCGCTGCCCGCGCCGTCATCGCACGCGAGCACGACGCTCTGGGATGCGTTGTACAGGCCGCCCACCGGGGTGGCGGTGGTGGCGGGGGCCACGGTGTCGAGGGTGTAGACCTCGGTGTGCACGGCCTCGGCGTTGCCGGCGGTGTCCACGGAGAAGAACTTCAGCGTGGTGGTGGCGTCGATGGAAAGGGCCGCAGTGTAGCGCGGCGAGGCCGTGGTGGGCTCGGAGCCGTCGGTGGTGTAGTGCGTGGCCGAGCAGCCGGTGCCCGTGCCGTCATCGCACGCGAGCACGACGCTCTGGGGGCCGTTGTACAGGCCGCCCGCTGGGGTGGCGGTGGTGGCGGGCGCCGCCGTGTCCACCACGAAGGTGAGGCTCTGGGCGCTCTCCGCGTTGCCCGCCTTGTCCTTGGAGAAGAACTTCAGCGTGGTGTTCTGGGTGAGCACCACCGGGGCCGAGTAGCGCGGCGAGGTCGCGGAGGGCGCGGAGCCGTCGGTGGTGTAGTACGTGGCGTCGCAGCCGCTGCCCGTGCCGTCCTCGCAGAGCAGCGTCACGGAGACGTTCGCCTTGAAGGTTCCTCCCTGCGGGGTGGCCCGGGTGGACGGAGGCGACGTATCCGAGGGCGTCGGAGTCGGCGGGGGATTCGGGTCACACGCGCTCGCGAGCTGGAGCGCGAGCAGAGCCAGGACGAGCCGGCTCGGCCAGGAAGGGATGGGGGGCATCGAGACTCCAGGGGCGGAGGAGGAAAGCGGGCGAAGCCTTCCACTGGCTGACACTTCGTCGCAAGTTGGTGGCCTGGAGGCGCGTGGCCCGTTCGTCCCGGGGACGTGACAGCCGGGTGAACTCCTGAAAACCCCCTCGGGAATCCAGGCGGGGTCCGGAACTCGGGTTTCTGGTATGCGCTTCAAGGACGCACGGAGCATTCCACTCGTCACCGGTGACCAGTGAAACGGGGCGGGTCCATTCCACTTGTCACCGGTGACAAGTGAAACGGGGCGGGTCCATTCCACTTGTCACCGGTGACAAGTGAAACGGGGCAGTCGGAGCCTCCGGAGCCGAGGGCCCCGCCCGGAGTGAATCTGGTGCGCGCCTCCAGGGCGGCTACTGTGCTCAGCCGCGATGCGCTTCAAGTTCGTCCATGCCGCCGATCTGCACCTGGATACTCCCTTCCGCGGCGTGCCCGCGGACTCGGGACTGACAGGCACCTTCCAGCAGGCCACCTTCCGGGCCTTCTCCCGCATCGTGGACGTGTGCCTGCGCGAGCACGTGGCCTTCCTGCTGCTGGCGGGGGACCTCTTCGATGCGAAGGACCGCTCGGTGCGTGCGCGGCTGGCGCTGCGGCGCGAGCTGGACCGGCTGCACATGGCGGGCATCCAGACCTTCATCGTTCACGGCAACCATGATCCGCTGAGCGGGGACACGGGAGCGCTGGGGCTGCCAGACTCGGTGAAGGTGTTCGGCGCGGACTGGGAGGAGGTGGAGGTGCGCCGCGAGGGGCGGGTGCTGTGCCGGGTACAGGGCGTCTCCTATCCGGAGGCGGAGATGCGCGAGAACCTGTCGGCGCGCTTCCGCCGGACGGCGCCGGACTTCACGGTGGGGCTGCTGCACGCGAACCTGGGCGGAGTGGAGGGGCACGCCAACTACGCGCCCTGTACGGTGGAGGAGCTGGCCGCGCGGGGCCTGGACTACTGGGCACTGGGCCACGTGCACACGCGCGCCGAGTACCCGCTCGCGGGAGGCGCGGTGGCCGTGTACCCGGGCAACCCGCAGGGGCGGCACGTGAACGAGCCGGGCGAGCGCGGCTGCATGCTGGTGGAGGTGGACGAGGGGAGTACGCGGCGCCGCTTCGTCCCCGTGGACACGGTGCGCTGGCACCGGCTGGAAGTCGGGCTCTCGGGGCTCGGCTCGTTGGATGGGCTGGTGGCGGCGGTGACGGAGCAGGTGGACGCGAGCTGTCCGGACGAGCTGGACGGCCACGCGGTGCGCCTCACGCTCACGGGCCGGGGGCCGCTGCACCGCGAGCTGTCCCGGCCGGAGGCGCTCGGCCAGCTGGAAGCGGACCTGCGCGAGCAGCTCGCCCTGCGCCACCCGCCGGTGCTGCTGGAGTCCCTGCGCGACGCGAGCCGGCCCGAGTTGGAGCTCGAGACGGTGCGCCTGGCGGGAGGCTTCTCCGGGACGCTGCTGGCCGAGGCCGAGGCGCTGGTGGCCCAGCCGGAGGCGCTGGCGGCGTTGTGGGCGGAGGACGCGGAGCTGCGCGCGCTGGCCCAGCGCTTGCGGCGGCTGGGCGTGGACGCCCTGGAGAAGCCGCGGCCGGAGCTGGTGGAGCAGGCGGGATGGCACGTGGTGGAGCAGCTGCACGAGGAGGACGCGGCGTGAGCGGGCCTCTGCGCATCGACGTGTTGAAGGTGCACGGCTTCGGCCACTTCTCCGGCTACGAGCTGGAGCTGGGGCCGGGCCTCAACCTACTGTACGGGCCGAACGAGGCGGGCAAGAGCACGCTGCTCGCGTTCCTCCGCGGCATGTTGTTCGGCTTCGAGAAGCGGGGCCGCTCGGAGTCCCGGTACGAGCCGGAGGCGGGGGCCTTCGGGGGCGAGCTGTGCGTGAGCTCGGGGGCGGGCCCGCTGGTGGTGCGCCGCGTGGCGGACAGGAAGGGGAAGGCGGCGGTGACGGTGTTCAGCCCGGAGGGGCACGAGCTGCTCGCCTCGCGGCTGGACGAGGCGCTGGCGCACGTGTCGCGGGAGCTGTTCTGCGAGGTGTTCGCCTTCAGCCTGGACGAGCTGTCCAGCTTCGAGCAGCTGGTGGAGGAGGATGGGGTCTCCCGGGCGCTCTTCGCCGCCGGGCTGCGGGGCGCGCGCAGGTTGCCCGAGGTGGAGAAGCACCTGGAGAAGCGTGCCGGCGAGCTCTTCAAGGTGAGCGGGAAGAACCCCGAGCTCAACCAGGTGCTCCGGCAGCTGGAGGAGGTGCGGGGGAAGCTGGACGCGCTGAAGGACCGGCCGGAGAAGTACTTCGAGGAGCGCGAGCGCCTGGCGTCCCTGGGCCGGCAGCAGGAGGAGGCGGAGGCCCGCCAGGAGCAGATTTCGCGGGAGCTGGGGCGGCTGTCCCGGCTGGAGGCGGCGCTCGGAGAGCTGGGGGAGCTGGCGAGGCTGAGGGGGGAGCTGGCCGCGCTGCCGGACCTGTCGGCCTTCCCACCGGGAGGGGAGTCGCGGCTGGAGGAGCTGCTCCAGAGACTGACGAAGGCCCGGGCCGAGCAGGCCCGAGTGGAGGAGCTGTTGTCCACGGGCGGGGCCGAGCTGGCCCGGCTGTCGGCGGCCTGGTCCGTGCGGGAGCGGGAGGAGGGGCTGCGCCTGGCGCTGGGGGCCTTCACCGCGAGGGCCGAGCTGCTGCGGGCGTTGCCGGGCCGCCGTGCGGCACTCGAGGCGAGGCGCCGCGAGGTGGAGCAGGCGCTGGGGGGACTGGGGTTGGAGGTGGACGCGGCGGGCCTGCTGGCGCTGGAGCTGGGCGCGGCGGCACGAGGCACGCTGGAGTCCCTGGCGGATCGGCTGGCGAAGGCGGAGGCGGAGCGGCGCGAGGCGGAGGTGGCGTTCGGGCGGGCCCGCGTGGAGCGGGAGCGCATCGAGGCCTCGCTGGCGCGGCTGCAGGCGGAGCGCACGAAGCTGCCGGACGTGTCCGCGGCGGAGCTGCGCCAGCGGCAGGCGGCGCTGAGCCGTTCACGGCTGCTGCGCGTGGAGCGGGACCAGGTCTCGGCGCAGCGGGCCGAGCAACAGCAGCGGCTCCAGGCCCTGCGCGCCCAGGCCGAGCCGGAGCCCGGAGCGGCCCCCGCGCCCTGGCTGGTGCTGCTCGGCGCGGGCGTGGCGATGGTGGGGGTGGGCGTGCTGGCGCTCCACGCGGGCGCGAAGGAGGGCGCCATGGCCCTGCTCTTCGCGCTGCTGCTCATCGTGCCGCTGGTGCTTGGCTACGTGCGCTCGGTGAGGAGCCACCAGCGGAACGTGGAGGCCCATGCCGCGCGCCAGCAGCAGCGAGCGCAGGAGCTGGCCCGGCTGCAGTCGGCGCTGGACACCCTGATGGGACGGCTGCTGGGGCTGGAGCGGGAGCTGGTGGCGGCCACGAGCGAGGCGGGTGTAACGCCCGAGGCGTCCACGGCCGGGCTCGCCGGAGCGGACGCGGCGCTGGCGGAGGCCCTGCGGCAGGCCGAGCGGGTGGAGCACCTCGGGCGCGAGCGGGAGGCGCGCGAGGCGGAGCGGGACGGGGTGGTTCGCGAGGCGCAGGCGGCGGAGCTGGCGGGGCGGCGGGCGGACGCGCAGGTGCGGGCGCTGCGGGCGGAGCTGGCCGGGCTGCTGGAGGCGCGGGGCTTTCCCACGGGCCTCTCTCCGCAGCGGGCGTTGGCGTTGTGGCGCGACGCGGCCGAGCAGCGGCAGCGGCTGGCGGACCTGGGCGCGGACGAGCGGGCCCTGGCCGCGGACGAAGCGGCCTGTGACGCGGCCGTCTCGCGGCTGCTCGAGGAGGCCCGGGAGGCGGGGCTTCCGTTGGGGCCAGTGGAGGCGGTGGCCGCCCGGGTGGCCTCGGCATTGGACGAACTGAAGGCCCGGGACGCGGAGGCACGGACGCTGCGGGCGCGCGCGGACGAGTGGGCCGGGGACAGGGCGAGGTTCTCGCGGCTCCGGGAGTCCGAGGAGCAGGCCCTGGTGGCGCTGCTGGCCCGGGGCGGCTGCGACACGGAGGAGACGTTCCGCCAGCGGGCGCGGCAGGCGGAGCACTTCGAGGCGCTCACCCGGCGCGAGCGCGAGCTGACGTGGCGCATCGAGGCCGCCACGGGGCTGGAGGAGCCCGCGGCGCGGGAGGCGATCCTGGCGGCGGGGGGCGAGGAGCGGCTGAAGGAGAAGCTGGCGCAGTTGCGGATGCAGGAGCCCGCGTGCGCCGAGCACCTCAAGGTGCTGCACACCGGGTATGGCGCCACGCTGAGCCAGCTCGAGCGCTGGGAGAAGGACGAGGAGCTGGCGGCGCTGCGCATCGAGGAGGAGCGGCTGAGGGCGAGGGCGGCGGAGCTGGCGACGCGGTACGCGACGGATCGGCTGGGGCTGGCGCTGCTGGCGCGGGCGAGGCGGCGCTTCGAGGAGGAGCAGCAGCCGCGGGTCATCCAGCTGGCCTCGGAGCACTTCGCGGCGCTCACGGCGGGCCGGTACCGGCGGGTGTTCCTCCCGGCGGGAGGCAAGCGCGAGCTGCGGGTGAGCGATGCGCGGAGGGACTGGAGCGCGGAGCAGCTGTCGAGAGGAACGCGGGAGCAGCTCTACCTGGCGTTCCGGCTGGCGGTCATCCAGGACTTCGGGGAGACGCGAGGAGCGCTGCCGCTCATCGTGGACGACATCCTGGTGAACTTCGACCTGGAGCGGACGCGGAGCACGTTGAGCCTGCTGTCCCGTCTGTCCGAGCACCACCAGATCATCGCCTTCACCTGCCACCCGTGGATGCGCGAGTGCTTCGAAGCGGAGGGAGCACGGGTGGTGGAGCTGGAGCCCGGAGTGAGGGGGCCTGGGGACCAGCGGCTCCGAGCGGGAAGCTGAGCCCGCCGGGCCCGCGGCAACGCTCGTTGTTCTGGTTGTTTTCCGTCCTGGTCTATCCTGGGAGTCCATCACCGACATGGCGGGACATGCGGAACGACCAGACCGACCCGATGGAGCAGGAACCCGGTGCTCTCAAGCTCCGGGTTCACAAGATTCGTGTCGAAGTGGTCAAGGGACCGGACGCGGGGCGGCGTGCCGAGCTGGCCGGCCTGGAGGCACGGCTCGGGAGTGGCCGGGATTGCGACTTCGTCCTGACGGACACGACGGTCAGCCGCCATCATCTGCTCCTGCGCATCGAACGTGATGCCATCCGGGTTGTCGACCTGGGCAGCCGCAACGGTACGCGTCTCGACGGCATCGAGGTGCGTGACGCCTTCGCCAGGCCGGATTCGCTCATCGTCATCGGAGGGACCACCCTGCGGCTGTGCATGCTCTCCGGCATGGTCGAGTTGCCCTTGTCCACACGCGAGAGCTTCGGGCGGATGCTGGGCCGGAGCATCGCCATGCGGCGGGTGTTCTCCCTCCTCGAGCGGATTGCTCCCTCGGACTCCACCGTGCTCATCGAGGGGGAGACGGGCACGGGCAAGGAAGTGGCCGCCGAGGGCCTGCATGAGGCGAGCCCCCGTGCTGACGGGCCGTTCGTCGTCTTCGACTGCTCCGCCGTGGCCCCCACGCTCATCGAGAGCGCCCTCTTCGGCCATGAGAAGGGGGCCTTCACTGGCGCCACGGTGGAGCGTCCGGGTGTCTTCGAGCAGGCCCATGGAGGGACGCTCTTCCTCGATGAGCTCGGCGAGCTGCCCCTGGAGCTCCAGCCGAAGTTGTTGCGCGCGTTGGAGTCCCGCGAGGTCCGTCCCCTGGGCAGCCGCGGCACCCGGCGGGTTGACGTGCGGGTCGTCGCGGCGACGAGCCGCTCCCTGGCCCGGGAGGTGGACCGCGGCCGGTTCCGCGAGGATCTCTACTACCGCCTCTCCGTCATCACCCTCCGGTTGCCGCCCCTGAGGGAGCGGATGGAGGACATCGCGCTGCTCGTCCGGCACTTCGAGAAGGAGCTGCGCGTCCGCTCCCAGGCGCGGGGGACGCCGCTGCCGGACGAGGCGGTGGAGGCTTTTCTCTCGCAGTCCTGGCCGGGCAACATCCGCGAGCTGCGCAACGCGGTGGAACGCGCGCTCCTGCTTGGCAACCCGGAGCCGGGCGCCGCGTCCCACTCCTGGGCGCCCGCTCCCGGCGCGCTGGGGGTGAGCCTGGAGGAGCCACTGCTCTCGGGGCGGAAGCGCGTGATGGAGGCCTATGAGCGGGAGTACATCGAGCGGGCCCTGCACGAGACGGGGTGGAACATCTCGCGTGCCGCCGCCCTGGCGGGCGTGGGCCGCAAGTTCATGCAGCAGGCGATGACACGCTACGGGTTGCGGGGAGACTCCGAGGATTAGCGCCCTTGCGGGCCGCCGTGGCACATGCCCGCGCCTCCCGCCTGGTACAGGCGGGAGACCTCGGCCGGAGTGAGGGCGCGGTTCCACACGGTGACCTCGTCCAGGAGACCGTGGAGCAGGCCCGTCTCGCTGGAGGAGCGGCTGCCGAGCCGCAGGGGCTTGCCGTTGTCGAGCGACCGGGGGTGGAGCAAGGGGTTGAACCGGGCCACGGGCACTCCATCGACGTAGAACGTGCCGCCGTCCTGGGCGCCGCGCTCCACCGTGAGGGTGACGAGGTGCCACGCGCCATCGGCGACGAAGTGCCCGGACTGGTAGTTGGAGCACGAGGCGGCACCCGGGTGCATGTTGCATCTGCCGGAGCCCTTTCCATCCGCGAGCTGGAAGCTCAGCCTCCCCCGGTACAGGAACAGGGCGTAGCCCACCACGGGGTCCTTCTGTGACGGCCCCTCGTGGCGCTTGTCGAGGAGCACCTTCACCTCCTCGGCGTCGGTGGTGCGGATCCACGCGGCGAGTGAGAGGTCTCCCTCGCCGAGGTCCAGCGCCTGCGTGTCGGGCGCCTGGAAGAAGCCCCCCTCCAGCGCCAGCGCGCCGCGGACGCGTCCCGTCACCGGGCTCACGGCGCCAACGAGCTGGCCGGGCCGTGCCCTGCCCAGGACGGCGCCCGGGTCCGGCCCATCCAGCGGATACCAGGCCACCAGTCCCGGGAGGGGGGCCAGACACCCGCCCTCCGGCGGCGGGGCTCCGGCCGTGGCGGCGGAGGGCTCGAGCCGGGCCACGAAGAGGTCAGGTCCGCCCGCGCTCTTCAGGGGGGTGGCACCCAGATCGAGGGTCCCCTCGAAGGCGCCGGCGAGGAACACGTGGCCGCTCGCGTCCACCGCCACGCTATAGGCGTATTGAGCCGCGGCATCTCCGAAGCGCCGGGCTCCGAGGAGGCTCCCGTCCGCGCCGAGCTCGAGCAGGATGACATCGTCACCTCCCATTCCAGGCAAGGGGCCATCGCCGAAGACGGCGCTTCCTCCCACCAGGCCCGTGACGAGGAGCCGTCCTCCAGGCAGGGCGGCGGCACCCGCCGGATGCATCCGCTCCGTGTCACCGAGGCGGTGGCTCCACAGCAGGCGCCCCTCGGGGGTGAACTTGCTCGCGGAGATGCCCCTCACTCCCGCGAGCCCCTCGTGGCTGCTCAAGAGGATGACGTGGCCTTCCGAGTCGAAGGCGGGGTAGCTGGAGCCCCTGGTCCCTCGCAGGGGTTGGTGCTGGCCCCAGAGGAAGCGCCCGTTCGCGTCGAACAGGGCCAGGAAGTAGTCCCGTGAGCCGGTGCCGCTCAGGAGGCCTCCACCGAAGTCGAGCTGGCCCTCGAAGGTGCCGGTGACGGCGATGTGGCCGGCCGGTCCCACCGTGAGATGCTGGAGCGTCTGGTGCCCGGAATCTCCGAAGCGTTGGCCCCACAGGAGCTGGCCGTCGGCGGTGAAGCGGGCGAGGAAGCCGTCCGAGAGGCCGGCGCTGACGAGCGCTTCCCCTCCGAGGTCCATCGTCCCGTAGAAGTAGCCCCCCAGGATGGCGCCGCCCTCGGGGTCCACGGCCACGGTGGTGGCGTACTGCGCCTGCTCGTCGCCGAAGCGCCGGCTCCACAGCACGCGCCCCTCCGCGTTCCACCGCGACAGGAAGACGTCCGGGCCCGCGGAGTTGAAGAACTCCCGCCCACCGAGCTCGAGCGCATCGCTGAAGTAGCCGGTCACGAAGAGGGTGCCCGTGGCGTCGGCGGCGAGCGCGGTGGCGGCCTGTATCCCCTCGTCACCGAGGCGGTGGCTCCAGAGCATCCGCCCGTCAGGGCCGAGCCTGGCCACGAGGATGTCGTCGAGGCCCGCGCTCGTCACGGGACCGGTGTCGAGCGCGAGACTTCCCCGGAAGAATCCGGCGATGAAGGGGTTGCCCCAGGGGTCGAGCGCGAGCCGCAGGTACTTCTGCTCCCCGGCATCGCCGAAGCGCCGGCTCCAGGGGCCCGGGTCTTCCGGCATGGCGCCCGCTCCTGGCGCGGGAAGCGTCCTGGGACGGGGCGTGCCGCCTCGCATGAGGACGACCGCGCCCAGTGTGATGAGCAGCGGGGCGAGCAGCATCAGGCCACGCCGCACCGGGAAACGCCGGGGCACCTCCTCGAGGGAGGACAATTGCCGGGCGACGTCGAGCGCCTCCGGTCTCCGTTCCGGGTCGTGCGCGAGACAGCGCTCCACCAGCCCGAGGAGCGCGGGCGGAATGCGCCGCCGCTCCGTGGCGGGCTGGCCTCCGGAGGGCACCTCTCCGGTGAACAGCTCGTGCAGGATGACTCCGAGCGAGTAGATGTCACTGGCGGGGCCCGTCTTCCTCCCGGCGAGCTGCTCGGGAGCCGCGTAGCGGGGCGTCAGCGGCCACGGGCCCGGCTCGGTGTGCTCCTGCGTTTCCCAGAGCGCCCGGCTGATGCCGGAGTCGACGATGACCGGCTCCTTCCCACCGCGCAGGCAGATGTTGGTGGGCTTGAGATCGCAGTGGATGCCACCGGCGGCGTGGATGGCGGCCAGGCCCCGGGCGATCCCAGCGCCCAGCCGCCGTACCTGCTCGGGCTCGAGCACGCCTCCCTCCATCACCTCGCGCAGGCTGGGGCCCTCGATGAGCTCGAGCACCATGAAGGGCAGGCCCTCGTGCCACAGGAGGCCGGGCTCGAGCGCCCGCACGACATGGGGGGTGCTCTGCGTGGCATGGACCCTTCGCAGCAGCTCGAGCTCACGCCGCTCGAACCTGCGCACGGCGTCTTCGCGCGCAGCCCGGTGGTGCCGGAGCATCTTGAGCGCCACACGGCGCGGCGGCGCCGCGGAGAGCTCGATCGCCGAGAGCACCCACCCGAACGTCCCCTCCCCGATGAGATGCTCGATGGCGTAGCGCCGTGCCAGCACGTCTCCCGGTCCGAGTGGACAGGGCCCGCCCTGGGAGGGGGCCCGGTCCTCTGTCGTGCGGGTTCCGTCATTCGCCATGGAGGTGGAGGGCGTGCATGCGGGTAGGACCGGCGAGCATACAGATGCTGGCGCTCCGCTGTATCCGATGGGGTACAGCGGGCCGGGCCGGGTGGCTCCAGCGGGAGGCAGTCCCGAACAGGTTGCAGAGGCTGTTCACGAGAGGTTGTTCCAGATGGCTTGCTTCTTGCCTTGGCGTGGCGGCCTCACCCGTTGGTTGGAGCCACCTGGATGCGCATGGAATCATCGGCCTTGCGCCGGTTCACGTTGTTGGGATGTCTGGCATTGGCGTGCGGCCCGTCGGCGCGGACTTCAGAGGAAGAGACGCGGCCGAAGGAATGGCGAGCGGCCATCACCTCGGAGCAGGAGGTCGTGGCCCGTCTCCCCGAGGGAGCGCCGTTGCCCGAGCTGTCCACCTCGGCGGGGGCTGGAGGGCCGGCCGCTCCGCCCTGGGAGTCCGCACCGCTCCGGGAGGCGGAGTTCCCGGCCCCGAGCCTCTTCCCCATGGCCGCCCCCACGGCCGCGGCCTCTCCCGGTGCCGTCGAGCTGTCGGCCAACGTCCTGCGCGGGACGGCGCGCATCACCAACAAGAACCCTGAAATCCTGGCACTGCTGAAGAGCGACCCCTGGCACAACAGCTACAGCGCCAGTGCCCAGAGCTACGCTCCGGGGGGCTACTCGTCCACGGCGTACACCGCCGAGGACACGAGCCCGCTGGGCTTCTCCTTCGAGATGCTGGTGGAGGCCGGCGCGGGGGGCGAGGCGGGAGTCTCCTACTCCGTCAACGCCTCCCGGGGGACGATTGGCTTCCCCACCCAGTACGCGACGGTGAAGCCGCGCTCCCTCCAGCCGGAGCCCACGGTGGTGTCCCTGGAGGCGTGCACCGGCGTGGTCCAGTTCGAGTTCGGCACGGACGAGACGTGCGAGGAGCGCTCGCCCATCTTCCTGGGGGCCTCCCTGCCCATCTCCGTGTTCGAGACCGGGCCCCAGCGGTACACGGGGTACGTGCGGGATGGCTCCAGCTGGAAGGGTCAAATCCTCTACTACGTGCGGGGGACGGATTCGCGCGGCGGCCCCGTCAACATCGTGGTCCGCAGGGAGCTGGAGTGGAGCGTGGGCTGTGATCAGGTGGCGCGCCTCTGCGTTCCCGTGGAGCCCGGGGTGGCGGCGAAGGATGGGGACTTCACGGGGCCCTGGCAGATCTCCGGCGAGCCGGCCTTCGGGGGCGAGATCAACGGCTCCCACTCCATCTGGCCTCTCGGCCGGAGGGACTGGGTACCCCAGGACCTGCCCGAGGCGGACCCGGGGACGTGGTGGAAGCTGCCACGGGCCAGTGAGGGCCTCTGGAACTTTTCGAGCGCGGCCTGGCTGCGCGGGGGGCGCGAGCTCACGTTGTTGAACGTGCCCTACGTCTACTCCTACCCCGTGGTCCCGGATGCGGTCACGCCGCTGACGAAGGAGGTGGACGGGGAGCTTCGTCACGCCTACGTGATGCGGCCTTCCTATTTCTATGGCTCGGTGCGCCTGGCCAACCCCTCCGTGGCGGAGCAGCCGGAGCGCTTCAACACCTTGCAGACGCTGCACTTCAACGCGGACTTCGACAGCAATGGAGATGGCTGGCCGGACAACCCCGGGGGGTACAACACCTACGTGGGCGCCGCGAGCAGCGGGAGCGGGCGCTCGTACACCAGCTTCCCGGGCCATTTCGACCCCACCACCGGCGAGCTGAGCTCCACCTACGAGCAGGTGCTGGTGAGCCCCTTCGACGAGCCGCGCTGGTGGTCCCAGGAGGGGCTGGCGCTGTCCTTCTGGTCCGAGCGCACCCTGCACTTCCAGACGCGGCCGGGCCAGTATGATCCGGAGCGCTACCGCTATGGCCAGCAGGGCAACACCCATCGCCATGGCAACGGCCTGCTCATGGCCCCCGAGCAGCGCCACCGGGTGGACCACGAGTATTGCTACAACGAGGTGTCGCTGTATTACGCGGCCAGCCTCGGGCGCCTCTTCAACCCCCGGGTGGACATCTCGGGCGGCTTCGAGGGCGAGGACTGGAGGGGACGTCCCGCGTCCTACAACTCGGGAGGCTGGTTCTACGGCACCCCGGCCATCCTGGGCGGGGACTGGGTGACGGATGGGCGCGCCATGGCGCAGCCAGGAGGAACCGTCGCCTTCACCCTGCCGCAGGGCGCTTTCTCCCTCACGCCCAGCGCCACCCTGGTCGGTGACAGCGGCTCCATCAGCGTCGCCAACTTCCAGCCCGTCCAGCTCACGCTGGGGTGTGGCCAGGACGTGAAGATCGTCCCGCCGCTGGCGGTGGCCCTCACCGCGCCTCCGGGCTGCGCCAGCGCGTCCACGCTCCCCGTCTCCGGCGTGGTGAAGAGCGGCGCGGCCGTCGTGGACCGCGTCTGGTACCAGCTCAACGGCGGACCCGAGGTCACCCTCTGCACGGACTGTGGAAGGGAGCCGTCCTTCTCCTTCACCGTCCCGCTCGTGGCCTGCAACAACGACATCCAGGTCTTCGCCTTCACCGAGGGGATGGAGAAGCCCGCGGGCAGCTCGATTCAAATCGTCTGGGATGACCCGGCGGATGGGCCGAGCTGCGGTGCCTCCACCTGCGTCAACCGTCCCCCGGAGACCCGCTGTACCGACATCACCGTGCGCACCGGGGAGTCCTGCGAGGGGTGCGGCTCGGTGGATGATGGCTCGCATGATCCGGACAAGGGGGACACGCTGTCGTGTGTGCAGACCCCGGACTGCCCCTACAGCGTGGGCACCCAGCGCGTGCGTCTGACCTGCACCGACTCGCGGGGCCTGTCCTCCTGGTGCGAGGCCAACGTCACCGTGAAGGACGAGGTGGCCCCGGTCATCACCTGCCCCGGGGAGGTGCCCGAGCTGGTGTGCAGGGAGGGGGGAGCGCCGGTGAGCTACGAGACGTCCGCCCAGGACAACTGCGGCGCCGTCACGACGACGTGCTACCCGGGCTCCGGAGCCACCTTCCCGCCCGGCACCACGCAGGCCCAGTGCACGGCCATCGACACCTCCGGCAACCAGGCCCGCTGCTTCTTCCCCGTCACCGTGGTGGATGACGAGCCGCCCACCCTCGAGTGCCCCGCCTCCATCACCGCGGAGTGCAACGGGCGCGGGCTCGCCACGCTCCCCGAGCCTCCCCTGGTGGCCCAGGACTCCTGCCAGCCTCCCCTCATCGAGGGGCCCCGCTCCTTCCCGGTGGGCAGCACCACCGAGGTGACGTACACGGCGGCGGACACCGCGGGCCACCAGGTGTCCTGCACCACCCGCGTGACGGCGGTGGACACGCAGGCGCCCACCCTCACCCTCCAGGGCTCCTCCGTGCACGCGCTGGCCTGCGGGCAGCCCTTCGTCGAGCCGGGCTACGTGGCCAGGGACGCCTGCCATGGCAGCCTCACCTCGCAGGTGGACGTCTCCGGAAGCGTGGACTCCTGGGTGCCAGGCACCTACTCCCTGTCCTACGAGGTGGAGGACCCCCTCGGCCACCGCGCCAGCGCCACCCGGCAGGTGCAGGTGAAGCCACGCGCGGTGGACGGCCTCCAGGCCACCTGGACGGACGCGGGCCACCTCCTCCCGCACCGCCTGCTGCATACCGCCACCCGGCTGGCGGATGGGCGGGTGCTCGTCACCGGCGGCTTCATCGCCTCGGCGGAGGTGTATGACCCGGCCACGAATGGGTGGAGCCAGACGGGTAGCCCGAGCACCACCCGCCGCTCCCACACCGCGACGCTCCTGACGGACGGGCGGGTGCTGGTGACGGGGGGCGCGAGCGGAGAGCGGGACGCCTCGGCCGAGGTGTATGACCCGGCCACGCGGACCTGGAGCGCCACCGGTTCCATGCAGGCGGCCCGGAGCGAGCACACCGCGACGCCGTTGGCGGACGGACGGGTGCTGGTGGTGGGCGGAGGGAGCGCGCTGGCCGAGCTCTATGATCCGGCCCTGGGCACCTTCCGGGCCACCGGGAGCCTGGCCGTGGCACGAGTCCAGCACACCGCCACCCTGTTGCCCGATGGGCGCGTCCTGGTGACGGGAGGACTCTCCCCCAGTGGTGTGCCACTGGCCTCGGCCGAGGTGTATGACGTGGCCACGGGCACCTGGAGCATCGCGGGGACGATGACGGCGGCCCGCCGCCAGCACACCGCCCTGCTGCTGAAGGACGGGCGCGTGCTGCTGGCCGGTGGCGCACAAGGCCCGGCGGCCAGCTCGGCCGAGGTGTATGACGTGGCCACGGGCACCTTCTCCGCCACGGGGGCCATGGCCTCGCCCCGCCGCATGCATGGGGCGGCCTTGTTGCCCTCCGGCTTCGTCCTCGTCCTGGGAGGCTATGACGACCTGACGGGCATCAGCTCCTCGGCCGAGCTGTACGAGCCGTGCGGCGGCACCTGGGTGCCCACGACGTCCATGAGCGTGAGCCGCTACCAGCCGGCCGTCGTGCAACTCGCGGATGGCCAGGTGCTCGTGCTGGGCGGCTTCAGCACGGGAGCCCAGAACTCCGTGGAGCGCTACCACCTGCCGGTGCCGTAACGCTCCTGGCCCCTCCTCCCAGACCCGCGCGGTGCGGATTGGGAGGAGCCCGGCCGGGGCCACTCAGAACTGGTGGGTCTCGGTGGAGTCGTTGAGGGCGAGGGTGCTGGAGCAGCCGCCGGAGATGACCTCGGCGACCTTGTCGAAGTAGCCGGTGCCGACTTCGCGCTGGTGGCGGGTGGCGGTGTAGCCATCCTTCTCGGAGGCGAACTCCTTCTGCTGCATCTCCGAGTACGCCGCCATGCCGCGGTCCTTGTAGGTCCGGGCCAGCTCGTACATCGAGTAGTTGAGGGCGTGGAAGCCGGCGAGGGTGACGAACTGGAACTTGTAGCCCATGGCGCCCAGCTCGCGCTGGAACTTCGCGATGGTCTTGTCGTCCAGGTTCTTCTTCCAGTTGAAGGAGGGCGAGCAGTTGTAGGCCAGGAGCTTGTTGGGGAACTTCTTGCGGATGCCCTCGGCGAACTTCTTGGCCTGGTCGAGGTCCGGGGTGCTGGTCTCGCACCAGATGAGGTCCGCGTAGGGCGCGTAGGCCAGGCCGCGGGCGATGGCGCACTCCAGGCCGCCCTTGAGGCGGTAGAAGCCCTCGGCGGAGCGGCCCGCCTTGCGGTCGATGAAGGCGTGGTCGTACTCGTCCGCGTCGCTCATGAGCAGCTTGGCGCTGTCGGCGTCCGTGCGGGCCACGAGCAGGGTGGGCACGCCCATGACATCGGCGGCCAGGCGCGCGGCCGTCAGCGTGCGGATGAAGTTGTTGGTGGGCACCAGCACCTTGCCGCCCATGTGGCCGCACTTCTTCTCGCTGGCGAGCTGGTCCTCGAAGTGCACGCCCGCGGCGCCCGCTTCAATCATCGACTTCATCAGCTCGTAGGCGTTGAGCGGTCCGCCGAAGCCGGCCTCCGCGTCCGCCATGATGGGGGCGAACCAGTAGCGGTCGCGCTTGCCCTCGGCGAAGTCAATCTGATCCGCGCGGCGCAGGGCGGAGTTGATGCGGCGCACCACGTTGGGGACGCTGTCCACCGGGTAGAGGCTCTGGTCCGGGTACATCTGCCCGGCGGTGTTGGCGTCGGCGGCGACCTGCCAGCCGGAGAGGTAAATGGCCTCGAGGCCCGCGCGCACCATCTGCACGGCCTGGTTGCCGGTGAGGGCGCCGAGCGCGTGCACATAGTCCTTGGTGTTCAGCAGCTCCCACAGCCGCTTGGAGCCCATCTCCGCCAGTGTGTAGCTGATGCGGATGGAGCCGCGCAGCTTCTCCACGTCCGCCTGCGAGTAGTTACGGGTGATGCCCTCGAAGCGCTGAGCGTGGAGCTTGGCGTGGGGCGAGGCGTCATTCGTGGTCGTCACGGCGTCGTACATGTTCTGGCTCCTCGAACGAGAGATATGAATCAAGGCTTGGAAGAGAAAGGGTCGTGCGACACGAGTGCTTCGTAGGCGGGCAGGGTGAGGAAGTCCTCGAACCGCGGTGCGGTGGAGAGCTTCTCGAAGAGCTCGCGCGCCTCTTTCATGCGGTCGGCGCCGTAGCGCTCGTTGGCGCCCTCGGCTTCGACCTTCTTCATCTCCTCGGCGAGCACCTGGCGGAAGCGCTCCACGGTGACGGGTTTGCCATCGGACAGCGGCACGCGGTGGTGGATCCACTGCCACACCTGGGCGCGTGAGATTTCGGCGGTGGCCGCGTCCTCCATGAGGTTGTAGAGCGGCACGCAGCCCAGGCCCCCGAGCCAGGCGGCCATGTACTGCACGCCCACGCGGATGTTGTGGCGCAGGCCCTCC